>JAUIIM010000127.1 GCA_030431785.1 Acidimicrobiia bacterium | reverse complement strand
CCGGTTCGGTTCCAGCGTCCGAGTCGCCGCCGCACGACGCAGCGACGAGGACGAGGCACGTGATGAGTGCCAACATCGCCGACCGCATTCGGGTGACTTGCTTCAATGTGTCTGCCACGGTGTCTCCTATCAACTACAGGTTGCTTCGAGCGTGCCGGGGATCTCTTCGAGGTCGTCCGTCAGCCCGTCGTCGAACAGTGCGTCTGCCCGCACCGTCGATCCGTCGTACTCGACGGTCCAGGCGGGTGCACTGATGAACCCGGTGACGGCGTCCCACGACACTGATGGATTCTGAAAATCCTCGATGTCGTTGAGCGAGACGCTGTGGATGGTGCCCTCACCCTCCATGGCGTCACCTTCGTTCATGTCTTGGATCGACGCATCGAGCTGGACTCGAACACCATCGATGTCACCGAAGGCGCCCGATGAGAACGATGCCCGACTGTTGCCGGTGTTCGCGCTGCCCTGGATGCAGTAGTACTCGTCGAACTCGTACGTCTGGTCGCCGATCGTGAGGGTTGCGGATCCGCCAGATCCAGGAGTGGAGGGAGGTTGCGCTTCTTCTCCCCCTGCGGCAGCGGGAGAAGAGGTCTGTGTCGCAGAGTCATCTCCCACTGCCGTCGATTCCACGGTGTCCGAGCTACAAGCTGCGAGGACGAGCAACACTGCGGCTGCGATACCAATGATTCTCAGATTCATGAGCTTTCCTCCGCTTTCGATTGTCTCTAGAGCCATGATTTCCACCACGGAGCCGGGAGAGCCATCTCGGTGAGGTTCCGTCGCAAGATCGCGATTCCTTGCTGGAGCGTCGCCTGTGTGTCACAGCTGCGGATCCAATCGTTCCGATCAGGGCTGTCGCCGCAGCCATCCATTCGGTTTTCGATGTTGTCGAGGATGGCTAGCGCTGTCGATCGGTCGCCGAGGTGAACAGCTATCTCAAGCAGGGTGACCTGGAGCTGGATCAGTGACCTCGTGTATCGGGGCCGGAAGTCGCGGCGCGATGTGTCCTGCACCAGTCCGGCGAGCCAGCTCGGATCTATTCCGTCGACCAGTCCGTCGCCATCGGAGTCGGCGCTCAGTGGATCGGTGCCGGTGAGGGCCTCCTCGGACGCTGTCAGCCCATCGTCGTCCAGATCGGGATTCAGACTGCCGGGGTTGTCGAGGGTCTCTCCCTCGGTGAGTTCGACTATGAGGTCGTCCACGGTCACGACCGCGTTGCCTGAGATCACCTCAACTCGGACGGTTCCATCTTCGTCCACAAGTTCGACAATGCTGCCTGCACTGACGTCGATCCGCGCTCCGTCGGAGGTGAACAGGACGACCAGTCCCGTCTCGACCTCGACGATGTGGGAGCCACACGTATGGAACGACGAGGTCCCGCTTGTGATCCAAACATTCCCTGGCATGCCACAGAATTGGAAGATCGCGTAGTCGCCATTGTCAGGGCCGACAATGAACACCTGCACACCTTGGGCAGGATCTCCACGGTCGACGACGTTGACGAACTCGTCAAAGCGGTCGACGATGAGGCCGTAGGTAGTGCCGAAACCGGTGAAGTGCGTACCGGGTCGATGTCGGTCGGTGAACGCGTTCGACGGTATCGATGCCTGACTAGCGAAGCTATCACCGCTCGTGATCCCGTCGACCGAGTTGCGGATACCGTCGCCGTCGACGTCGCCGTGCTCCTCGTACGCGGTGATATCGACCGTCGAGATGTTGTTCGTCACGACAGGGTCATTCGGGTCGGTCGCTACCACCTCTGCGCTCACCTCGAAGGAACCGGGTTGGTTCCAAGTAACCGTGAAGGCATCGGTGACGTAGTAGTCGGGACCGAAGATGCCGCCGTCGGGCTCGGCCAGCGATCCGACCGTGCAGGTGAGGTGCGGGGGTCGCGAACCCCACACATTGACGAACCCGCAATCCGGTGGCACGTTCGTGACGGTGAATGCGTCCACTGGGGCGGCGATGTCGATGTAAAGCGTCACGTCGGATGTTGGATCCGGACCAAGATTCTCGACGAGTCCGCTGTACGAACCTGGCTCGCCAACGACAATGAACGAGGGTGTGACCAGCCCTGCGTCAAGATCGGCGCTCGGTGCGACGACATCAACGTTGACGGTGTCCTCGTCGTTCAACGGTTCCTCGTCGACAGCGAATGCGGATGTTGCACTCACGGTTGCTTCAAGTGGTCCGGGCGTCGCGGTCCCCACGGTGAACTCGAACGTCACCGGGAAGGGGATCGCCGGTGCGCCGCTCGGGGCGGCGATCGTGTCGAAGAAGCACCTCACCCCAGCTGGAAGGAGGGTGGTGGATGCGAGATACACGCAACCGTCGGGAAGGTCGACCGGGATCACGTCGTTGGAGAACACGGTGGTGACGCCGACACCGGTTGCATCGTGTGGGCCGTAGTTCGTGACGTCAACCTCATAGGTGAGTTCATCACCGAGGTCGACGGCGCCGTCGTTCGTTCCGTCGGATTCGTCAACCGTGAGTTCAACCCCGAGGTCAGCGGTCCTCACGACAGGCGAAGCGACGGTAGAGGTGGCGTTGTCTGATAGGTCTGGGTCGGTGGCTCCGCTGCGAGACTCAGCATCGAGTGGCCATACAACCGCCACCCCGGACTCGGGTATTGCGTGCACATCGACGACAACCTCGTCACCGGGAGCGATGTCACCGAGATCGCAGATCACGTCCTCGGTGCCTTGAACATTGTTGAGCACCTTCGTGCATCCCGGTGGCGCCTCGAGGTCCCAGCTGAAGCCTGGTGCGATCAGGGTGAATTCGGCGTCGGGTGCCGCGTCGGGACCTTCGTTGGCCACCGTCGCCCGATACACCGCCTCCTCGTCGAAGAACACTGGGAGGGGCGAAATCCGGACGAGTTCAATTGAGAGGTCAGCGATGACCTCGACGGTGATTCGGAATGTGTCGGTGGCAATCCCTCCCACACCGTCGGTGGCTTCCACCGTGATGTCGTGAATTCCGGCTTGGTCGGCGGTCGGCGTCCATGTGAATGTCCCGTCGCCGTCGATCGAGGCGCCGGTTGGCACCGTGCCGATCAGAGCGAAGGACAGGGTGTTCGCCGGGAGGTCCGAATCCGTGGCGACGACGTCGATCTCGATCGCCTCACCGATGCTGGCGTTCCGGTCGGCTACGGGTTCTATCACCGGGTCGGAATTGACCTCTTCGACGGTGATCGCAAAGGTTCGGGTGATGGTGTTCGAAGGGTTGTCGTCCTGGGTCACCGTCAGCGAGATCGGGTAGGTTCCAGGACCTTGGTCTTCGGTCGGCGTCCATATGAAGATCCCGTTGATGGCAGCGCCCTCGGGAACGCCGTCCCACACCTTCGTGAAGGGATCCTCCTCAGGGTCGGAGATGATCGGTGTGATCTTGATCTCGGTCCCCTCATCGATCGTGAAGTCGGGTATTGGTTCGATCGTCGGCGGGAGATTGTTGGGGTCGGGGAGCACTCGCACGCTGAACGTCGTTGCGTCGGTGGTGAAGCCGTCGGACACCGACACGGTGATGTCGTGGTCGCCGACCTGTCCGGGTGAAGGAGCCCAGGTCACTTCGCCGGTCACGGGATGAATCGAAACGCCGGCGGGGGCCGGGAGCTCTTCCATCTCACCCCACACGGTGAAGGTCAATGTTTGCGCAGGCAGATCCGTGTCGCGCGCCGTGGCGGTCACCGCCAGAACGCTGCCTACCTCAACGATCTGACTGCCGATGGGGTCGATCGCCGGAGGTTGGTTGTCCTCGGCGACTGTGATCGTGAATGTCTCCGAGGCCGTGTTGGCCGGGTTGCCGACTTGTGTCGCGATCACCGTGATGGGGTAGACGCCCGGCCCTTCTACCTCACTAGGTGTCCACTCAAAGATGCCGTTGATTGCCGCAGTCGGCGGTGCCCCTTCCCACTCGATGTCGAAGCCGTCGCCCTCCGGATCGGTGATCGTCGGGTCGATGGTGATCAGCGTCCCCTCCGTAGCAGAGACGTCATCGATCGGTTGGATTTCAGGCGGAAGATTGGGCGCCGGCTCGTTGCCGAAGTCAAGACCCGCCGCCGTCTCGCCAGAGGCAAGAACGACACGGTGCTCATCGGGGCCGAATGGGAACGTATGTGTGAAACCGGTGGGAACGATCTGACGGACGACCCATTCGCCCGGCACGAGTCCCCCGAATGTGTAGCTGCCATCGGCGGCGGTTGTCTGGGACGGTTCCCCGGTGTCGAACGTGCCGTCATCGTCGAGGTCGAGATACAGCGTGACATCCGCCATTGGGGGTTCGCCCGGAATTCGGATCCCGTCCCCGTCGAGGTCCGACCAAACAGCACCTGACAGGCTGGCAAGCGCCTCCGGGTCCACTGCGACCGAGTCCTCGACGCCGATCGTTTCCACAAGCTCGATGAACACGGCAGGAGAGACGGTCGGTAGGTCGGTGACGCTGATCGTCTCGGTGATCGAGATTGTCGTGGGTGGCGTCACCACCGGGTCATCGGAGACGGCGATCTCTTCGACCACGACGATGCGGACCGGCGGCTCGACGGAGACATCGTCACTGACGGCGATCTGCTCGATGATTGCGATCACCGCTGGCGGCATCACTGAGACATCGTCGATGATGGCGATCGTTTCACCGACGACAATCGTCACTGCCGTTGGAGCCTCTTCGACGTGGTATGAGTGTGAAACGACAGCTTGGTTGCCGGCGTAATCCGTTCCAGTGACAGTGAAATCGAAGGTTCCAGCTGCGGAGGTGTCGATGGTCTCGCCATTGGCAACATCGCCGACACAAGACGCAACTCCCGACTCGGTATCGGTGCAGGTGTAGTCGGCAACCACCGACTCGCCGACCGAGTAGGTGGCGTCCTCGGGAGGGGTCACGATGACGACAACCGGTTCGATGGTGTCTCCCGACGCCGGTTGAACATCGATCGTGAAGGTCTG
>JAUIIM010000020.1 GCA_030431785.1 Acidimicrobiia bacterium | reverse complement strand
TGCTCCACGATGATCTGACGTCGGCGAATCGCCTCTGAGCTGTCGCGGTTCTTCACGAGCCAGGCCCCGACATCCGGATGCCGTGCACCGGCAGTGGAACAGCCTTCGACCTCGGCGAACCCCGGGACCACAACGCTGTCGCGGAACACCGAGGCGTTGACTCCGCGGTAGAAGGACATGAGGTCGATCGCGAGATGATCGGCTGATGCGGCAAGGTACTCCACGATCTCGGGGAAGGTGCGGCTCAACATGGCAAAGCTCTCTTCGAGCCAACGACGCGTCTCGGGTTCAATCGACGTCGGCAGCGAGGCGATGTATCGGTCTCGTTCGGCGTCGAGGTCGGGGAACGACTCGAGGATCTGCACAGCGCGGTCAGCGGGGCTTCCGATCGCTGTGGGTCCGGCGAACGGGGTCGGAGATGCCGTTGCACCATCGGATGTCGGGTCGCTCATCGCTTCTCTCGTATCGCCGGGCCGACCTTGGCCCATATACACTACATGATATACAGAGAGGTGTGCGGGTGGAAGCAGCAGTACAGGTCAACGGATCGTTCGGGCACCTGTGCGACATCGCAGCGATCGCTGAGGAACACAGATTTGGCGCGATCGCCCTCGCCGATCACTACGTCCAGGACACCGACGGGGGGCGACTCGATCGCGAGGGCTATGACGCACTGCTCCAGGCTGCCGCCCTCGCTCGCGAAACGACGAGGATCGGGATCACGATGCTCGTCTCCCCGGTGACATTCCGGCATCCGGCCGTGTATGCAAAGGCTGCCACGACCATCGATGCCATATCTCGGGGACGATTCTCACTCGGTCTCGGTGCAGGCTCGAACGAGAAAGAACACACGATGCTCGGGCTCGCGTTCCCGGAGCGTTCCGAGCGGTTCGCGAGACTCGAGGAAGCGCTCGCCTACCTCCGCGCCTACATCGACACCCCGGAAGCTGGCTATCGAGGCGATCGGTTCTCGTTCGAAGGGCACGCGTATCAGCCGCCACTGCGCAAGAGCTTCCGCTTGGTCGTCGGTGGGTCGGGGAAGCACACGACGCCTCGCCTGGCAGGCTCGTATGCCGATGAGTTCAACGTCTTCTCCACCGACGTCGAGAAGATCCGAGCGCGCGTCGCCACGATGCGTCAAGCGGCCGAGAACGCGGGACGCGACCCGACGCTCATCGCGATCAGTTGTGGGTACCGGATGTTCGGGGGGAATCGTCCGTCCGAGATCGAGGACTTCTTCCGGGCATGGGGCGAACGCCAAGAACGTGATCCCGGCCATCTCCGGCGCTCACTCGAGGGTCGCGTGAACTTCCTCACCTGGGAGCAGCACGCTGAACGTCTGGCCACGCTCGCAGCAGCCGGATTCGACCGGGTCTACATCAAGGGCGTCGTCGAGTCGGCAGATGCCTTCGGGCGAGCAGCACCGTATATCGAGCGAGCTCTGGCCTGACGGCCAGCAGGTGTCAGCGGTTTACCCAACCACCGTCGACGGCGATCACCTGACCCGTCACGAAGTCGGACTCAGAGCTCGCGAGATACACGAACGCGCCTTCGAGGTCGGCCGCTACGCCACGGCGCGGGATCGACTGGAACGTCTCCGCCATGTAGTCGCCAAGCCCTTTGGGACCTGGGGTCTCCTTCTCATGCTCGGTCTTGATGGCTCCGGGAGCTACGGCGTTCACCCGCACCCCGCTGGGGCCGAGTTCACGGGCAAGCGAACGTGTCATCGCCACAATCGCGCCCTTCGACGCGACGTACGGGAGCATCCCAGTCACTCCGGCTCGCGCCATGACGGATGACAGCGTGATGATGCTCCCCGATCCCTGCTCGATCATCGCTGGAAGGACGCTGCGAATCGACGAGAACGTGCCCTTCACATTGACATCCAGCACGCGATCCCAGTCTGCGTCCGTCGCCGAGTCCCAGGGGCCGCGCTGGAACGCTGCCGCGTTGGCCACCAGGACATCGATGGAACCGAACCGATCGATCGCTGCGTTGGCCATCGCGTCGACTTGTGTTGGGTCGGTCACGTCCGAAGGGAAGGCGATCGCCGTTCCTCCTGCCGCTGTGATCTCGCGTGCAACATTCGTGGCCAGCGATGCCATCTCATCGTCGGGGTAGTAGCCGACGACGACCGACGCGCCTTCGGCGCCGAACCTCCGGGCGACGGCAGCACCGATTCCTCGGGATGCACCTGTAAGGACCGCTACCTTGCCAACCAACCGATTCGACACGACCGCCACTCCTCCATTGTCATATTGAATATACGATCATAGCCGCCGCGCAAGGAGCGAACGATCATGGCCATCCTCGACATCTTCGATCCCCACCGGTGCGCTCTGGGTGAGGGCCCAGTGTGGAACAAGGAATCGCGAGAGGTGGCTTGGATTGACATCACCGGCGGTGTGATCCACCAAAAAGGCTACGAAGGCGAACGGTCCACGATCACCCTCCCGTCATCGGTCGGCGCGATCGCACGGACCACTCGGCAGACCTGGCTTGTGTGTCTGGCGGACTCGATCATCGAGCTCGACGGCGAAGTACAACGACAGATCGCTGCCTACCCCTCGATACCGGACCGGTCGATGCGTTCCAACGATGCAGCGGTCGACCCCGAGGGCCGGCTCCTGGCCAGCACGATGGCCGACGACGCCGCCGAGCGGGCGGGAGCGCTGTATCGCCTCGAACCCGGCGGTACGTTGACCACGGTGATAGCAGCCACGACGATCAGCAACGGAATCGGTTGGTCCACCGGCGGCGACCGCATGTACTACGTTGACAGCGCGACACGACGAATCGATGTGTTCGACTACGACTCGGGAACGGGTACGCCCACGAACCGTGCGCCATTCGTGCACATTCCACAGGAACGCGGGACACCGGACGGTCTCACGGTCGACGCGGACGGATGCGTCTGGGTCGCACTGTGGGGCGGAGGAGCGGTTCTCCGGTTTGACGACGAAGGTAGGACGGTCGGGAGTATCGAAGTACCCACCCGGAACACGACCAGTTGCGCCTTCGTCGGCGACACACGGGAAGACCTCGTGATCACGTCCGCAGCCGATCCGAGCAACCCGGACGACGACCTGGCCGGAGCCACTTTCATCGCGTCGGACCTCGGGACCCGAGGGCAATCGATCCCGCTCGTCGCGATGTGACAAACGCTCAGGTACGCCATCCCTCGACGGAATCGAGCGGATAGATCGGACGTGGGAGTCGCTCCCACGGGAGGGAGAAGAGATCGGACTGTGTCGGACCCGGTGTGTCTACGCGGAGGACCTCACTGGACAGGTCAGCAAAGAACTGAAAGTTCGACGCCGTCTTGACGATCGCTGCCTTGAATTCCGACGGATCGATCCCGATGTGTTCGTAGACCGCGGGAAGGACGCCACCGAATCCCCTCCGTTCGCTCACGACGATCGTCCCGACAGCGGTCTCGATCGCACACCCGTGCCCGAAATCGACGGAGCGCGTCCAGAACCCCTCCGTCGGCACGACCAGCGGTCCCACGAAGACCAAGCGTCCAACGAGCTCGATAGGATCGTGCATCAACGAGACCGCACCGCCCACAAGGAGCGTTACCTCCTCTCCAACGCGGGCGTTCCCGAGCCGTTCTCTGAGTGACGGCTCGACGACCGTCGCGAGCGCCGGGCCTGAGAACCCTTGACGGATCATCTCGGCGAGGAGCGCTGTTGAGTCGCCGCCGGACCCACCGAGTACGGAATCACCGGTGTCCGACAGCACGACGATCCCCTCCGCCGCCGACTCCGCCCTTGCAACGGCGAGCGGAATCGATATGGAATCCTTCACGAGGAGATCGTCGCGGAGCGCCCAAACGAGGTCGGCGAGTTCGTCCGCGAGCCGATCTGCCAGGGCTTGGTCTCCGTCCGTGTGCACGACCACCGCCCAACCCGCTTCCTCCACGTCGAGCCATGGCTGCATCGGGAACACGGAGATCTGCAGGACGGCGTCATGCTCCCGCTCGAGTGCACGTGCACGCTCGAACCACAGCGACATCGGCGGTCGATGACTGAGGAACTGCTCTTGGTGCGTGATCAACGGGATCTTCCTCCACGACGTCACGGGTGCCACGTCGTCTTCGACGATCGCCGCCAGAAGCGCACCCGCGATACGGCCCGTGTCGGCGACATCATGGGGCTGCGTCCGATGTCCGACCAGGAGGTCACACCCATCGATCATCCGTTGAGTCACGTTGGCGTGGTGGTCGAGGCCGAGGACGAGCGGGACCTCGCTTCCGAGACTCCGACGTACGAGATGCAGCCAGTGACCGTCGACGTCGTCGAGGCCCTCACCTGCACACGCCCCGTGCAACAGCAGTACGAACCCATCCAGTTCGCCTGCCGCCGCGATGCCGTCGCTGAGCATCCTTCCGATCGAGTCGATGACCCCTTGGTCGACCCTGCCGCCCGGCACCGTCAGCGCACTGAGGATCGGCACGATCTCCCAGTTCGCATGTGCTTCGGCCTCGGCCAGGAATCCGCCGACACCGCCGACACCCTCGAGCTCGAAGACCTCGTCTCCACGCCGGAGACCCATCGCAAGAAAGTCGACCATCGTCGTCGGGGTCGGGTTGAATGTACCCGACTCGTGCGAAGCCATGGCCACGCCGATACGTCGTCCTGTGGGCATGTCACCTTCCTCCACCGCGTGTTTGCGAACCCCACTTTAGATATATAATATTGAACAGCCGCCCGAAGTAGGACCACATTGCAGCAAGAAGTCGTCGTCGCCGCCGTTGGGAGCGTCCCGTTCGCCAAGGAGCACCCTGGATCCGTTGACACCGTTGCAGCCAGCGCCATCCTCGATCTCTTTCGGTCGTCGGGCATCGACTCGTCGATCGTCGAGGAGGCATACGTCGGATCCGCCAAGGGCGGCAGTCTTGTCGGGCAGCGAGCCTTGCGATATGCAGGGCTCGCTTCCGGTCTCCCCATCTACAACGTCGAGAATGCCTGCGCAAGCAGCGCGGTGGCGTTCAACCTCGCCCGCCGTTCGATCGGCCACGGTGACACCGATGTTGCACTCGTTGTCGGTGTCGATCAGCTGTCGACCCTGCCGAAGGGATCCCTCCCGGTCCAAGCGACCGAATGGGACGGCAGCAACGGGATCAACAACCCAGTGGTGTATGCAATGCGCGCCCAGCGCTACCTGCACGAAACCGACGCAACCGTCGAGGACCTCGCCGCCGTCTCCGTCAAGAGCCGACGCTTCGGTTCGATGAACCCCCATGCCCAGTTCCGCCGACCCACCACGGTGGAAGAAGTGCTCGGCTCTCGCCCCGTCGCAGACCCGCTGACACTCCTCCAATGCTCCGCGAAGAGTGACGGGGCGGCCGCAGCACTTCTGATGAACCGCGAACGTGCCTCGGCTCTAGGAATCGCTGGCCCCAAAGTACTCGCATCACAGGTTCGATCCGGCGAATTCAGCGTGGCTGCACGCGATATCACTCGACCCGACATCACTGCTCGCACGGCGTCCGCAGCGTTCGAAGAAGCATCAATAGGGCCGTCCGATCTGAACGTCGTCGAGCTGCACGACGCGTTCTCCATCGCCGAACTCCTGTACACCGAGGAGCTTGGGCTCTGCGCCGAAGGCGACGCCGCCGGGTTCCTCGCTTCCGGTGCAAGTTCATCTCTCGACGAAAGCGGTGTCGTCGTCAACCCGAGCGGGGGGCTCCTCAGCCGAGGCCACCCGATCGGTGCGACAGGACTCGCTCAGATTGCCGAGTTGACCCGCCAACTGACGGGGGTCGCCGGCGATCGTCAGAAGGCCGGTGCCCGGCTTGCGCTCGCACACGTCACCGGTGGAGGTGCATCGGGCTTCGACAACGGCGCTTGCGTCATAACGGTCCTGGAGGCCGCGGGATGACAGTCAGCCTCACGATCCATGCTCTACCGAAACGCGTTCCTGACGCGTTCACTGATCTTTACAGCACACTCGAAGCGGTCGACGGCGCCATCACCGTCGTCGCAACCGACAGCGCGGAGCAGGCCGCCGCCGGGCGATCCGTCCTCGCCATCGTCGATCCGGCCGCTTTCACCCTCGGCGACCTCGACACTCTCGCCTCTCACCTTCCTGGGGACGCGGACGTCACCTTCGTCGTCGGAGATGGGTACCTCGGAACCGACGACGGCTCGGTGCTGTCGGGTGCGCTTGCCGCTGGGGCCGTAAGCGTGTGTCGATCGCTTGCACTCGACAAGGGTCGCACCGGCCGAGCGAACGTGGTCTGCGTACCGCAGGCCATGTTCGGGGGTACGTCGTCGCTGCGCGGCCCACTTCCGACACGCACCGAACCTGTGGACGTCGCTCATGCCATCGCATACCTCGCCGGCCCGTCCGGTGCGTACGTAAGTGGTCAAACGTTGTTCGTCAACGGTGGCCGTCACATCTTCTCGTCCCAAACCGCATGAACGATTCTGATCCCACACCGACGGACGTAGCCCTCGTCACGGGTGGCGGACAAGGTATTGGCGCGGCCATCTGCCACAGACTCGGCTCCGATGGCTTCCATGTCGTCGTCAACGATCTGGCGACCGACCGGGCCGAGTCGACAGCAGCATCGATTGTCGAGGCCGGAGGCAGCGCATCCTCGGTAGTAGCCGATGTCAGCGACTCTGCCGCAGTCAACGCGATGTTCGATGAGATCGAGGGCACGGTCGGTGTCGTCTCCGCCCTCGTGAACAACGCAGGCATCGGAGGGAATGCTGCGATCCGCAACGTGACCGACGAAGACTGGGGGCGAGTCCTCGGGGTCGACCTGACCAGTGCGTTCTTCTGCAGTCGACGTGCACTCGACTCCATGCGCGAGGAACGGCGAGGTACCATCGTGAACATCACCTCACGTGCGTGGCTCGGATGGTGGGGACAATCGACGTACGCCTCTGCAAAGGCCGGCATGGTGGGGTTGACGCGGGCACTCGCGGTCGAGATGTCGTCACGTTCGATCCGTGTGAACGCCATCGCTCCCGGCCTGATCGATACCCCGCTCCTACGCAACCGCACCGAGGAAGCACTAGCCCGACTGCTCAAGAGTGTTCCGGTGGGACGCCTCGGCCAACCGGAGGACATAGCGTCCGCCGTGAGCTTCCTCTCCTCGGAACGCTCACGCACGATCACGGGTCAGGTTCTCTATGTCGGCGGCGGCAAGAGCGTCTATGCCTACCCGGACTGGCCGGACGCACGATGAAGGAACCCCGAACGGAACACTCATGACGAACTATGAACCTCTCCCCTACCTCGAATGCAGCGAATGTGGCAACCGCGTCGCACCCAAACTTGAGGTCCCACCGTGTGGTCACGATGCTGAGCAGATCGAGCGGGTTCTCGACTCGCCGGGCGTCGTCTATTCCTGGACGCATGCAATGATCGGGCAGGACCGGATCCTCGTGATGGCAGACTTCTGCGATGGAGCCCTACGGGTGGCTGCTCCGCTCGTCGGAGCCACCTCGATCTCGATCGGCGATCCCGTCCGTGCGGTGATCGGCGTCGAAACACCCACAGCGATCATCCCGACAACCGAAGGAGACGGATGATGGCATCGATCAAGCGCTGCTACAGCATCGAGGATCTACGACAGGTAGCGAAGAAGCGTCTTCCGCATGGGATCTTTGAGTACATCGATCGCGGAACCGAGGACGGCGTAGCTCTCTCGGGCAACCGTGCTGCATTCGAGCGCCTTCGGCTCAACACACGCTTCATGGTCGACCTTCGCGACCGCGACATGGGCACAGAAATCCTTGGCAAACGCATCGAGCTCCCGATCGGTATCGCACCCACGGCGGTCGCCGGACTGATGTGGTACCAGGGCGAGTATGCGCTCGCCAAGGCTGCTGCCGATGCCGGTATCCCGTTCACGCTCGCCACTGGTTCGCTTACCCCGATGGAGAAGATCGCTGAAGCGGGTGGGCGCTTGTGGTTCCAGCTCTACATGTGGGAGGAGAAGGAGCTTTCCTATGAACTTGTTCGTCGGGCGAAGAGCCTCGGCTTCGAGACGCTGGTCGTCACGATCGACAGTGCGCTCGGCCGCCTTCGTGAGCACAACGAGAAGAACGGGTTCACATTCCCATTCAAGCCGAACGCCAGGGCACTCGTCGACATGACACTCAACCCGGGCTGGCTCACCCGAGTCCTGTTCAAGACGATCATCAAGTCCGGTATGCCGAAGAACGCGAACTACCCGGAGCACTATCAGCCGATGGTCACGCTCCGTGGAACGCCGAAGCCCAAGGCCAACAAAGGGATGACCTGGGAAGACGTTGCCCGCCTGAAGGAGATGTGGGACGGTCCGATGCTCGTCAAGAGCGTCATGACGCCCGTGGATGCACGGATGGCGGTGCAGCACGGTGCAGACGGTGTCGTCGTGAGCAACCACGGCGGCCGGGCGGTGGACAGCGCTTTGGCGACCATCGAAGCGCTACCCGGTGTCGTTGACGAAGTTGGATCGGAAACCACCGTCATCCTCGACAGCGGGATTCGGCGCGGGTCCGACATCGTCAAGGCGCTAGCACTCGGTGCTGACATGGTGCTACTCGGTCGAGCCACCCTGTACGGAATCGCCGCAGGGGGTCAGCCGGGTGCGGACAAGGCAATCCAGATCCTCTCTACCGAACTCGAAAAGACGATGGCCAGCACCGGCTGTCGCCGTCCGAGCGAGATCACCCAGGACGTCATCGCGACGCCCCCGTTCTGAGCACTCGCTCCCCGTACCTATTGCTCGCCGAGGTTTGCCCGTCGAAAGGTTCGGGACATCACATTCCGAGAGATGCGCGCATCGAGGACATACGGCCCCGTTCCTGCGAGGAACGCATCGACGAACGACCGCACGTCATCCATCGACCGTGCGGTGGTGGCAGTGCATCCGAGGGCCCGTGCCACGCCCTCGATGTCGAGACCTTCCGCGTTCGACAGCTCGGCGTTCAGATCGTTGAAGCCCATCTTGTACAGCTCGGCGCCGAGCGACTCGTTGTTCATGATCACGATCAGCGCCCTGATCCCTTGGCGAGCCGCCGTCTCGAGAGCATGGACGTTCTGCATCATGCTCCCGTCACCTTCGAACACCACCATCGGCTGGTCAGGGCATCCGATCGCAGCGCCCACCCCCACCGGCACGCCGTATCCGATGGCACCGACGAACGTAGACGCAAGCAGCGGGGTCCGACGTCGGGTCATGTGCAGGGCCGTGAACGACCAGAAGTGACCGGAGAGGCCGGTGGCGAATCCGCACTCGTCCGGAAGTAGGGCATCGATCTCCGCACACACGCGCCTCGGGTCGAGCTCGTCGGGACCGATCTCGATCTCCTTCGGATCGACTTCGACCGATGCGAGCCGATCTGCCACCTCGGCGGTCCGGAATCCCGTCTTCTCGGGCACACCCTGACGGGCGAGTTCGGCAGAGAGCGTTGTCGCTGCCGCCAGGGCGTCAGCCTGGATGTAGTGCGTAGCGTCCTGACCATCACCCATCGGGCGAGGAGAGAGAACGTCGACCTGGACGAAGTCCGCCACCGGGAACAGATACCCCTTGGCGAGTGTGTACGGATTGAGGCTCGCACCGAACGAGATCACGCAATCGGCCGTGGCGAACAACTCCATCACAGGATCCGAGGAGTACAGCCCGGCGATCCCTGCGTTGTACGGGTCACCGCCGAACAGGTTCTTCGACTCCAACGTACTGGCGACGAGCGCACCGATGCGGTCAGCAAAGGCTCTGATCTCTTCCCGTGCGTCGGAATACTCCGCCCCTACGCCCGCAATGACGACTGGTCTCTCGGCCTGCCCGATGAGCTTTGCTGCGGCCTCGACGATCGTGGGATCAGGATGGATCCGTTGGCGCTGTTTCCATGCGGCATCACCGCGCGGCATGATCTCCCACGCGTACTCCTGGATCTGTACCTGTTCCGTCACGTCGAGGATCACCGGCTTCCCGGTGTACCTCGTCTGGTCCACGACCTCACGTACCCGTTCGACGACATTGTCGGGATCGAAGAGAGGTCGGTATCCGACGCCTGCGAGACGTGCGATGGCCTGATGATCCATGCGCTGGCGGTCGCCCAGGTTGTCCGGGTTCCTCAGCCCTGTGAGCACCACTACCTGCGAACGGGTCCGACCCGCGCTGGTCAAAGGCACAAGAGTGTGGGCGAGCGCCGGACCGGTGGTGACTGCGCACAGCACCGGCTTGCCCGTCGCCCGGCTGTAGCCATCTGCCATCGCCATCGCAGCACCTTCGTGGCGGCAATCGACCACCTTCACACCCAGCCCGTCGAGCGCCGACACTACGTGCATCGTTGCCTCGCCGAGGAGCGAGAAGACCGTGTCGATGCCCTCTTCGTGAAGTACCTTTGCGATTGCGTCTGCAACCTTCATCTTGGATTCCTATCCGGTCGGCGGCTTCTTGGAACGATTGAACAAGCGAGCGATCGCATCTTTGATGCTTCGTAGCACGAGGCTGAACACACTCAGGCTCGTGCCCTGCGACTCCTTGGCCGCTGGGAGGGTGGTGGCCGCCTCTGCCGGAGGAGCGCCAAGTGCACCGATGTTCTTCGCAAAGTCGGTGAGGAGTGTGCGGGCCACGGCTTGACCGCCGGCGGAGGCGAATTGGGCCAGGGCACCACTCACCGCGATCTCGGAGTGGACAGAGAACACGGCCTCGTCCGGACCGCGTTCGCTCAACCCAAACTGCGTGATGATCTGCGACCGGGTCCTGCCCTTGCCGTCGGTTCCCTGTCCCCGAAGCGAGCCGCTGTAGTTCTCTTCGTCGAATGTCGGGATGATCTTGCCGGCAAACTGCGTCTCGGAGGGACCGAGGCGGAGCGAGAGGGTTCCGTTGATCGTACCGTCATCGTCGATGGAGACGACGGAGGCTCCGGGGACACAAGAGACCACTACCTCAGGATCGGTGATCAGATCCCACGCACGGTCTCGGCTCATCGAAAGCACGGTCTCGTCTTCGAACACGATCGACGGCTTCACGTTCCACCTCCCAGCACCGGATTAGCCGGAGCCGCAAGGAGAGCGATGAGCTCGTCGACGGTCGAATCTTCCCCGCCTTCGAGCACCAGCGCCTCGATCGATTCGATGCGGTCGATGGGGATGACACCATCGAGCAAAGCTCGGTACTTGCGTACGACATCGTCCGCTCGGAAACCACGGTCTTGGGGAGGCGTCCCGGTCAGACGCGTGACATCACCATGCACATCGGTGATGTCGATGTACGAAACGAATCGCCGATCCCTACCGAGCGCGTCGATCTCATCACTGTGCACGACTTCGATGCGATCCATCAATTCCCACACCTCTTTGCGTTGCAACGATTCGTCCGTGAATTGTTCGACGTACACGGCGCCATCGATCAGCGCCGCAGCAGCTGCAAAATGGAGATTCATCTGCGCGCCAAGCGACGACCCCGGCCGCTCCATCCTCCAGGAGGTGCGCCGGAACACTGACTCACTGACCTCGATACGAATACGGACGATGTCGGCGAGCGAGTACCCGGGCTCGCAGCGGTAGGCGAGAAGTGCGTCGACAGCGGAATGCAACATGATCAAACAAGCGTGACGCTTGATGCCGATGTTCATCAGCGGTGCATATTCACCGAGTCCCTTGAGGAGCAGAGAGAGGTCCCTGGAGTCGTCGGGCAGGAACATCGTCGACGCAACACCACCATATTCGTGCTCGATGATGCGCTCGGTGCCCAGGAAGCCGGCGTTCGCCAAAGATGCACCGTGGAGACCCGCCTGTGACGCCATGCCGTGGTGCATCCGCTTCACCATCGACTTGTATTGCGCAGCCATCAACGCACCAGCACGCGTACCGGCGTTGCCGAATGCGCTCTCGAATCCCGGCCCGTCGAGATCGAAGACCTTCCCTGCCGCCGCTGCCGCACCGAACGGCCCGAACACAGCACCGCTGTGCCACCCGCGAACCGTCGCCGCGGCTCCACCGAGCGCAATCCCGACCCGGGGCCCCACTTCGTATCCCATCGCAAGAGCTGCAAGGAAGTCGTCGAAGGACACCCGACGACCGCTCGCCTCGACTGCAGCAACTGCAGCAGGGACAACCACAGCAGAAGAGTGCAGTGCGCCGTGGGGATGGAAGTCATCGAGCTCGAAACCTTGGACAAACGTCCCATTGAGCAGTGCAGCGCTCATCGGCGTCACGCGTCTGTCCCATCCCCAGAGGGCGGACGGACCATCACCGTCCACCGCGAGCGTGCCCTCAACGGCCTTGACGGACCAAGGGAGCTTCGCCGCCACGAGACCGCATGCGATGCCATCAAGGAGCAGGAAGCGGGTCCGCTCCACGACGTCCAGCGGCACGTCGCTCGCGCTGGTCGATGCCAAGAACTCGGCGAGCTCAGGCGTGTAGGACTCAGTCATGGTCAGGTTCCTGAGATGGGTAGCGGTGGCGCCTGGTCGGTCGACACAGTCTCAGCTTATGCCTGCGGCCGCAGCCCCTGCCCTGCCGCCGAAGACGACGTTGCGGGTCATTCCACTGCAGGACGGGTAGTTGTGATAGAACATGCCGACAATGTCGCCGTTTGCGAACAGCCCGTCGATCGGATCGCCGTTTGTGTTGAGGACCTGCGAGGACCGGTTCACCTTCAGACCTCCGAAACTGAATGTGATCCCACCGGTGACTCCATAGGCCATGAACGGCGCTTCGTCGATGGCTCTTGCCCAATTCGTCTTCACCGGCGTGAGCCCTTTGGTCCCGCGGCCGTCCTCGATCGTCGGGTCATACTCGACCGAAGTGTCGATCGAGGCGTTGAACTCGGCCACCGTCGCTTGAAGAGCATCAGGGTCGAGCCCGATCTTGGCTGCGAGGTCACGGATGGTGTCAGCTTCGACAACAGGGGCAGCCGCATACGCCGACGGGAATCGCTCTTTCGCCTTCTGGTCGTAGATCTGATAGGCCACACCGCCTTGTTGGGCGAGGACCGCCCACCCTGTCTTGGCATACGTGTACGTTCGGTGACGCTCACCCTCGTCGAAGAACCGCTTCGCATTGCGATCGACCGTGATGCCGAACGGGTAGCCGTAGCGGTTCACATGGTTGTCCATCTCCATGTCCGGTGCGTCGATGTCCACCGGACTAGCGTGTGCGCCCTGCCACTGCCCTGAGGTGGCGGCACCCAGGCCAATCGCCATGTCGAGGACTTCCCCGGTGTTGTGCCGGGAGCCGCGCACCTTCATGAGGTCTGCATTGGTCTTCAGATATCGAGCACGGCGCTCCGGACTCGCCTGGAATCCCCCGGAAGCCAGAATCACCGAGCCAGCTTCGATCTCGTACCGGCCGTCAGGCCCGTCGACCACGGCGCCAGTCACCGCTCGGTGGTCCCCGATGAGGCCAGCGACGCGGGAATCGCATCGTAGCTCGACATCCAGGTCGTCCCCCATCGAGATCCAACGCTCGACGAGGGCGAGCCCGCCTCCGTCGGGAGCCAAGACCGTGCCCGGGTTGTAGTGCGCTGTTCCGTCCTGCTCGACACGACCGTGGAAGAAGTCCCAACGGTGACCGAGCTCTGTCATCCATGCGATCGCATCGCGCGAGTCGGTCACGAGCGTCTCGGCGAGATCCGTATCGATCCGTCCCTCGGTCACTTGCATGAGGTCGGATCGGAACTCCTCGACCGGGTACGGTCGGACCGTGGTCGTCGCGTGCTCGGCGCGCTTGGCATCGGTGAGGAGGCTCATGATGTCGTCGGTACCTCCGTGGGCGAAGCGGAAGCCCATGAGAGAGAACCTGCAGTTGCCGCCTACCTGATCACGCGGTGCCTTCTCCAAGACCAGCACGCGTTCCGCACCTGCATGGCGAGCCGCGATCGCCGCCGCGTACCCCGCGCTCGCCCCGCCGACGACCAATACATCTACTTGCTCTGCCACGTTCAGATCTCCAGGTTTCTTGTCCTACACGCACCGTTGGCGGCACCTCGCCACACTATCATATTAAATATAGATTGTGCCGATCGAGGACGCAAACCACCTGATTCCCAGCATCCTCCATTGTTTTCGATATAGTATTTGACCAACGAAGCAGGAAGACGCATGGACGCCACACAGCAAGAACAGCCGCTCAGCAAGACGGCATACGTCGTGCAACGCCTTCGACGCGAGATGGAGACCGGCGAAATGACGCCGGGGCAGCAGATCCGTCAGGCCGAGATCGCCGAGCGCTACGGTGTCAGCCCTACACCGGTCCGTGAAGCACTGCGCCTCCTCGAGGCGGACGGTCTGATCCAGTACACACCCCACCGCGGCGCGACGGTGACGGAGCTGTCCCCGCAGGACCTCAACGATCTGTACTTCACCCGCTCACTCGTCGAAGCCCATCTGGCCGAGCTCGCTGGTGAACGAGCAACACCCGATCAGCTGGTAGAGATCCGACGTCTCCACGATGAGCTCGCAGCAGCCACCGAGACTGAGTCGTCTGCGACGTTGTCGGTCATGAATCGCGAGTTCCACCTCGCGGTGCTGCGACTCGGATCCCCTCTCGTCACACAGCACGTCGTGACTCCCTTGTGGCTCGGCTTCCACCCACCGAGCCAGTCATTGTGGCGGTCGGCTGAGGGCAACAAGCTGTTCCTGAAGGAGCACGAGGCGTTGATCGAGGCGCTCGAGGCCGGTGACGGCGAAGCGGCCGGAAAGGCCATGACGAAACACCTCGAGAGCGCAATGCGGTTGCGTTCTTCCTAGATCCACGTTGACGCACTCACGTCCGAACGTCCTGTTCCTGTCGGTCGACGACATGCGACCGCAGCTCGGTTGCTACGGCTACGAGCAGATGGTGACGCCGAACATGGACGCGTTGGCTGCCTCCGGTACCCGTTTCGCACGGGCATTCTGCAATCTTCCGGTGTGCGGACCCTCTCGGGCCTCGGTCATGACAGGCTTACGCCCGACTCCCGGACGATTCATGAAACGCAATTGCTACGCCGAGGTCGATGCCCCAGATGCCGTTGCTCTCAACAGCCACTTCCGTACCCATGGCTACCACACCATCTCGAACGGAAAGATCTTCGATCAGATCGCCGATCACGCAGACGGTTGGAGCGAACCACCATGGCGAGCGAACGACGACATCGGGCGGCACTTCGACTGCTATGCCCTTGAGGAGAGCCTCGAAGCCGAGCGCCTTCACAAGGCAGTGCCACCAGTCACACGGGGTGTCCATCGTGGGCCGGCGTACGAGTGCGCCGACGTATCAGACGATGTGTACACGGACGGAATGACAACGCTGCGCGCCATCGACGATCTGCGGCGGATGGCAGACAGCACCTCCCCGTGGTTCATGGCGGTGGGATTCGCCCGTCCTCACCTCCCGTTCATCGCCCCGCAGCGCTACTGGGATCTGTACGACCACGAAGACATCGAGCTGCCACACAACTACCGACTCCCTGAGGGCGTTCCCGAGGCGGCCGACCGCGATTGGAACGAGCTCCGCCTGTACGCGGGAATGCCGAACGAAGGGCCGGTCCCCGACGAGGAAGCACGCAAGGTGATCCACGCCTACTACGCCTGCGTCTCATACGTCGATGCGCTCGTCGGGCGGATTCTCGGCGAGCTCGACCGCCTCGGCATGACCGACGACACCGTCGTCGTGCTGTGGTCGGACCACGGCTACAACCTCGGCGAGCACGGGATGTGGTGCAAGCACACCACCTTCGAAACCAACATGCTCGTACCTCTGATCCTCCGCTCCCCCGGCGCACCGGCCGAACAGGAATCCGAAGCGTTCGTCATTCTGAACGACATCTATGCCACCCTGTGCGAGCTCACCGGGCTTCCCATACCGGACCATGTAGAGGGCATGAGCTTCGCAGACATCGTGCGAGGCGAGCCGTCGACCCTCGACCGATCGACCGCTCCCGGACGGATGTATCGTGCCGAGACGCTGCGTACACAGCGTCACCGGTATACGGAGTTCTACGACGCAGCCACGGGTGACCATGGTGGAACGATGCTCTTCGACCACGAGCGAGACCCTGACGAAACGGTCAGTATCGCCAACGACCCAGAGGCTGCGGCGACAGTCCAACGGCTCGGCACGAGCCTCCGGCAGAGCCTCCATCCCGATCACCCGCTGCGCGGGATCCCGGTCCCCTAGACGAGGACCCCGTCCTCGACGAGCGCAGCGACCTCGTCTGGGTCCATGCCAAGCAGTTCTCGGCACACCTGTTCGGTGTGTTGACCGAGCATCGGGGCAGCCGTCCTGATCGTTCCATCGAGGCCAGAGAAACGAAACGGTGGAGCGTTGTAGACGGTCTCCCCCATCTCGGGGTGCTCGAGCCATACCCAGTGGTTGCGATGCGCCAGCTGTGGATCGCGTTCCACGACATCCGCGGCATCCTCGACCGGCGCAGCTGCGACCCCGCGCTCCTGGAGCGCAATTGCGAGGTCCGTTGCGTCCCATTCCACGGTCGCCGACGCAATCGAAGCGCTGTCCGAGAGATCGTCGGTACCGAGAACATCTGCGAGAACCCTCCGCTGTGCGTCGTCTGCAACGGCGATCGCGACCCAACGGTCGTCGCCGGATGCGGGATAGACGCCGTGGGGGTGGAAGCGCCGGTGTCCGTTGCCGAGCGGTTCGGGATCTCTGTCGTCGAATTGCGCTTCGAGAATCGAGGGGCCGAGGACGGAGATCGTCGCCTCGGTCTGTGCGAGATCGATGAACTGCCCCTGCCCGGTGCGTCGGACATGGCGCAACGCGGCAAGGACTGCGAAGGCTGCGTGACAAGGGTTCGGGATGTGGTCCGGGTAGTTCGTGCCGGTTCCGACCGGGAGGCGCCCCGGCATCGCCGACATCGCATGGAGCCCGACGACGCCGCTGATCGTGAGCCCGTAGCCCATGTAGTACCGCTCGGGACCTCCATCACCCTGCATCGACATCGCGAGATACACGGCTCGCGGATTGATCTCGTGGACTGACTCCCAATCGAGACCAAACCGCTCCATCACACCCGGGGTGAAGCTGTTCGTGACGACATCGCAATCGGCGATGAGTCGGCGAGCGATCTCACGCCCCTTCGCAGTCTTCATGTTGATCGTGCAGCTGCGCTTGCTCGAGTTCCGGTCAGCGAAGTAGCCCGAGCGATTGACGCCCGGTTTCCCGCCGGCGAACGGTGCGCTGAGTCGAATACCGTCGACCCGGGCGCTGCTCTCGATCTTGATCACATCCGCCCCCTGGTCGGCAAGCAACTTCGTCGCATACGAACCCGCTCCCACCCAGCAGAAATCGATGACACGGATCCCTTCGAGTGGCTTTCGAATCACGCCACGGCCCCGGATGAGAAGAGATCCGACCGCTCGTCGACAGTGAAACCGAAACGCTTCAAGACCTCGTCGGTGTGTTCACCGAGCCTCGGAGCGGGATTCGTCAGCTGCCAGGGGGTCTCCGACAGTTGATACGGGGCCCCGGGCATCCTGACGGACCGCCCCATCATCTCCATCTCCACGAAGTAGCCACGGTGCCGGAGTTGTGCGCTCTCCAGGATGTCGGTGGGCTTGTTGACCGGCCCGAGCGGCACGCGCCACTTCTGGGAATCGTGGTAGAGATCTTGCTTGTTGCGTGTCAGCGAGAAGCGCGTGAACACGTCCCAGAACTCGTCCTGCGCGGCATCGGACGCCATGAAGTCGCGCTTGCCCCATTTCGCGCCGCGCAGTGCCGTTGCACCTTCGATGTTCTCTTCCTCCAGCCAGTCCACGAGGTTCGCCCAAAAGCGATTACCTCCGATTCCGCTGGCGATGAGGAACACGTGACCATCGCGGCACGGGAACACACCGAAGCCGGCCTCCCGCTGATCGCCGCCGAACCGCCGCCGAACGTGACCTTCGAGGTCGTAGAACTGTGCAGCGTTCTCGAGCCCCATGACCACCGATTCCTGCACCGACACATCGACGTGCTGCCCCTCACCGGTCAGTTCGGCGTTTGTCACCGCGATCATCGTGGCCACCGCACCGAACAGGTTGCCTGCCATGTACGCCTGATCACCGGCCGCTCGGACAGGCGGACCATCCGCATACCCACCCATCCAGAGTAGGCCACCGAATGCCATCAGGATGAGGTCAGAGTCCTCGAACGCTGCATACGGACCGGTCTGTCCGAACGGAGTGACGCTCGTCATCACGAGCGACGGGTTGCGTTCGGCGAGCGCAACGTATCCCAGACCCATCTCGTCAAGACGACCGGGACGCTGGCCTTCGAGCACGATGTCGGCCTGACCGGCGATTCGGCCGAACGCGGCGCGGCCCTCCGTCCGATCCATGTCAAGCACGATCGAGCGTTTGGACGTGTTCCGGTACGCAAACTGGATGCTGAGCGCCTCATCACCGGATTGCCCATCGACAAACGGGGGTTCCGCACGGAGATCGCTCCCGCTCGGAGGTTCGACGAGGATGACATCCGCTCCGAGCTCAGCGAACATCTTGCCGCAGTAGTTCGTCAGCTGGCCACCGTACTCGACCACCGTCAGCCCTTCGAGTGCACCTACCACCGGATCACCTTCCCTGATACCGAGGTGGACGCTTCTCCTGGAATGCCTTGCGCCCCTCGATCCGGTCTTCGGAATCCCGCAGGAGCCCCCAAACGAACCGCTCGAGCTCCATGCCGGTCTCGAGCGACAGGTCCGCCGAGCGGTTGACAAGCCGTTTGATCGCCCGCACCGACAGCGGGGCATTGGCGGCGATAGCAGCTGCGATCTCTCGCGCACGGTGCATCAATTGCGCGAGTGGCATGACTTCACTCACCAAGCCGCATGCGAGGGCTGCTTCGGCGTCGATCAGCTCGCCGGTGAGCATCATCTGCATAGCCATCGATCGGCCGACGACTCGGGGCAGCATCTGTGTACCCCCGGCACCGGGTATCGACCCGATCTTCGCTTCGGTGAGGCCGAACTTGGCGTGCTCCGCAGCGATCCGGATGTCGGTCGCGAGGGCGATCTCCAACCCACCACCGATCGCGAATCCGTTGATCGCTGCGATCAACGGTTTATCGGTCGAGAGCCCTGCCAACAGATGATCGGTGGATCCGGGGCCGAAAGCTGCCGAAGCCTGGCTCGTCGGGGGCGGCATCGTCTTCTTGAGGTCCGCTCCCGCACAGAAGGCTCGGTCGCCGGCACCGGTGAGGATCACCACATGGATGTCGTCATCCTCGTCGATACGCGTCCAGAACCCCTGAAGTTCGGCACGCAGCTCCGGATCGAACGCATTCATCGCGTCCGGCCGATTCAGGGTCGCGACCGCGACCCCAGCGTCAACGGTGACGTTCAGAGACATGGTTCGCCCCGTTTCGGGATTCCTTCCAGGTCATCACGATCAGCCCCCCCCACCTGCCGTCGCTGCATCGCGGACGCTCGCGGCTTCCTGCTCCTCAGCGGCCTTGCGCGTTGCGGCATCGAGCTTCGCACGACGGAACGGTGACCTCGGGTCATAACGATCTCGGACCCAGTCGCCGACCAGGTTGACCGCCAGGACGATGAAGAAGATGGCGAGTCCAGGGAACAGGGCCACCCACCACGCAGTGGATATGTAGTTCCGGCCCTCAGAGAGCATGCTGCCCCACGTCACGACCTCGGAGCCGATTCCGACGCCCAAGAACGCGAGCGATGCGAGACCGAGGATCGTCGACCCGATGTCAAGGGCGGTGATCACGAGGATCGTGGGCATGATGTTGGGCAGCAGGTGCTTGAACATGATGCCGATCTTGCCGACCCCGAGCACGCGCGCGGACATCGTGTATTCGCGCTCGCGTAGCTGCAACGTTTCGCCGCGGACCACACGCGCCATGCCTGCCCACCCTGCAAGGACTAGAGCAAGCACCAGCTTGTCAAGACCGCGTCCGAGGGCCGTCACCATCGCGATTGCGAGAATGAGCCCGGGGAAGGCAAGCCAGATGTCGACGATCCGCATGATCACCGTGTCGACCCAGCCACCGAAGTAGCCGGAAATCAAACCTACCGATACGGCGAGGACGGAGGTCAGGGTTGCTACCAAGAACGCGGCACCGAGTGACAGCCGAGCGCCATAGATGATGCGGGACAGGATGTCCCGCCCGATCGCATCGGTGCCCAGCAGGTGGTCCGCCGTACCGGGTGGCTGTAGCCGATCGACCAGCGATTGTGCCGTCGGATCGTGCGGCGCAAGCGCAGGCGCAAAGATCGCGGTGAAGACGGCGATCGCAACCACAGCGAACGCGAACATGACCACCCACGATCGAGTCGGCTGTTCGCCGAGGAGTGCCGCATCCGATGTGACGTCGACGTCCTCGGCGTCCGCGATCCGTACGAGATCGTCCGTATCACTCATGTCTTTGCCTCCACTTTCACCCGTGGATCGAGCCAGCCGTGCACGATGTCGGACAGCAGGTTGGCGAGTACTGTGAACACCGTGAACGTCAGCACGATGCCTTGGATGAGCGGATAGTCCCGCTGGTTGATGGCGTTGATCAGGAGCCATCCCATCCCTTGGTAGGCGAAGACCGTTTCGACCACGACCGATCCACCGATGATCGCACCGAGGCGGATGCCGAAGATCACAACGGTCGTCGGGAGTGCGTTGCGCATCATGTGCGAGGTGACCGAGCGTTCCCGCAGCCCGCGCGCACGGTAGGCATCCATGAAGTCCTGGTGTTTGACCTCGAGAAGGCTCGACCGCAGGATGCGAACGAGCGATGCGGATGCACCGAGCGTGATCGCAGGCAGGATCAGGTGGCGGATGATCGACCAGAACGCTGGCCAGTTCCCGGTGACGAATGCGTCGACAATCGGAATGCCGGTGATGTGCTCAACCGACAATCCCAAGTCCATCACTCCGGAGACGGGGAGTATCGGCCACCAGACGGCGAAGATCAGGATCAGCATGATGCCCTGCCAGAAGTTCGGCATCGCCGTACCGATGAGGGCGAACGCCGTCCCACCTCGATCCCAGATGCTGTTCTGCTTCAACGCACCGACGATCCCCAACGGCAACGAGAGCAGGATGTTGACGATCTGTCCAGCGATCGCCAGCTGCAAAGTCAGCGGCAGCGTCGTGGCGATCAGTGTCGACACCGGGATTCGCCGGAAGATCGAAGTGCCCAGGTCTCCCTGGACGATCTCGGAGAGGAAGTTCAGGTACTGCGATGGCAGGCTCCCGACCATCCCGATCCCTTCGGCGAATCGCCGACGTCCTTCGGCAAGATCGTCGGCTGCCGTGACCTCGTCGCCGCTCCCCTGGGTGAACAGCACATCCAAAGGATCACCGGGGAGGTAGCGAATGAGGAAGAACACCATCACCGACACACCGAGCAGGACGATGACGGTGTGCGCGAGACGCTTGAGGACGAACTTGGTCATTCGGCAACCTCCGCTTTGTCCTGAGCATGGACGTACATTGTTCGCTCGTGCGGGTCAGGGACCGGGTGTGCCTCCACCAGTGCCTTCGTGTACGGATGCTCCGGGCGAGAGTGGATGATCTCCGGGTCACCCGCCTCCACGATTCGTCCGGACTCGATGACCGCGACCTCATCGCAGAACCGCTCGACAACCGCAAGGTCGTGGGCGATGAGCAGGTACGTCAGACCTGAGGCCGCCTGAAGCTCCTGGAGGAGCACCAGGATCTGCGCTTGGACGGACACGTCCAACGCCGACACCGGCTCGTCGAGCACCAAGACCTCGGGTTCCACGGCAAGTGCTCTGGCGATCGCAATCCGCTGGCGCTGCCCACCAGAGAACTCGTGCGGGTACCGATCGAGCGCATGCTCGGGAAGGCCCACCAGCGAGACGAGCTCGGCGACGCGCTCCTTCGTCTCGCTACGGCTCCTGAGACCGTGGACGCGAATCCCCTCAGCAACGAGGCGACGGACTTTCCAACGAGGGTTCAGGCTGGCAGTGGGGTCTTGGAACACGATCTGCACCTTGCGTGCATACCCCTTCGGAATCTTCGTGCCGGCCGTCACTTCATCACCGTCGACGAGCACCTGACCCGAATCCGGTTCGAGCAGCCGGCAGATGAGACGGGCGATCGTCGACTTGCCAGACCCCGACTCTCCGACGAGACCCATCGTGGTGCCTGCTGGCACGAACAACGACACATCGTCGACTGCCTTGATACGTTCGGCCTTGCCGAAAGACTCCGAGCCGACCTTGAAACTCTTGACGAGGTTGCGCACTTCGAGCGTGCGACCCAGGTGGTGGTTCGTGAACTCGGAAGACCCCATGAGTTCGGTGCGGGGAGGGTTCTCACTCATGAGACCGGCTCCAATGCGTGGACACATCGGTACTGACGCCCATCTTCTTCCGTGGTGACGGGCGGGACATCGACCAAGCATTCTTGTGTTGCATACGAACAACGGCCGGCGAACGGACAAGAATGGAGTTTCCCTACGACCTGTATCGCTGATCCCGGAATCGGCACAAAAGGCACATCCTCCCCGATTCGTGGCATCGATTGGAGCAGGGCTTTCGTATAGGGATGGCGGGGCGCATCGAAGAGATCGAACACGTCGGCCTCCTCTGCGACGATGCCGCCATAAAGCACGGCGACGCGGTCGCACGTCTGAGCAACGACGCCGAGGTCGTGGGTGATCATGATCACCGCGGCCCCACGGTCTGCGCACACCTTCAGGAGCAGATCCAGAACACGCCGCTGGACGGTGACGTCGAGCGCTGACGTCACCTCGTCCGCGATGATGAGGGCAGGGTCAGCGATCAGTGCTGCGGCGATGACCACGCGCTGTCGCATGCCACCGGACAACTGGTGCGGGAACGATGACATGCACCGGGCAGGGTCCTTGATCTGGACCTCGCCGAGCAGGTCCTCGGCTACCTTCGCTGCTTCCTTCCTCGAGACATCCTTGTGGATCTGGAGCGACTCGATCAACTGGACGCCGATCTTGCGCACGGGATCGAGCGCTGTCAATGCGTCCTGGAACACGTACCCGATGCCCGCACCGCGTACCTTTCGCAGCGTTGCATCGCTCGCTCCCCGGATCTCCTCGCCCCGGAACCGAACGCTCCCCTCGACGCGAGCCGACTGTGGAAGAAGCCCGATGATCGCCTTGGCGGTCGCTGACTTCCCGGCGCCGGATTCCCCCACCACACCGAACACCTCACCCGAACGAACCGTGAACGAGACCGACGAGACTGCTGCGACGGACCCAAACCGCACGCTCAGGTCGTTCACTTCGAGCAGCGGGGTGTCGATCATCGCCGAACCTCAAGCCAGTTCAGGGACTCGCTGGTCACGAAAAGAGTCAATCGCATTCCTGTCTTTCCATCCGGGTTCCTTGGGCTGACGGTCGCAGCCGGAGCCGAAAATATAATCTATATGTTCTGTCTTGTCAAAGCGGGTGGCGGGTACCAGAGGGTTGCACGCACATGCGTCCGGACCCCCTGCAGACCGTCACCCAAACAGGTGGGCCGTGGATCCTTCGCTGGGATCCACGGCCCACCTGCCTAGGGAGGAACCTGCGCTCTACTTCTCGAAGTAGACGGGCCAGAGGTTCATCTGACCAATCGCTGAGATCACGAAGCCCTTCACGTAGTCGCGATAGGCGGCGATCTCATTCAGCGTCCACAGCGGGACCCATGGAGCTGCAGCGTTGAGCTCCTTGCCGATTTCCGCATAGACGGTCATCTCGGCTTCTTCGTGGTCGAGCTCACGCGCCGCCTCCATACGGGCGTCCTGATCCGGATTGCAGTACCCGGTCCTGATAATGCCCGCTTCGTTGGTTGCGCAGGCGAAGTGTGTGTCCCAGTTGTTCTCGATGGCCTCGAGACCACCGTACCGCTGGATCCACAAGTCGAATTCACCCGAGTCGATTCCTGCGGACATCGCTGCGGGTTCCACTGGAACGACCTCGACATCGAGGCCGACCTGGCGGATCTGCTCAGCAACGACTTCCGCAACCAACAGGTCCGTCGTCGAAGAATGCAGGAGAATCTTCGTTCCGACGAGTGGTGCGAGCATCTCAGCGGCAAGGTCCGGGTCGTAGACATAGCCTTCCCAGTCCCACTCGCGCCCACCACCATCTTCTGGCGTGGAGTCGTTCGCTGGCGTCATCTGGCGTTCAACCACAGCGAGACCGCGGAACAGGTTGTCGACGATCGTCTGACGATCGATGGCGTGGTTCAAGCCAACACGTAGGTCATTGTCCGCAAACGTGCGGCCTTCCTGGACCGACATCTGCAACATCGACATCGAGTTGCCCTCAACACTCTGGACTTCGATCCCTTCGGCTCCGGCGAGCGCAGACATCGTGTCTGCGTCTACCGGGTAGACGAGGTCGGCGTTGCCGGCGATCAGCTCAGCGGCACGAGTGGATGCTTCAGGGACGAACCGGAAGACGAGCTCGTCCACCTGTGGCGGTCCATCCCAGTAGTCCGGATTGGCCTCGAACCGGATGAACTGACCCTGCTCCCATTCGACGAACTTCCACGGTCCGGTTCCGAGCGTGGGGTACGAGTACGCCTCCTCGAGGGAGATGCCGTCGTAGTAGCCCGGCTTCAGGATCTCCTGCGAGTAGATGCTGAGCGTGTTGGGGAATCCCTGCGAATTCAGTTCGATCGGTTCCGAGAGGTTCCACCTGACGGTGTACTCATCAACCGCCTCGACGCTGACAACCGAGTTCAGCGAACCCATCGTCGCTCGCGGGGAATTGTTTGCTGGATCGAGCAGACGATCGAACGTGTACACCACGGCTTCACTGTTGAACGGCGTTCCGTCCGTGAACTCGATGCCTTCACGTAGATGAATATCCCACGTGAGGTCGTCAACCTGCGTATACCCGGTCGCCAGTTTCCACTCGAAAGTGGCGGCCGACTCGCTCGGATCCAGGTACACGAGGTTGTCGTGCACCTTGCGCGAGATGATCTGCGTGAATCGGTTCCGGTGCTGCTGCGGGTCCATGGTCTGGTGCTCGGTGGGAACGATGACCGTCAAGGTCTCGAACTCACCGTCATCACCACCGTCTCCGCCACCGGTAGTCGTCGTCTCGGAACCACCGCCCGACCCCTGGGTCGTCGTGGTTGCGTCTGGATCGTCGGACGACTCACCGCTGCTGCACGCAGCTGCGACCATCGCCAGCAACATGGCAACGACGATGAACCGCCATCCGAGGTGCCTTCTCTTCGTGGATCTCACGGGCTCCTCCATCTCATTTTCCATACTCCTTGTCCAATGAGGCAGAAGCATGACCCACGCCGGTACCAACCCATCACGAGCTCTGAATCTGCCATTCAAAAGATAGTATAGAATCTACAACCCGACGGTGCAACCGGATCGGGGCAAGTGGTCCCGAAGCAACAAGGGAGCGACAGCGCAACAACGCTTTCCAGCGTCCGCGCACCGGGTCGGTGCGGTGGTCAGGTCGTCGCAGTGGTGAGCAGCGACCAGAGTGGCGCATCGCCGGCGAGCCCCCAGACCGCCTCCGCGAGCTGCGACGCCCGCCCTCCCCCGATCACCGGTTCGACGTTCCTGCGGAACTTGTCGTCGAGGTCGTCATCCGACATCGGGTTCGCTGGCTCGCCGTAGGGATCCGAGATGAGTTGCACCAGTTGACGGTCACCCATCGTGACGATCACACGTGCGGCGCGATGCGTCGGATACGCCGCGTCGAGGTCCTGGTCGACCACCACTGCGGTTCGTGCCGCAAGCCGGGTCAGCAGGGAATCCGCACGTGCCTCGGATTCGAAGTCCCCCATCCCGACAGCACCGCGAGCCAGGGCAACGGCGAGCGAATAGGGCAGGCTCATCTGCGCATCCATCGTGTTCTCGACCACCTGTTTGTCGTGGCTCGCAGCGATCGCAAACGTCTCGACACGAACTTCGTCGATCGCGGTCGGATCGAAGGCATCGTCCTGACGCATCACCAACGCTGCATCGATCGCACCGTGTACATGGCGGCAACACGGGTATGGCTTGTTGTAGGTGTCGAGCATCCTCCACGTGGTACCGAGGTCATCGATGAGGAAGCCCCGGTCGTACTCCCCTCCGGCGAACGCGTGGAAGTACCCGTGCTCGAGGTCGAGAACGTTGAGCGGTCCGCTGAGGCCCTCGAGGACGAGTTCGGCGCTGACGAGACCATCGCGAGCAGCCTTCCCCGCGTGCACACGCTTGATCTCGGATCCTTCGTCGAGGAACGACAGGATCCCCGATGCGTGTGATGCCGCACTCCCCAGTGCTGCGCAGACCTGCTCGGTGTCCGCACGGGCGAGGGAGGCGACGGCCGCTGCCGATCCCATCGTCCCGACGAGGGCGGTGTTGTGGAATCCTCGTCGGCGTTGCGCAGGGTGTGTCGATCCCGCGAGCCGCACGGCGACCTCGTAACCGACCGCGATCGCTGCGATCAGCGCATCGGCCGATGAGCCCCGAGCTTCCGCCGCCGCCAAGGCAGCTGAGACGATCGGCGCACCCGGATGGCACGCGCCCTTGGTGAACCCGTCGTCGAGATCGAGGGCATGGGCAGTGGTGCCGTTCACGTATGCCGCTCCCCCCGCGCTCGCTCGCAGGTCTGTGCCGATGATCGTTGCGTCATCACCTGTGTCGGTCCGTGCGGTGTACGACCGTACGGCGCGCGCGGCGTCGGAATCGACGCCCGCGTAGGTCGCAGCGAGGTAGTCGATAAGGTTCCGCTTCACCTGATGCACGATCGACGCATCGAGGGTGGCGGCGTCGGTGGAGGCGACGAACTCCGCAAGCCGGCGTGTCAGTCGGTCATCGGTGCGCACGGTCACAACTCCATCTCGTTTCAGGTTCCTATATTGTATTGTACGATCCTAGGTCGAGCGGGTCTGGTACGGCAGGATGAATCGCCAACGCCAACCGCGCACCCGCACCTCGTACGCCCACATCGAAACGGCGAAGAACCCCACGATCCCCGCACAGGTCGCAAAGGCGACGCGAGCATTCGAGATCTCCATAAGCCACCCGCACAGCAGACCGCCGATCGGTTTGCTGCCGACGAAGGCGATGCTGTAGAGCGCCAGAATGCGGCCACTCATGACGTCCTTCACCTGGAGCTGCAGGTTGGTCTGGGATGTGATCACCACCGTCGTCCCCGCCGCACCGAGCAGGAGGAGCGCACCGACGGCCAGGACCACGTTGGGCGCAAGACTCACGAGGAACAGGGCTATGGAGACCAACCCGACTGCGCGCACCAATCCTCCATGGTTCATGGTCCCCCGGCGAGCAGCCAGGAGCGCACCGCTGAACGCGCCCACGCCGACCACGGCGAGCAGGCCGCCGTACAGACGGGCACCACCGCTGAACGTTTCCGTCGCATAGACCGGCATGAGCACGCCGTAGTTCCATGCAAACGTCCCAACGACGGTCGCGATCACCAGCACGGTCCAGATGCGATCGTCCTTCACCGCATAGGCCAGCCCGTCCCGCACCTGGCCCTTGGCGCGCGGTGTCGCCGGGGATACCCGGATCGTCGAACGGTCGATCACCGACAGGGCGACGATGAACACCACGAAGGTCGAAGCATTGATCGCAAAGTTCCACGTCACGCCGAGGAGTGCGATGGTCAATCCGCCGATCGCCGGACCGGCAGTGCGCATCACGGTCGCGACCGTCGAGTTCAGCGCAATGGCATTCGGCAGTTCGTCGTCGGTCGCGAGCTCGCGGATGAACGCACGACGCAGTGGATTGTCGACCGCGTTCACGCAGCCGGTCACGAATGCGACCCCGTACACCCACAGGATCGGGACTTCCGGAAGCAGCGTCAAGACCACGAGCACGAGCGACCCGCAGAGCAGGATCACCTGCGTCGCCCGCATGAGTTTGAGCCTTGAGAACCGGTCTGCGAGCAGCCCGCCGTACGCACCGAACACCATCATCGGAGCGAAACGGATGAGCGAGTAGTAACCGAGTGCCATCGGGCTCGACGTCAGATCGAGTACGAGCCACGCAACTGCGGTTGCCTGCATCCAACCACCGAGCATGGACGAGCCTTGCCCGACGATGAACTTCCGGACGTTCGGATTGCTGAGCGACTTGCCGATGGGCATACCACCGGCGCGTCGGAAGGGAAGCCTCATCGTGCCTCGATCGACTCCGGTGGTTGATCCGGATTGATCCCCCGGGCCCGATACACGTTCAGCGCGCCACCCATCGTTTCGAGGCTGTCGACGATGTGCTTGGCGTCCTCGTCATCCACGGCGATCAGTACCTCCTCGAGCCGTTCCACGATCAGCCTGTCCGCCTCCTCGAGTGCGGCGAGCCCGTCCGCGGTGATCAGAATCTGGACTTTGCGGCGATCGTCGGGGTGCGGGGCTCGCCGCACGTAGCCCCGAGGCTCAAGCCAGTCGAGCGTCGCCGTCACCGTTGGGCGGCTGATGGCCAACTTGGCAGCCAGGATCTTGGCCGCGGACTCCCCCGTTGCGAGATACGCGAGCATGCGGTAGCCGGGCGGTGTCAGCTCGGCCTTCTTCAACGCGAGATTGACCGTCCGCCCGAGTTGGGCCGCGGCCCGTGCAGCTGGTACCGACATTC
>JAUIIM010000019.1 GCA_030431785.1 Acidimicrobiia bacterium | reverse complement strand
TGCTCCCCGTAGGTGACCGCCAGCCACTCGGCGAGCGCGACGACGCCGTGTTTCGTGACTGCGTACGGTGCAGCGCCGAGATTGGTGAGGAGCCCGGCAGCCGATGCCGTGTGGACGAGATGGCCGCTTCCCCGTTCCAGCATGCCGGGGAGTACTTGGCGTGTTGCGTACACGTGGGACATCACGTTGACCTGCCAGGTGCGTTCCCACACGTCGTCGGGGGCATCGACCGAACCGCCGGTTGCGATGCCGGCATTGAGGCAGAGGATGTCGATACGACCGTACGACGATTCGAGCTCCCCGAGTACGTCTGCTGTCGCCGCTGCGTCGCTGACGTCGAGCATTCGGGCTTCCCCCCCGATCTCGCTTGCGACCGACGCTGCCGCCGCATCGTCGATGTCGAGGACGACGACTGCACCCGCTCCGCTTGCGGTGAACGCTCGTGCCATCGCGGCACCGATACCGGATCCCCCTCCGGTGATGACGACGACCTTCTCTCTGATGTCCACGTGTCCTCCGCTGCGTTGGTATGCGGACACGATAGAGATGTAAACTGCCGTTCACATTGCAACTGCTTGCGCCACGGTCGATTCGACCGCGGCTCGACCCATACGAAAGAGGGACCTGCGTGAAGACCGTTGCGCTTGAAGAAATCGCGGACCTGATCGGTCAGGTCGTCGACACCAGCGAGTGGTTCGAGATCGATCAGGCGCGTGTGGACGCCTTCGCCGATGCCACCGGTGACCACCAGTGGATCCACGTCGACAAGGAAGCCGCTGCCTCTGGCCCGTTCGGTACGACGATCGCCCACGGGTTCCTCACCCTGTCGCTTCTCCCGACGCTTGCGGCCGGTGGAACGGTCGGACCTCCCGGCGTCGGGATGGTCATCAACTACGGGACGAACAAGGTGCGTTTCCTGAGTCCCGTGAAGACCGGTTCGAGGGTGAGGGCCGTTTCGGTGCTCAAGGACTTCGCTGAGCGAGCACCCGGTCAATATCTCGCCACGACCGAGATCACCATCGAGATCGAGGGAGAGGGCAAACCAGCGATGGTCGCCGAGAGCCTCATGCTGATGTTCACGACCCCCGAGGAGGAAGCGTGACCGACACCGCGACACAAATGGTGAACGAGGCGATCGACCGGCTCCTGGCGGACAACCCGCCGGATTCGACCGAGCCGAAGGACTTCTGGGGCGCACAGTTCGATGCCGGACTGGCGTGGGTCGACTATGAGGAAGGGTTCGGGGGCCTCGGTGTGTCGCCTGCCTACCGGGAGCTCGTGAGTCGCCGACTCAACGAAGCCGGTGCGCCCATGTGGAACCGGATCGCCAACATCATCGGGATCGGCATGGGTGCGGGTGTCCTTGCCGCACACGGCACCGAGGAACAGAAGGAGCGATGGCTCCGGCCAATGTTCACTGTCGATGAGGTGTGGTGCCAGCTCTTCTCCGAGCCCGGCGCAGGGTCCGATGTCGCCGGTCTTGCCACCCGGGCCGTGAAGGATGGCGACGAATGGATCATCAACGGACAGAAGGTGTGGACGACATTGGCACACCTGTCGTCGTGGGGCATGCTGGTTGCAAGGACCGACCCTGATCAACCCAAGCACAAGGGCCTCACGTACTTCATCGTCGACATGAAGGGCGACGGTGTTGATGTCCGTCCGCTCTATCAGATCACCGGTGAGGCTGAGTTCAACGAGGTCTTCTTCGACGACGCTGTGGTCCCGGACTCCCAGCGGATCGACGATGTCGGTGCGGGGTGGCGAGTCGCCATGACGACGTTGATGAACGAGCGTGTCGCCATCGGCGGCAACACCGTCCCCCGCAATTCGGGCACCATCGGTGTGGCCATGGAGACGTGGAAGGAACACGGGTCCGGAGACGTCGGCGACCGCCGTGAGCTTGCGCGCCTGTGGGCCGAAGTCGAGGCCATGCGCCTCACGGCGCTCCGTGCGACCGAGAACATGCAAGCGGGTGTCCCGGGTCCTGAGGGCTCGACCGGCAAGCTTGCATGGGCGGACCTCAACAAGGAAGTCACCTCGTTCACCGTCGGGATGATGGGCCTGGAAGGAGCGACGATCCCGGAGGGATACACGCTCGAACCCACGGTCTACGACACCAGGATGACGGAACGAATCCTCAGTCCCCAGCGGCACTTCCTCCGTGCCCGTGCCAACTCGATCGAGGGAGGGACCAGCGAGATCATGAGGAACATCCTCGGCGAGCGGGTCCTCGGGCTTCCGGGTGAGCCCCGAGTTGACAAAGACGTACCGTGGAAGGAGGTGCCCCGTGGCTGAAGCGATCACGTTCCGCCGCTCGGACGAACAATCGATGCTGTCGGCGACCGTTCGAGAACTCGTCGACGCCTCCGTCGACTTCGATGCGACAAGGGAGTTGTCGACCACCGACCGTGCGCTCGACGAGAACACATGGGCGGCGATCAAGGACATGGGGGTACTCGGACTGCACCTCCCCGAGGAGGTCGGAGGCGCCGGCTACTCGGCGGTCGAGGTCGCCCTCGTCATCGAGGAGCTCGGGCGGTCGGTCGCAGCGGTTCCCTACCTCTCGACGGTCGTCGCCTCGTATGCGATGGATCTCGCCGGGGTCGGGTCCGACGTCCTGGCTTCGGTCGCCGATGGCAGCGCCGTCGCGACGGTTGCGTTCTACGAGTCTGCTCACGGAGACGTCGTCGGTGATGCCGTCGTCGAGGACGGTTCGTTGACCGGTACCAAGCGATACGTGACGGATGGTGTCCACGCCGACGTCTTCGTGGTCAGTGCGTCTCGGGACGGTGCACCGGTGCTCGCGGTGGTGGCTGCCGACGCCGATGGCGTGGAGGTCACGCCGGTCAATGCGCTGGACGCCACACGTCCACTGGCAGCCGTGACCTTCGACGGTGTCGCACTTGCAGACCGGAGCGTGGGCTCGGTCACGCAGGACGAACTCGGTGCGGTCGAAGCGTTCGCCGCGATGTGCCTCGCATCCGAACAGGTGGGTGGGGCACAGCGATGCATGGAGGTGGCGGTCGAGTATGCCAAATCTCGCTACCAGTTCGGGCGAGCGATCGGTTCCTTCCAGGCGGTCAAGCACAAATGCGCCGACATGTTGGTCGCCGTCGAACACGCGCGTTCTGCCGCTGCGCACGCAGCATCCTCTTTCGAGGACGAGACCGAGCGGTCCATCGCGGTCCCGTTGGCGCGTTCGGTCTGCTCCGATGCGTTCCTCCAGATCGCGGGCGACACCATCCAGGTACTCGGCGGAATCGGGTTCACGTGGGAGCACGAGGCACATCTCTACTTCAAGCGAGCCAAAGCGGATGCGCTGCTGTTCGGTGATGTCGACGTCTGGAGAGACCGACTCGCCGATGCGGTCGGGCTCTGACCGTGGAACAAGCCGAATACACCTACGACCCGGCGACGCGCCACGGGCGAGCCAGGAGAGAGCAGATCATCGAGGTGGCCACGACGCTGTTCCACGAGCGCGGTTTCCATGCAACGGGTATCGATGACATCGGTGCAGCAGCAGGGATCACCGGTCCGGGGATCTACCGCCACTTCGCGGGCAAGGACGAGATCCTCATCGCGGTCCTCGACCGCATGTGGATGGCGTTGCGCGAAGCCATCGACGCCGCAGCGACGATGCCACCTGCCGAAGCGCTCGACCATCTCGTGCGCACGCATGTCCGCCTTGCCGTATATCGCAAAGCCGAGTTCACATTGCTCGTCGAGGACCTCCGGTTCCTCCCCGAGGACTACCGGGCTCTGGCCGCACAGAACAGGGCGACCTATCGGGGGGCCTGGGTCGATGCGATCACCGGGTGCTATGACGCCGACCGCGCGACGGCGGCCCTGCTGACCGGAGCAGTGTGGCGGATGAGCGCAGGCGCCGACGACGCGATGGCTGCATCGGGTCTCGCGGATGAGGCAATCGAGGCGGCCCTCGTGATCGCAAGTCATGCAGCGATCGCTGCACCGTCGAATGGGTGAGCGACCCGCCATCGTGTTCGTGCACGGGGCAGGAGACAGCCCTGCGGTATGGGCAGACGTGGGCAAGCTGGTGGAAGCGCACGGCGTCGATTGGCACGCGGTCGACCTCGTGGCGCTGAGCGGCGGTCGGCCCTGCTCGATCGAGGAGTATGCAGGGCTGGTCGTCGAGGAGGTGGAGACAAGGGATCTCGATCAGGTTGCGCTCGCCGGTCACTCGATGGGGAGTCTGATCACGATCGAGGTGGGGGGAAGGCAGCCGCGTTGGTTGGGGGCCGTCGTACCGATCTGTGTCGGATACCCGATGGCCGTGTCCGAGGATCTACTCACGATCGCCAGGGACGATCCGACGAAGGCGCATCAGTTGATCGCCAAGTGGTCACACGATCGAGCCTTCTTCGCTGACCACCCCGAGGCGATCGAAGCGCATGCAGCAGCGATTGCCGGCGTCCCTGAGGGGACGCTCGCCGACGACCTCGCTGCCTGCGACGCATACGGCGCCACGCTCGATCGAGGACGTGAGATCGATCGTCCGGTCACCGTCGTCGTGGCAGGAAACGATCGGATGGTTCCACCGGATGCGGGACGCACCGTCGTCGATGCCATCGACGGAGCAGCTGTCGTGGAACTGGCGGGCGTCGGGCATCGTGTCCAAGCCGAGGCTCCCGAAGCCGTTGCGGAGGTCCTGGTGGTCGCCGCCCGCGAGGCAGCTGCCGGCGTCTAGCATCGCTGCCATGGACTTTGGAACATTCATCCCGCAGGGTTGGCGTGTCGATCTCATCGACATCCCGACGGAAGAACACTGGAACACGATGCTTGGTGTCGCCAAGCAGGCCGAGGCACTCGGGTTCAAATCCGCATGGGTGTACGACCACTTCCACACGGTGCCCGAACCTACCCAGGAAGTGACCTACGAAGCGTGGACCCTCATGGCAGCACTCGCGGTGACGACGGACACCATCCGTCTCGGCCAGATGTGTACCTGCAACGGGTATCGCCCACCGGCGTACCTCGCCAAAGTCGCTGCCTCGATCGACGTGATGTCCGGGGGACGTCTCGAGATGGGGATCGGTGGTGGCTGGTACGAGCACGAGTTCAATGCCTACGGCTACGGATTCCCGAAAGCATCCGTGCGACTGGGGCAACTCGACGAAGCCGTCCAGATCTTCAAGAAGCTGTGGACCGAGGAGGAGGCATCGTTCGAGGGCAAGTACTACACCCTCGATGGTGCGATCAGCCAGCCCAAACCGGTCCAGGGTCCACACATCCCGATCTGGGTCGCCGGCGGAGGGGAGCAGCTCACGCTCCGTACCGCTGCCAAGTACGCCGATGCGACCAATTTCGGCTCGACACCCGAATCGTTTGCGCACAAGCTGTCCATCCTCGAAGCGCATTGCGAACGTCACGACCGGGATCCGGCCGAGATCACGAACTCGTCGAGTCTCAACGTGATCATCGCCGAGGACGAGGCGGCCGTTGCGAGACGACGCGATCACATCGAGAGCCGTTTCGCAACCGTTGTCTCCGATGCGAGTGGCACGATGGATCGATGGTTCGGTGAACACCAGAGTGCCGTCGGGACACCCGAGCAGATCGTCGAGAAGATCAAGGCATACGAGGCCGAGGGCTGCGACTACCTGATCCTCAACTTCCCCGACTCGGCCACCCACCCCGAATCGATGGACCTGTTCGCTACAGAAGTGATGCGCCACTTCTGAGATCACAGATCACAGATCCGGATGGGTTCTGTGTACTGAGTACTCCGTACTGTGTACTCGGCGTCCGATAGGACGCCGTCAGCCATCGTAGAACTGGGCCGACTCGGTGGAGCCCTTCAGGGCCAGCGTCGATGCTTCGCCACCAGAGATGACCTGGCTCACTTGATCGAAGTAGCCGGCTCCGACCTCCCGCTGGTGACGGGTTGCCGTGTATCCGTGCTCCTCCATCGCGAACTCGCTCTCCTGGAGCTCGACGTATGCCTCCATCCCGCGGGTGGCGTACCCCCGGGCGAGATCGAACATCCCGGCGTTGAGGGAATGGAACCCGGCCAAGGTGATGAACTGGAAGCGGTAGCCCATCGCACCGAGCTCCTTTTGGAACGCGGCGATCGTCGCGTCGTCGAGGTGTCGCTTCCAGTTGAACGACGGTGAGCAGTTGTACGCAAGCATCTTCCCCGGGTACTTCGCATGGATCGCCTCGGCGAACTGCCGGGCCTCGTCGAGGTCCGGTGTCGAGGTCTCGCACCAGATCAGGTCCGCATACGGTGCGTAGGCGAGGCCACGCGAGATCGCCTGCTCCATGCCGTTGTCGACGACGTAGAAGCCCTCCGCCGTGCGCTCACCCGTGATGAACTGCCGATCGCGCTCGTCCACATCGGTGGTCAGCAGGTTGGCTCCCAGCGAGTCGGTGCGTGCCACGACTAAGGTCGGGACACCCATGACGTCTGCAGCGAGACGGGCAGCCTTGAGCGTGCGCACGTGCTGGGACGTCGGGATGAGCACCTTGCCGCCCATGTGCCCACACTTCTTCTCGGAGGACAACTGATCCTCGAGGTGCACGGCAGCAGCACCCGCACCGATGAAGCTCTTGGTGAGTTCGTACACGTTCAGCGCGCCACCGAAGCCCGATTCGGCATCAGCGACGATCGGAACGAACCAGTCGGTGTCACCGGAACCCTCGGACCAGTCGATCTCGTCGGCACGCCGCAATGCGTTGTTGATCCGTCGCACCAGCTCCGGGGCAGAGTTCGACGGATACAACGACTGGTCGGGATAGACGGAACCCGAAAGGTTTGCGTCGGCGGCGACCTGCCACCCGGACAGATAGATCGCCTGGAGACCTGCCTTGACCATCTGCACCGCCTGGCCACCGGAGATGGCACCAAGTGCGTTCACGTAGTCACCCGTGGTGAGCTGGTCCCAGAGTTTCTCGGCCATCGCCGTGGCCAGGGTGTGCTGCTCGACCATGGACCCCTGGAGACGAATCACGTCATCGGGGGTGTGGTCCCGTGTGATCCCGTCCCACCGAGGATTGGTGTCCCAATCGTGCTGGAGTGCTTCTCGTCTCGTCCTGGTTCGGTCCTGGATGGTCATTGGTGCTCGCTTTCGTCGTTCAGGTGTGGCGTGGTGTGCTGTACGGGTCGTGGGTGGTGCATCCGGTCATACTGCCGATACCGGCCTCCGTTCCAGGATCTCCATCCCGGGCAGGGTGAGGAACTCGGGGAAGTCCTCAGCAAGCGCGACCGTGGTGAACAGGCTCCTCGCTTCCTCGTAGCGGCCGTCGGAGTAGTTCTCTGCACCGACCTCTTCGCGGATCTGGCTGCAGGTCTCGTCGGCGAGTCGTTCCACGAGCTCCCGGTCGACAGCGGTGCCTTCCGAGGTCGTCGCTCCCGAATTGACCCATTGCCAGATCTGGGACCGGGAGATCTCGGCGGTCGCCGCGTCCTCCATCAGGTTGTAGATCGCTGCGGCACCGGAGCCAGCGAGCCACGATGCGATGTAGCGGATCGCGACATCCACGTTGAGCCGCACACCCGCGTCCGTGATCGCGCTGCCGGGAACCCAGAAGTCGACGAGGTCGCTTGCAGCGACCTGCACGTCGTCCCGCTGACGATCGAGCTGATTCGGGCGGTCTCCGAGAACCTCGTCAAACACCTCGGTTGCGACGGGGACCAGATCGGGGTGTGCCACCCACGTCCCGTCGCATCCGTCCTCCGCTTCGCGGCGTTTGTCCGCACGCACCTTCTCCATCGCCTGACGATTCACGTCGGCATCGCGACGGGAGGGGATGAACGCTGCCATCCCGCCCATGGCGTGAGCACCACGGCGATGGCAGGTTGCGACGAGCAGCTCGGTGTAGGACCGCATGAAGGGCACGGTCATCCCGATGTCGCCGCGGTCGGGGAAGATCAGACCTCTCGTGTTGCGGTGCTTCTTGATGACCGAGAAGATGTAGTCCCAACGTCCCGCATTGAGACCAGCCGAGTGCTCGCGTAGCTCGTAGAGGATCTCTTCCATCTCGAAAGCGGCGGTGATGGTCTCGATGAGTACGGTGGCGCGGATCGTCCCCCGCGGGATCCCGAGTGCGTCCTGGGCGTGTTCGAACACATCGTTCCACCACCTCGCTTCGAAGTGCGACTCGAGTTTCGGGAGGTAGAAGTACGGTCCGCTGCCGCGCTCGATGAGCGCATGCGCATTGTGGAAGAAGTACAGGCCGAAGTCCATCAGTGAACCGCTGAGCGGTCTTCCGTCGATCGTGAACTGCGGCTGCTCCAGGTGCAGCCCCCGGGGTCGCACCATCAACGTCGCCGTATCCGCGGCGAGCTCGTAGCGCTTGCCGGTTTCGGGTGCGGTGAAGTCGATCGTGCGTCGGATCGCATCCGAGAGGTTCCGCTGGCCGTCGACCATGTTCGGCCAGGTGGGTGAGTTGGAGTCCTCGAAGTCGGCCATGAACACTCTGGCGCCCGAGTTCAGCGCGTTGATCACCATCTTGCGGTCCGTGGGCCCGGTGATCTCGCAACGACGATCGGTGAGATCCGGTGCCGGAAGTGCAACCTGCCACGCACCGGTGCGGATGGCTTCCGTTTCGTCGAGGAAATCGAGGGTGGCGCCTCGGTCGAGTTCTGTCTGGCGCTCGGCACGGCGACGGAGCAGTTCGTGGCGTCGGTCGTCGAACGTCCGGTGGAGGTCCACCAGGAAGGCGACCGCTGCTTCGGTGAGGACGTCGTCGTGGTGTGCCTCGTCGGTGGGGGAGATGTTCACGGTCATGGTGTCCCTTCGGTCGTTCGGGACAGAGAACGTCAATTCTTGCTGATTTGCAAACCATTGTTGCGGTAAGATGTTTGAAACTTATCTCCTGTGATGATTGTGAGGATGTTGTGAGCGGTGTCGACCCCCTGATGTTCGGCCGAAGGGTCCGGTACCACCGGAAACAGAAGGGCATGACCCTCGACGATCTCGGAGCGGTCGTGGACAAGCCCGCTCCGTTCCTGTCGCTGATGGAGAACGGCAAGAAGGAACCGAGGCTTTCGCTCATCAACGACCTTGCTCAGGCGCTCGACGTCGATGCGGCCGATCTCCTGAGTGCGGAGCCGCCATCACGGAGAGACGAGCTCGAGGTCACGATCGAACGGATCCAACGGGACCAGGCGTATCGGGATCTCGGGCTTCCCTACCTGAAGCCGAATGCGCGGATCCCGGACGTCGTGCTCGAACACGTGGTCGGGCTGTACGAGGAACTGCGCGGACGCGACGCAGCAGCGCCCTTCACGCGAGATGAGGCAAGAGCGGCCAATGCCGATCTCCGTGCCGAGATGAAGACGCGAGGCAACTACTTCGCCGAGATCGAGGGGATCGCAGCCGATGCGGTCGCGGCGATCGGATACACCGGTCAGGGGGCGATGTCGAAAGGGGATCTGAACGCGCTTGCTGCACACTTCGGGTTCAAGGTGATCCGAACACCCGACGTGCCGGCCTCGGTACGGTCCGTCACCGACATCCGCAACGGGAAGATCTTCGTGCCGGGTCGCGACAACTTCGACTCGAAACAGTCGCGCAGTGTGATCCTCCAAACGCTCGGTCATTTCGCACTTGGTCACGACGAACCCAAGGACTTCGGCGAGTTCCTGCGTCAGCGGGTCGAGGCGAACTACTTCGCCGGTGCGGCGTTGCTCCCCGAGTCGGCGGCGGTGCCGTTCCTCCGCGAAGCGAAGGAAGAGCGGAACCTGTCGGTCGAGGACTTCAAGGATCGGTTCTTCGTCTCGTACGAGATGGCTGGGCATCGCTTCACGAACCTGGCCACCGAGCACCTCGACCTGGAGACGCACTTCCTGCGATCGGACGACCAGGGAATCATCTGGAAGGCCTACGAGAACAACGGCGTTCCGTTTCCTCGGAACTCGGCAGGCGCCATCGAAGGCCAGCGATTGTGCAGGGAGTGGGGGACGAGGCAAGCGTTCGACTCGGACGCCCGCTACACCATCCACTATCAGTACACCGACACCGCGCTCGGGACGTTCTGGTGTGCAACCTTCGTGGAGGCCGACAAGCTTCCCGCTGCCGCGATCACCGTCGGTGTCCGGTTTGAAGAAGCGAAATGGTTCCGGGGCTGGGACACCCAACGTCGGTCGGTATCCCGGTGTCCGGATGGTGACTGTTGTCGGAGTGTCAGCGAGGACATGGCCGAGAAGTGGAACGGCCAGGCGTGGTCCTCGGTCCGGCCAAACTCCCACGTCCTTGCTGCCATGCCGGTCGAGACGATCCCTGGGGTCGACATGGTCGAGATCTACGAGTTCCTGACCGAGCAGGAAAGCGGGGCGTACGAGAAGCGGGATGCGTAGACCGTTCCTGGACGGTCATTGCCTTGGATGCCGGCGGAGGTTCGGGCAAGTGGTAGCTTCTACGTCATGAGAGCCCTCGTCTTCATCCACGGATATCCGCTCGACGCCACGGCCTTCGCCGAAGTGGTCCCGCGTATCGAGCACGGTGTCAAGGTGCTCACCCCCGACCTCCTGGGATTCGGCACGTCGCCGTGGCCACCCGGTGGTGACCTTTCGATGGAAGCCCAAGCGGATCACGTCATCTCGCTGATGGAGCAGGAGGGTGTTGCCCGTGCCACGGTCATCGGTTTGTCGATGGGTGGCTATGTCGCACTTGCCATGCTCGAGCGGGCTCCCCGGTTCATCGAAGGGCTTGCGCTGATCGGATCGAAACCCGATCCCGACGACGAAGCAGGGCGAGCCAAGCGCGACGCCCAGGCTGCTGCGGTCGTGGCGGAAGGGCGCTCCTCACTCGTCGCCCCGATGACCGGAGCGTTGCTCGCAGACGATGCCGACCTCGTGACGCGGGCGCGACTCCGAACGATGATCGAACAGACCCCGCTGGAGACCTATGTGGGTGCGCTCGAGGGCATGCGAGATCGGGTCGACCGGTCCGAGGTCCTCCAGGGATTCGAGGGGCCGGTGACGGTGCAGGTCGGTACGGACGACCCGTTGGTCTCTGTCGATCGTGCACACGAGATCGCAGCATCGTGCCGGGACGCCACGGTCGACGTCGTCGACGGTATCGGACACCTCGTTCCGATGGAAGCTCCCGCTGCGACGGCGGCGATGTGCAACGCCCTCGTCGCCCGATCGAACGGATGAGCCGTCGGATTCGAGGCCTTGCGGTCGTCGTCGCCGTCATCGTTGCATCGTGTACCGCGACCGGCAGCGATACTTCGTCCACGGTGACCTCCACCACCGCGGCGCCCATCGTCACGAGTACGACACTCACCCCGACCACGGTGTCATCGGGAGGATCGACGGTCCCGCCGACGACGTCAACGACATCGACGACGTTGCCGCTTGCAGACCTGTCGATGCAGCTGGCCGACTACGACTCCGGATTCTCGCATCCAGTTCTGCTCGTCGCGGCGCCCGATGGGGGATCTGACCTCGTCATCGAGCAACCTGGTCGTGTCGTGAGGGCAGATCGGGGCGACCATGAGGTCGTACTCGACATCACTGACGATGTGATCTTCGACGGGGAGCAGGGTCTTCTCGGCTTTGCGGTGCATCCCGATTTCGAGTCGAACGGCTTGGTCTATCTGTCGTACACCGCCTCTGGTCGCCGATCGGTCATCGAGTCCGCTGTGCTCTCGGATGGCGTGATCGACCGGACATCGAGAAGTGTGGTCATGACGATCGATCAGCCTGCCGGGAACCACAACGGCGGAATGATCGCCTTCGGGCCCGACGGGTATCTGTGGATCGGTCTCGGGGACGGTGGCGGTGCTGATGACACCTATGGCAACGGTCAGAATCCGGACACGGCTCTGGGCTCGATGTTGCGTGTGGCGGTCGGGCCCGACATCGACCGCTACGGAGTGCCATCGGACAATCCCTACGTGGCGGGTGGCGGGGACCCGCGTATCTGGGCAATCGGCCTTCGGAACCCGTGGCGGTTTGCGTTCGACGGAACCGACCTGTGGATTGCCGACGTGGGTCAGCGCGAGATCGAAGAAGTCAACCTGGTCGATACCAGCACACCCGGGTTGAACTTCGGGTGGAACCAGATGGAGGGAACATCCTGCTTCCGGTCCGGATGCGACCCGGGAGCCTACATCCTGCCCGTCACCGAGTACGGGCACGATCGTGGGTGCTCGATCACCGGTGGAGTCGTCTACCGGGGAGATGCCTACCCGAGTCTGCGCGGCCAGTTCCTCTACGCCGACTACTGCACGGGGTTGTTCCGATCGATCTCGGCCGACGGCCTGGAGTTCGACTGGACGTCTGATGTGGGTGTCGTCGGCAACATCACGGGCTTCGGCACAGGGGGCGACGGTGAAGCGTATGTCGTGACGAAACAGGGCGGCGTGTACCGCGTGGAACTGTCGTGAATCCGCGATCGATCATCCTCGACACCGATCCGGGACAGGACGACGCGCTCGCGATCTTCCTTGCGCTTGCTTCTCCGGAGATCGAACTCCGTTCCATCGTGACGGTGGCCGGGAACGTTCCTCAGCCGTTGGTCACGGAGAACGCGCTCGCGCTCTTGGAAGTGGCGGGTCGGACGGATGTGCCTGTCTACCGCGGTGCGGATCGGCCGCTCATCCGCGAGCAATACACGGCGGAGTACGTGCACGGCGACACCGGTATCGACGGTGCCGGCCTCCCTCCACCGACCGCACAGCCCCAGGAGCTGCACGGCGTACACCATCTGATCGAAGCGTGTCTGAGCGCACCCGCGAAGTCGATCACGCTGTGCCCGGTTGGTCCGTTGACCAACATCGCCCTTGCGCTCGCCACCGAACCGGCGATCGTCGACCATATCCGTGAGGTCGTGTGGATGGGCGGGTCGATCGCTGGCGCACCGAACACCCAAGGAGTCGGCGAGTTCAACTCCTACGTCGACCCGCATGCGGTTCACATCGTGTTGCAGTCCGGTGTTCCGCTCACGATGTTCCCGCTCGACGTGACGCATCAGGCAATCCTCGGACCTGACGCACTCGATCGCTTGCGCAGGTATGACACGCCCGTGACACGGTGTTGCGTCGGGATGAGCGAGTTCTATGCCCACCACGACGAGGATCGATTCGGGTTCGAAGGTGCAGTGATGCACGATCCGTGTGTGATCGCTTACCTCATCGACCCGACGCTGTTCGAGGGTCGACGAATGCGTGTTGCCGTCGAACTTGCAGATCCGGACCTGCTCGGGCGGACCTATGCGTCGTCTCATGGTGCGGAGGTCCTCGTGATGTTCGAAGCGGATTCCGATCGTCTCATCGACCTGTTCGTCGACCGATGGAGCTCGCTGTGACGAAACCGCTGTCCGGGATCGACGTCGTGGCGTTCGAAGCCATCGGCCCTGTTCCGTTGGCATGCCGCTTTCTCGACGATCTCGGCGCTGACGTGCTCGTGATCGGTCGGCCGCCGTCGGCGCGTGGAGGTCTGCCGCCCACGCTCGCGTCCACCGCGGGTCAGGCATCGATGTGGGCGGACCTCAAGCAGCCGGAGGGTCTGATGGCGGTCAAGGCGCTGTTGTCCAAGGCGGACGTACTGCTGGAGGGGCATCGTCCCGGCGTGATGGAGCGGCTGGGTCTCGGTCCGGACACCGTGCGCGAGCTGAACCCCGGGATCGTCTATACCCGCGTGACAGGTTGGGGCCAGGACGGACCCAATGCGCATACGGCGGGCCACGACATCAACTACATCGCGACCACGGGAGCGCTTGCGGCGATTGGGTCCCACGACCGACCGCATCCACCGCTGAATCTGCTCGCCGATTATGCAGGGGGAACGATGTTCGCCCTCACCGGCCTCCTTGCGGCCCTGGTCGCGAGATCGTCGACCGGGGAAGGATCGACGATCGATGTTGCGATGGTCGATGGGGTCAATGCGCTCATGGGTCCGATCCACGACCTTGCGCTCGCCGGGTTCTGGGGTGGTGACCGCGACGCAAACCTCCTCGACGGTGGCGCACCGTTCTACACGACCTATGAGACCTCGGACGGCAAGCACATGGCGGTCGGCGCGATCGAACCCCAGTTCTACAGCGAGTTCCTGACGGGTCTCGGTATCGATGAAGCGAGTCTCCCGAATCGGTTCGACCCGTTGACGTGGTCCGCACTCCGTACACAGTTCGCAGCTGTGTTTGCAACGCGGTCACAGGCCGAATGGTCGGAGCGTTTCGAAGGCACGGACGCCTGTGTGAGTCCGGTGCTGGCGATGGATGAACTCATGGAGTATCCACACAATCGGGACCGGGAGGTGCTCATCCCGCGTGGCCCCAAGGTCCGCCCGGCCCCGGCTCCTCGGTTCGACGACGATCACGAAGCTGCAGCGCACGCTGAGGAGTCGAGCCCGACGACCTCGCGCCAGCGATTGGTCGAATCGGGTATTCCGGACGACGAGGTCGATAGGCTTGTCGAGCATGGAGCTCTGGGTTGGTAGATCCGACCAAGGGGCGCAATCGGGCATAATGCCCACCACCACGTAGCGGGAGACCTATGCGAGCTGTCGTCGTAGGGGCAGGTTCCACCACCAGAGAAATGCTTCGCCGACTCGGGGATACCTGGGAGGTGACGCTCATCGACATCGACCCGGCGCGCCTCGAGCTCGCCGAGCGAGTACGTGCCGTCGATGCGGTCGTCGGTGACGGGTCGAGCGCCGTCGTCCTCCGTGAGGCCGATCTCGAGTCGGCAGCCACCGTGGTAGCAGCGGCAGGGAGCGACGAGATCAACCTCGAGGTCACGAAGCTTGCCAAGGAATCCGGCGCCGAACACATCGTGGCCGTGTGCCGGGCACCGGAGAGGTCGGATGAGTATCGGGCGCTCGGTGCCGTGGTGGTGGTTCCGCCGTCGCTCGCCGCACGCGATATCGAAGTGGCCATGGAGCCCCGGAAGCTCGCCTCGACCACGTTCAGCGCAGGGAAGGCCGAAGCCATCGAGTTCGAGATCACTTCGGACTCTCCTGTGCAGGGCAAAGCTCTCAAGGAGATCCACTCCGAACTCTGGGTCGTCGCGGCCATCCTGCGAGACGACGAGTTGGTTGTCCCGCACGGCACGACGATGCTCCTCACGGGGGACCGCGTCACCGTCGTCGGTCGCGCCGCCGACTTTCCGACGATCGTCCGGACCTTCGCAGGTGGGGTCTCGAGGTTCCCGCTCGAGTTCGGGCGGAAGGTCGTCGTATCGCTGCGTTCGAAGGCCGACCTCGACGGGCCGGTGGCAGAAGCCGCCTACTTCGTGCGGAACTCCAACGCCGCCAGTCTTGTCGTGGTCCATCGGGATCCGAACAGCATCAAGAGCATCGCTGAGGCAGAAGAGCTCCAGGCGGTCCTCGACAGGGTCACCACGGAAGAGCTCCTCGTCGAGGTCGAGCTTCGTCCGGTCGACGGTGATCTGGATGACGCCGTGCTGGCGATCGCCGCCGGGGAGAGCGTCGGAGCGATCGTCGTACCGATGGGGAAGGCCTCCGTGGTGCGCTGGTATTCCGGTATCCCGAGGGCGCTGAATCGTTTCGAGGAAGCCGGTGTTCCGGTGCTCATGACGCGCGGGGACAGCCGGTTCGAGGACATCATCGCACCAGCGCGCCGAACCCTTTCCGGTGACGCCGCCGGGCGAGCAGCGATCGACATCGCACGCCGTTCTGGGAGCAAGGTCATCGGGGTCGCCGTTGCGAACCCCACGTATATGGGCCGTGACGACCTGATGGCTCGACGGCAGGCGACCTCGTGGTTGCGTCGCGAGGCGTCGGTTCAGGATGTGTCGGTAGAGCGTCATGTAGTGCGCGGGAACCCAGTGCGTGTCCTGTCCGAGATCGTGGACGAGGACAGTCTGCTCGTCGTGTCCCGACCCCAGGGTCGGATCTCGGTCACCCGCCCGGGTACGGCGGTATGGGCAGCGTCGCGGGGACGAGGGTCTGCGCTGTTCGTTCCTATCCAGTCATGACCGTTGTCTTCTCTGCAGCCGCGGCGGTGTTGCCGAATGCCACGACGTTCGTGGTCATCGGATTCGCCGCCTTCCTCCTGCCCCTCATCGCACGACGTCTCCGGGTCCCCGGTGTGGTCCTCGAGATCCTCTTCGGTCTGCTGATCGGGCCGCAGGTCATCGGCTTGATCGCAGCCGAATCCACATCGGAAGGGTTCATCCTGGTGTTGGCAGAGCTCGGGCTCTTCCTGCTGATGTTCCTCGCCGGTTTCGAGATCGACTTCACTTCGCTCGAGCGAGAGGGGAGAGGACCGATCCTGTTCGGGCTCGTCATGTTCGCTGCATTCGTCACGGTTGCCTGGTTCGGCTTCGGATTCGTGGATCTCGACACCGATGCCCGCATCTTCATGACGCTTCTCGTGAGCGCCGGGAGCGTCGGCATCATCCTGCCTGCGCTGCGGTCGACGGGGCGGTCGAGTTCGCGTCTCGGTCAGGCGACGATCGTCACCGGGATCATCGCCGAGTTCCTCTCGGCGACAGGGATCATCGTGTTCTCGGTGTACTTCAGGTCGGGCTTCGGGATCGAGCTCCTCGCTGTCCCGCTGTTTGCGGTCATCCTGCTTGTCGCGCTCTGGATCATGCGGACACTCGCATGGTGGTATCCCGAACGAGCAGCACGACTCTTCGCCACCCACGACCCGGACGAGATGGGCATCCGATTCAGTTTCGCTCTTCTGTTCGTGTTCGTCGGGCTGTCACTTGCGCTGGGGATGGACCCGATCCTCGGTGCATTCCTCGCCGGAGCACTCTTTGCGTTCGTCTTCCGTGACTCCGGAGACCTCGAGGAGCGACTCAGCGGTTTCGGATTCGGATTCCTGATCCCCGTCTTTTTCATCTCCGTCGGTGTAGCGTTCCCGCTCGACGAGCTCATGGATCCCACCGTCCTCGGAACGGCGGGGGCGATCATCGCAGTTGCGATCCTCGCAAAGCTGCTCCCGGCTCCGGCATTGATGTTGCGAGGGCTCTCACCGCGTGAGTCCCTGGGGGCGGGTGTCCTCCTGGCTGGTCAGCTGAGCGTCATCATCGCTCTTGCCGAAGTCGGTGTGCAGATTGGTGCGATCGACGAGGGTCTGTCCGCAGGAGCGGTCCTGCTGGTTGGTGTGACAGCGATCCTGTCACCGATCGTGTTCAAGGTCGTGTGTCCACCGTTGGAATCGGCCGACGACCCGTCTCAGGTGTCCGCCAAGTCGGCGTGATCCACTGATTCCAGACGCCGAGCCACGACGCTGAGGATCACGACGGCCACGAAACCGATGGCTGCGGCGACGATCGCAAGGACCACATCGCCGTCCGGGGTATGGAGCGCAGTGGATTCGACGCCGTCGGGCCACGGCCACAGTACGCGGAATGAACCGAGCATCAGTCCGATGAGCGCGGCGAGGACGACGTCATGGTGATGTCGAAGTGCCCAATGCAGGATCTGGGAGAAGAGGGCGAGACCTACGATCGCCCCCAATGTGAACGCTCCGAGGGCAGCGAAGTCACGGTCGGTGACGGCGGACAGCACGGGTTCGTACATCCCGAGCATGACAAGGATGAACGACCCAGAGATGCCGGGCAGGATCATGGCGCAGATGGCCAACGCCCCGGAGCCGAAGAACGCCCAGAGCATGGGTTCGGACATCTGGCCCACGGTGTCGTCCGAGGTCCCTTCCCGGAGCCCGAGGAGCATGAACAGGACGACCCCGACGCCGACCGCGATCGCGATGTGGGCAGGTGTCGCACGCTTGAGCATTCCCCATGCGATCACGATGGATCCTGCCACGAGTCCGAAGAAGAGTGCCGACATCGCCACCGCTTCGTCGTGCAATAGCTGCTCGATGAGGTGTGCGAGCGAAAGGATCGCTGCGATCACACCGATCCCGAGCGGGATGATCAGCAGCCATTCGACCTCGCCGAGCCAACGACGTACGCCGCGCCAGTCTCCCTTGAGCAGATGCCCGATCGCCGAGGAACCAGCACGGATCGATGCCACGAACCGTTCGTAGATCCCGAGGACCAGCGCAATCGTCCCACCCGAGACGCCCGGCACGATGTCCGCGGCGCCCATGGCGAAACCGCGCCCGACCGAAAGGAGGAATTCGCGAAGCATGGCGCAGGAGCTTAGGGAGCTCGACCTACGGATCATCGGAATGTCGAATCGTCAGTGGCCCGGAGAGGAGGCAGTGCGGCGCGGTGTTGTACTGTCCCGGCATGCGTGTTGTGATCCAGCGGGTCCGTGAGGCCTCCGTCGTCGTGGATGGTGTCACGGTCGCCGAGATCGGGATTGGCTTCCTCATCCTCCTCGGAGTCCTCGACGGCGACACCGCAGAGGACGCTGACGTCCTTGCGGCCAAGGTCGCAGGGCTCCGGCTCTTCCGCGACGACGAACATCACATGAACCGTTCGCTCGGTGACGTCGGGGGTGAGGCGATCGTCGTGAGCCAGTTCACCCTTGCCGGGGACGCACGGAAAGGAAGGCGACCGTCCTTCACACGCGCGGCCAACCCGATGGATGCAGAGCCGCTCGTCGACCGGTTCGTCGCACAGATGCACGGCGCGGGCGTTCCGACGCAGACCGGTCGGTTCGGAGCCGACATGGCGGTGTCCCTGGTCAACGACGGACCGGTCACCCTTGTCGTCGAGACCGTCGACGGGAAGGTCGTCTGATGGTCCGCAGCGGTGTCAGCGGTTGACGTTCAACCACTCTTGCCCGGCAGGGCAGTGGATCCTGAAGTCGCAGGTGCGACAGCTGCTCGAAGGAGTCGGCGTGAACGGGCCGTCGGCGCCATGGCGGACGAGTTCAGCCAGATCGCTTCGTGCCTCGTCGAGCCATGCTTCGTCGGCGACCTCGGAGATCTCTTCTGCCGCCTCGCCACCGAAGTAGGCGAAGGTCACGGTGAGAGACTCGGGTTGGTCCCGGGAGAACGCACCGGCCTCTGCGGCGACGGCATACGCCTGGAGTTGCACCCGTCGAGTCTCGGACGGTGAGGCGACCCCTGACTTGTAGTCGACGATCTCCCAATGCCCGGGCTCCAACTCGTAGACGGCATCGATCTTGCCCCGTACCGATCCGCGGTCGAACGCGATCTCGAACGGAACCTCGGTGAACCTGGCCTTCTCGTCGTAGAACCGTGATTGCTCGAACGTCGTCCACGGGTCGCTCCTACCGCCCGTGTCGCGAGCTGCATCGTCGTGGACCGCATCGTATGCGTATGGGACAGCGTCGTCGAGGGCGATACGGCCGAGGTTGTGGAACTCGACCTTGCGGTGGAACTCCGTGCCGCGTCGAGCAGCACCCGACGGGCGCCGTGGCATACGGTCGTGATGGATCCATTTGAAGCGCAGAGGGCATTCGGCCAACGCGACGAGGTTCGTGACGGAAGTCGAAAAGGGCTGTTCGGTCGGCCGTTCGGCTGGTTCGCTGAGCGACCCGATCTCGAGTGTCATCTGGTCGACCCGGTCCCCGACGGCTGGTGCTCGATCCTTTGCCATCTCAGCCACTGCGTCAGGATCGTCGATCGCCGATCGCAATGCTGCATCTACCCCGTCCGTGAAGACGGGATCGACGTCGTGATCCACGTCGACCTCCGAGATCGTGGGTGGCTTCTCACCTGCATCTTCGCACCAAGGGCCGGTCTCGACCCCGGGGATGGCCTTCACGGTCAGCAGGAACTCAGAAGGTTCCTTCGGTTTCAGCACCGACTCCTGCCAAGCGTGACCGGACAACACCAGCCCATGTCGGGCGCGAGTCACGGCGACGTAGGCAAGACGGAGCTCACTGTGGCGTTCCCGTTCCCGCAAGATGTCCTTGCGATCCTCGCCATCCGCTGCAGCGAGATCCGAACGGCTGTCCGCATCAAGACGGAGCTCGTAGGGGACGACGGTCGCCCCGCTCGCACGATCGGGATCGTCGAACTTCCGCACGCCGCCGGGGAAGTCTCCCTTCTGCATGCCGGGGAGGTAGACGACGTCCCATTCCAGACCTTTGGCGCCGTGGATCGTGGTGAGCTCGATTGCGTCATCGACCTCGGCGACCGGGGGTGTGAGTGCCTCGTCGCGTCCCGACATGTCGAGGGCATCCACATATCGCAGGAACCGCTGCACGGACGGTCGTCCCTCTATCGGTCGCCAACGGTGTGCGAGATCCATGAACCGTGAGATGTTGAGTCGAGATGTCGTCGCATCGCCGGGTGGAAGGGCAGCGGACTCCTCCCAGAAGCCGACGACCTCGATGATGCGGTTGATCGTGTTGGCGACGGTGTTCGCCTGGGCATACCGCATCAGGTCATCATGGACACCGAGGAACCGGTCGATACGTCGTCTTGTCTCGTGCCCCAGTGCTGCGATCTCATCGGCCCGTCCCAGCGAACCGAAGATCGTTCGCTCGTCGTTCGCTCGCGCACACCGGCGGAGTGCTGCCACGTCTGCAAGACCGAGTCGATACTGGCCGCCGAGGAGAATGCGGAGCAGCGGGACTTCGGCGTCCGGGTCGGCGACGACACGGAGCCATGCCACGACATCGGCTACTTCCGGCACCGCGAGGAGGGTGCCCGGATCGCTGACCGACACGGGCACGTCCATCCGTCGCAGCGCCGCGATCAGTGCAGGGATCCAGGCGCGTTTGCGGACGAGAACGGCGATCTCGGCCCATGGCACCCCTTGTGCGTGTTGGTCGAGGATGTCCCGGGCGATCCATGTGGCCTCATCTCGCTCCGTACGGAACCATGCCGTTCGCACGGACCCGTCCGGTGCTCCATCGACCGGGGTGAGGGGCTGGGATCCTTCGATCGACGGGAGTGATGCCCGGAAGCTGTTCGCGACATCGAGGATGAGGCGGTCCGAGCGTCGGTTCACGCTCAACGGCAGCGTTTCGGTCGGGTGTGCGTCCGGGCGCCGGAAGTGGTCGGGGAATGCCTCGAAGTTGTCGAGGGAGGCGCCACGCCACTCATAGATCGTCTGATCGGTGTCACCGACCGCGGTCACCGCGGCGTCGCCGAACAAGGTCGTGAGGAGGATCCGCTGCGCTGGGTCGGTGTCTTGGTATTCGTCGAGTACCACCAGCTCGTAGCGTTCCCGTAGCTGTTCTGCGACCTGCGGGTGTCCCTGGACGAGTGCAACTGCCCGTGAGATCAGGTCGGAGAACTCGATCAGACCGAGGCGGCGTTTCTCTGCTCGGTAATGGGCGACCAGTGCCGCGAGATCCTGACGCACTGGCCACGGTTCCGGGAGTGGTGAGGTCTTCGGTGCCAACGCAAGGAGGTCATCGGGTGTGCGGAGCTGGCGGTCGAGTCCGTCGTTGAGCTGCATGAGTTGCTCGACCCTCTGAGGCATCGCCGTGAGGTCGAGCTCCGACGTCGGCACTGTCCTGAGGACGAGTTGTCCGAGTTCGTATCGATGCCCGTCGTCCATGAGGAGATCGTCGGATCGGTGCCCGATCAGGGCACCGAACTCGTCGAGGATCGATGAGGCGAACCCGTGATAGGTGGCGACCTCGATCTCGTCGTCTCGCCCAGTCTCTGCGACGCGCTCGCGTAGCCGGGTACGCAGCTCGTCTGCCGCCTTGACGGTGAACGTGATCCCGAGCATGCGGGTCGGGGCGGTCCCGAGTTCGATGAAGTGTGCGAGGCGCTCGATGATCGTCGTCGTCTTGCCGGTGCCTGCGCCGGCGGCGACCCGCAGGTGCGCGGGGTCGTAGGCGATGATGTCGGCTTGCTCGGGAGTGGGGGTGAAGCTCATCGGAGGAATGCCTCCTGCCCGTCGAGCTGGGCAGGGCAGACCGACCGGAAGTCGCATCGGTCACAATCCTTGGAGACCACGGCCGGGAATTGCTCGTCGAGCACGCCGTCGGCGACTTCGATCATGCGGTTCACCCGGTCTTCGAGGTTGGTCATCTCGAACGATCGACGGGTGATCCCACTCCTGAGGAGGGCGGCCGGGTACCACAGCTCAGCCGCCTCGACCGGTCCCATCGCGGCCAGCTCTTGGTCCTCGGTCGCTGCGAGGCAGTAGAACGCGAGCTGTATCGAGCTGGCGACGTCGGCGATCTTCGCCGCGTTCTTCGAGGTCTTGTAGTCGACGATGCGGATACCGGTCTCTGAGCGCTCGATGCGGTCGATCTTCCCGGTCCACGTCTTGCCGTCCAGTTGCACCTCGACCTCCTGCTCCACCGCGACGACTTCGGCGGTCGATGGCCAGTTGTCGTACAGCTGCTCGACGATCGTCGTCGCACGATCCTTCCACGCCAGACCCACTCGATCATCTCCGAACCCGGAGCCCTCCCACGAGTCTTCGAGCAGCGACAGTGCATCTTCCTTGGTCGCATGGTTGAGGCCCCGGCTGATCGCTGCCCTCTCGGCGCGTTCGAGGACGTCGTGGACGAAGAGACCGATGCGGAGGTACGGCGAATCCGATTCCTTGCAGGTCGCAAACCGATCGAGGACGTAGCGACGCGGACACTGGTCGTACATCGTCGCCTGACTCGGTGAGAAGCGGTGATCGTCCGGGACGAATCCGGTATCGCTGCCGTGGGCAAGGGTTCCATATCGTGTGAACTGGTCGGTCAATCCGTGCCGCGGAGCCTCGGCCAGGACGCTCAAGGCAGAGATCCGCTCGACGGGGTCTGCGTCCCGGTCGCGGAGAAGTCGTCGGAGATGCGCCTCGTAGCCCCGGCGGGTGAGTGGACGTCCCGATGTCGACGGTGTGGTGATCTGCGATACCTGTCGCAGGAAGCGGCTCGGTTGGGATTGCTCGGAGGAACTGTCGAACTTCGTCGCTGTCCACACGACTCTTCTCGTGGCGCGGGTCATCGCCGTGTACGCCAGACGTCGCTCCTCGCTCAATCGGAACTGGACGTACTCGGCGGGGTCCTCGGGCAACTGCGGGTTCAACAGGCGTGTCCGGAGGATCGAGTCTCGCGAACGAAGATCGGGGAGGAGTCCTTCGACCGCATTTGCGATGTAGACGACGTCGAACTCCGTTCCCTTTGCCCTGTGGAGCGTCGCGATCGTGACCCCGCCGCTCTGGTCGGTGCGGAACGAGAAGAGTGCATCCGCCTCCAGGTCTGACGCCTCGAGGATCTCGAACCGGTCGACGAGTGTCGCGGTCGGCATGCGATCGCCGAACCGTTCGACCGCCTGTGCGAACGCCGACCAGGCTCGCCGGTCCGCAACGAGCTCGTCGTCAGTGGCGATCTGTCGAAGTCGGGGCAGGCGATCCCAGACGAACCAGAGGCCGTAGATCGCAGGCATCCCCGTCGCCCAGTCCCGGGAGCGGAGCAACGCTTCGACCGGTTGCAGGTCCATCGGGGAGGCAGCGATCGCGTCCGGCCAGCTCTTGCCGCCGTCCACCTGGTGGGCGACGTCGTTGACGGCACCCGGTGTCGCTCCGACGAACGGGCCGAGGAGTAAAGAGCGCATCAGGTCGTGGCTCTCGATGGCTGCCGGATCCGTGATCTGCGTCGCGGCCACGAGATCGTCGAAGAACCGCACGACTGGCTGGTCTTCGAGTTGTTCGTCCGTGAGGCCGTGGGGGATGGATCGTCGTTCCAATGCTGCAGCCACCCGACGCGGGAAGTCGCCGGCGGAACGACTGAACACGGCGATGCGATCGAGCGGTACTCCGTCGGTGAGGTGAACCTTCTCGATGTCGCTCGCCAGCCATTCGACCTCCGCATCGAGATTGTGGAACACGTGGGCATCGACGTGACCAGTTCCCGCCAGGCTCTGCACCTTCCCGGCTGCGCCGGGCAACTCTCGCCCCGTCATGTCGACTGCTGCTTCGAGGATCTCCGGAGGGACTCGGAACGATGTCGTCAACACGATGCGGTCCGCCGGGAGGCCGAGTACCCGTTCGCACGCTTCGGGGAAGTCGAGGACGTTGCGCAGATCGCTCCCACGGAACGAGAAGATCGACTGGTACGGATCTCCCGCCACGGTGAGTGCGTTCGATCCGACCGCAAGGCTGAAGAGCATCGCTGCCTGCACCGGGGCCGTGTCCTGGTATTCGTCCGCCAACACGAGCGTGTAGTGCGACGGGGTGTTCGACGAGCTGATCTCAGCGGCCCGGTCAAGCAGCGTTCCGTAGTCGATCCGGTTCTTCTCGATGAGCGCGGTGTCGTATCGGTCGACGAAAGAGGCGATGCCGGCCCACTCCGGAACGGCACTGCGCGCAAGATCCGGTGTGGTCATCCGCTGTTCCCGCATGCGAAGGATGAAGTCGGTGAGTTCGGCCGCCATCGCAGGCGTGTGTGCGATACCGCGATAGGACTCGTGGAACACCGAAGGGTCGGTCTCGCGTAGGAGTCGGAGGACGAACGCTTCGTGCTCGGGACCCGTGAGCACGGTCGGGGGCTCGTCGCCACGTGCGGATGCATCGGCTTCGACGATCCGGTTCGCAAGCGAGTGGTAGGTCGATACGTTGATCTGGAACGATGCAGAACCGACCGCGGCGAAGAGCCTCGACCGCAGGTCGTTCGCCGCCCTTCTTGAGAAGGTCAACATGATGATCGAGGCAGGATCGGTCCCGGACTCGACGGCCCGGGCCACACGACGGACGAGGAACTCCGTCTTACCGGTCCCCGGCCCACCCACGACGATCTGTGGTCGGTCTCCCGCAGGGAGTACCGCGTCCCACTGGTCGGGGGCGACTCGTTCCTCTCCCACGATCACGACGCAGGCATCTCCGTTTGCTCGTCCTGAGCGCTGCGGATGCGTTCCATCGCATCCGCATGGTTCTTTGCGATCGTGTCGGCGTCGACGAACTCCGGGCACAGGGTGTCTTTGAAGTCGCACCAATCACACAAGACGGAACGCTTCGTTCGCCATTGTTGTGTTTCGAAGGCCGTGTTGATCGCACTCCACAGCGCCGTCAGCTGTGCTTCCATCGCATCGAGCTGTGCGTCGTTGACGTCCAACTGGTATTCCGTCGGCCCGTTGAGGTAGAGCAGTCGCAAGCGGTCGACGGTGATCCCTTCTTCGACTCGCAGCAACAAGGCATAGATCTTGAGGGCGAAGAACGCCTTCGTGGCATATCGCTCGGGTGGGGCCTTCCCGGTCTTGTAGTCGGTGATGACGATGACTTCGCGTTCGGATCCGTCCGGACCCGTTTCGCGGAGCGTCTCCCGGCGGTCGAGGATGCCCCTGATCGTCATTTCGCCGATCGCGACGGAGAGGTCCTGCTCGAGACCATCGGGGTCGAAGGAGGTCGGGTCCTCGACGGTGAAATAGTCGGCGAGCAGCTTGAGGCTCTCGAGCCCCCACTTCCGTTCTTCGTCCACGTCGTCGAACAGCCCCGGGTACTCGGTGGTGCGCAGCTCCGTCCACGCTTCACGGAACAGGTCGTAGAGCCGCTCGGGTGTTCGTTCGTCACGCGCCAGCTGGAAGAGACGTTCGAGTGCGAGATGGGCCGTCGTCCCGCGTGCCTGGTACACCGTAGGCTCGGTCGGGATCCGGTCGACCGACCGGAGCTTGTACATGTAGGGGCATTGCTTGAAGTCTGACGCACGAGATGGAGACAGCGAGGCCAGTCGGGGTGGGCCGACGCTTGACTCGACGACCGTGTGATTGGGCGGATTCAGGGTCATGATGCGACCCTACCGCGCACCTGTGACAGATCCTCGTTTCGTCGCCGCACGGGGCCGGTCGTCGGTCGCGAAACTTTCCGGTACAACGCGAAAACGCATCACCGTTTTCGGTTGCACCGGTGCGCATGAGTCCTTATGTTTCCATCAATCGAAGGGCGCAAGCCCGGAGAGCGGCAGGGACGGCTTCGGCCGGACCAACCGGGAAACCGGTGCCGGGTCACCGCTTCGGCGGAGACCAACGGTTCGAAGGAGGAGCCCAGCCTTCTGAGAGCCAGCCGAGGACTTCGGTCCGAGGCAGTCCAATCGGACGTGACGGCTTCGCTGGCAGCCGAGAGGACATCTTCCGGGCAACCTGCGGGAAACCGCAGGGGGTCCGGTCGGATCGACTTCGGTCGAACCGAACAAATGGGCGCACCGGCTTCGGCTGGTGCACCAAATTGGTGAACCCCGAGAGGGCAAGACTTCGGTCGAGCTTCCTCGGGGTTCGCTGCTTTGTGCGTGTAGACACCGGGTCGTCAGTCCGCGGTCGCCGGTGAGCGATCCTCAGGTTCGAGGATGGCGTCCACGATCCCGTACGCAACCGCTTGGTCCGCCGTCATCCAGCGATCGCGATCCGTGTCGGCTTCGATGCGTTCGATGGTCTGCCCGGTGTGTGCGGCGAGCATCGAGTTGGCCAGCTCGCGTTGCCGCAGGATCTCCGTCGCATGGATCTCGATGTCGGACGCCTGCCCTCCGAGGCCACCGACATGCGGCTGATGGATCATCACTCGACCGTTCGGGAGGATCGTCCGTGCGCCGGGATGGCCTGCAGCGAGGATCAGCGATGCCGCGGACGCCGCCATCCCGATACACGTCGTGTGTACCGGAGGCCGAACATGACGCATTGCGTCGTAGATCGAGAACATCGAGTCCATCGATCCGCCGGGGGAGTTGATGTACAGCGCCACCGGCTTGTCCGGATCTTCGGACTCGAGGTGGAGTAGCTGCGCCACGATGACGTTCGACACCTCGTCGTCGATCGTCCGTCCAAGGAACACGATGCGATGGCCGAGCAGCCTCGAGTAGATGTCGGAGGCGCGTTCCCCCCGTGATGTCTGTTCTACGACCGTAGGGACCAGCATGTCGCTCCTCCTGCAACCAGATAGTTGCATATAGCGTAGAGGAAGTGCAACTGCTAAGTTGCACGTATGGCGCAGTTACCCGAAGTCGAACGCACGACCGATGTCCCATGCCCGATCGAACAGCTGTGGGATGACCTGATCGAAGGATCGCTCACCGGCGAGTGGCTCGGGATCATCATCGAACCGAGGGTCGGCGGCGACGTGACGGATGTCGATCGCACGATGATCGGTGCGGTGGAGGAGATCGTCGACGGTCAACGTCTTACTTGGACGTGGCGACACCCCGACGGTGAGCCATCCCAGGTCACAGTGACCTTGGAGCCCGGAGGCGACGAGTGGACGACCATCCATGTCGTAGAGCGCATGCTGCCCTACGAGATCTCCCACTTCCCGCCGATCGTCGCGTCGTCACTCGCGGCGTGAGCGATCCGTCGGTCTTCTCCGCACTCGCCGACCCCACACGACGGTCGGTGTACGAGCGGCTTTCGGCGAAGGGCCCGGCGTCCGCGTCGCACATTGCCACGGAGCTACCCATCTCGCGTCAGGCGATCGCAAAGCACCTGACGCTGCTCCAGGAGGCTGGACTGGTCGACCGCACCACCGAGGGACGCGAAGTCCTCTATTCGGCGCGCCTCGAACCGCTCAACGACGTCGAGGGCTGGATTCGTGACGTTGGCGCGGCCTGGGACGCCCGGTTCGAACAACTCGGAGAGCGATTCCGGGACGACACCGGCGGCTAGGTACATGCACCGACCGGCGGCTCACTCGCAGGTGGGCTCGAGTTCCATGAGTCCGACGTCGGGTTGCAATCGCCCGCTGATGTGGTGTTCGGCGATGTTGCCGAGCGTGAACAGCACGGAGTCGAGAGCTGGGGCCTCCGTGAATGAGGCACTCCCCGGATACGCCCGTTCGACTTCACGCTGTGTGGCACCGAGTCCGATGCCCTCGTCGGTGGTGAGGCCGAGCCCGCGGACGTCGTCGCCGCCACCTGTCGTCGGATCGAATCCATACGTCCATGAGGCGAGGCGAAGGTCGTTGGCGTCGCCGGTGTACATCACGATGAAGTTCCCCCAGGACACGAGGCGATCCGTCACCCCGCCACACGACGGTACGTAGACGGTCGAACCGATCTCGTCCGAGTCGGCATCAGGACCACCGAACAACTGGATGAGCCGGTCGTTGACCAGATCGAACGGGTCCCCGACCTCGAACTCACCGATGCCTGACTCCGTGAGCACGATCGGGGGAGGGGAGGAAGCGTCGTTCGTCTCGCCTCCGCACGCTCCGAGCACGATGGCAAGGCCAAGGGCAAGCGAAGGGAGTAGGCGTCGATTCATCACGTGGAAGAAGGCTACCCGCGGCAGCCGATTCTGCATCTCTGGGGGCGGGGAACCCGCTCGCGAAAAACATCAGAGAACCGCGAAAACCAATAAGCGATTTCGGTTGCGTTGTCCCCCCAGCCATGGCAAAGTATGCGAACTGCACCGGGGAGACTCGGAGCAGACACCGGCGGGAGACCGACGGTGGAGTCACCGGGAGTGCCGGGCAACGACTTCGGTCGGGGCTCTGGACCGCAGGAGGCGCAAGCCGAATGCGAGACTCGGAGACGAAGTGAGTTCGGTAACGAGCTCACGACCGGGACGCCGACGCCCTTGGGTGTCGAGGCCGCAAGGCCCGTTCCGCGAAGGCTTCGGCCGACGCAGGGCGCGGACCGGAACTGGTGCAAGCTTCGGTTTGCATCGCCTCCGCAGGCGGCAACGTCGGCGGAACGCTGGATCGGAGGTCGAAAGACCGCAAGGTCCGGCATTGAGAACCCCAAGGGGGCTTCGGCTTCCTTGGGGTTTCTCGCGTCTGGCGTTGCCCGCGTTGGCGCGTAGGCGTTCCGGCGTTCGCAGCGCGGATCCAGGATCGATGATCCATGATCCCGCAGGCTCCCGGCTCCTTGCTCCTAGCTCCTAGCCCTTCCCTCTGTCCCTTTGTCCCTTTGTCCCTTTGTCCCTTTGTCCCTTTGTCCCTTTGTCCCTTTGTCCCTTTGTCCCTTTGTCCCTTTGTCCCTTTGTCCCTTTTTCCCTTTGTCCCTTTGTCCCT
>JAUIIM010000126.1 GCA_030431785.1 Acidimicrobiia bacterium | reverse complement strand
CAACGTCCGGATCGTCGTCGACTTCCCCGCGCCGTTCGGTCCGAGGAATCCGAAGACCTCTCCGACACGGACGTCAAGATCGAGATCGACGATCCCCGGCGTCGATCCGTAGTACTTCGTCAGGCTTCCTGCATTGATCGCGGTTGTCACGTTTGTCGCGCTCCTGGTTGTCGCAGTCGTCCATGGTATTCCGTCGTAGCACGAGAGTGGGGGTGTCTTGTTCACGTCGATGTCACACGCAGGCAAGGCAGAGGTATCGCTCGTCAGGTACCGTCTGCTCAAGCAGACCCGAGAGAGGGAACGAGATGCCCCGACGTGCATTGTTGGCAACCTTGGCCGTGATCGCGATGTTGGCCGCGATCCTGCCGTTGACCGCCGCTGGCGCCGCACCGGCGACCAGCCTGTTCATTTCCGAGTACATCGAAGGTTCATCGAACAACAAGGCAGTCGAGATCGTGAACGAGACAGGTTCGGATGTCGACCTGTCGACCTTCTCGTTGCAGTTCTTCTTCAACGGGAGCGCCAGTGCGGGTTCGACCATTGCGCTGTCGGGCACATTGTCCGACGGCGATGTCTTCGTCGTCGCCGACGACGGATCCGATGCGGCGATCCTGGCCGTGGCGGATCTGGCAGCGACTGGCAGCTTCTTCAACGGTGACGATGCAGTGGTCCTCTACGACGGGACCGATGTCGTCGACGCAGTCGGCCAGATCGGTTTCGACCCTGGGAGTCAGTGGGGGACAGGCATTGTGTCGACGCAGGACAACACGATCCGGCGTCTCCCGAATGTCTGCGCCGGGGACACGAATGCTGTCGACGCATTCGACCCTGCAACCGAGTGGTCCGGCTATGCACAAGACACGTTCGACGGGCTTGGATCCCACACGTCGAACTGTGGTGATGGCGGAACGACGACGACCTCATCTTCCACATCTACGTCTACATCCTCTACATCAACGACGAGCTCGACGACCACGACGATCGCACCAGGCGGCCCGGATGTGGTGATCAATGAGGTCGATGCAGACACCGCTGGTTCGGACGACGCCGAATTCATCGAGCTGTATGCCCTGAGCGGTGGAAGTGAGGACCTGTCCGGGCTCTCTCTCGTCTTCTACAACGGCAGCGACGATCTCTCATACGACGCGATCGATCTGGACGGCCAATCGACGGGATCCGATGGCTACTTCGTGCTCTGTAGCGGTTCAGGGAACGTGCCAGAGTGCGACTTCGTCGGAGCGTTCTCAGACGACGGCGTGCAAAACGGTGCTGATGCGATCGTTCTCGTCGATGGCGATGCGGTCGACTATCCGAACGACTCCCTACAACCCGACCCGGCTGACATCGTCGATGCCATCGTGTACGACACGAATGACGGCGACGACGCCGGGCTGGCCGGCCTGATCCAGCCGGGCCACGAGCAGTACAACGAGGACGGCGCAGGCAACAAGGACAGTCACTCGAATCAACGGTGTCCGGATGCAACCGGCACGTTTGAGCAGTGGGCGGCCTCGCCGGGCGTGGAGAACCCATGTGAGGCACCGATCAACGTGGTGAAGATCCATGAGGTGCAGGGACCCGGAGCGTCGTCACCTTATGCCGGTCAAGTCGTCCAGATCGAAGGCGTGGTGACTGGTGACTATCAGGGATACCCGGGCCTCGGAGGCTTCTTCGTTCAGGAAGAGGACGGAGATACCGATGGCGATCCGACGACGTCGGAAGGGATCTTCGTCTTCGAAGGTGGGACGTTCACCGATGTCTCCGTGGGTGACGTCGTGGAGGTCACCGGTGAGGTGACCGAGTCCTTCGGTCACACACAGATCCAGGACGTGACGGTTTCGGTGGTGGGCACCGGTTCCGTCACACCGACGCCTTTGTCACTGCCGGTCGGGTCACTCGACGAGTGGGAGCACGTCGAGGGTATGCGCGTCTCGTTCGCACAGACCCTCCATGTCACTGAGGTGTACACCCTCGGCCAGTACGGCGAGGTGGTGCTCTCCGGCGGAGCGCCTCTGGACAACCCGACCAACGTCGCGGAGCCGGGTGCTGCAGCGAATGCAATCGCTGACCAGAACGATTTGAACCGAATCCAGCTCGACGATGGCGTGTCCTGGTCGAACTTCGACCCGACGCCGTACCTCGGCATGAACGGCACGTTGCGGGGAGGCGACACGACGGATGGTCTCGAAGGCGTTGTCGGCTACTCCTTCTCGAGCTATGAGATCCAGCCGGTCGGGCCGGTGAGCTTCACTCGGGCGAATCCGCGGCCAGCGGGACCGCCGAGTGTCGGTGGCGACCTGACGGTTGCGGCGTTCAACGTCCTCAACTTCTTCGTGACGCTCGACGGCTCAGGTGCGATCTGTGGGCCAACCGGTGGCCAGGACTGCCGTGGCGCCGACACGATGCCTGAGTTCGAGCTCCAGCGTGACAAGATCGTGACTGCGCTCGTCGAACTCGATGCCGATGTCGTCGGTCTGATGGAGATCGAGAACGATGCGAGCAACGCATCGGTTGAGTACCTGGTCGATGCGGTCAACGCAGTCGCCGGCGCAGGTACCTACGACTACGTAGCAACCGGCCCGGTTGGGTCCGATGCCATCAAGGTTGCGATCATCTACAAGCCGGACACGGTGACACCGGTCGGAGCCCATGCGGTTCTCGATTCGGCGGTCGACCCGTTGTTCGACGACGACAAGAACCGCCCCGCCGTGGCACAGACGTTCGAACATGATGCGTCAGGTGAGCGGCTCACGGTGGCTGTGAACCACCTCAAATCAAAGGGATCGAGCTGCGATTCGATCGGTGATCCGGATCTCGGTGACGGGCAAGGGAACTGCAACGTGACCCGTACGAATGCAGCGAATGCCTTGGCCTCGTGGCTCGCTGCCGACCCGACATCGAGTGGCGACTCCGACTCGATCATCATCGGTGACCTCAACTCCTATGCGATGGAGGACCCCATCGATGCGCTCAAGGGTGCGGGCTACGAGGATCTCATTGCCACGTACCAGGGCGTCGGTCGCGCCGCTGGTGCGTACTCGTACGTATTCCAGGGTGAATGGGGCTATCTCGACCATGGCTTGGCCTCGGCGTCCTTGGCCCCCCAGGTCACGGGTGCGGACTTCTGGCACATCAATGCCGATGAACCCCCCGCGCTCGACTACCAGGACTGGAACCTCCCGGCGAACCAGACGACGGACGAGTTCCGTTCCTCGGATCACGACCCGGTCGTCGTCGGGTTGTACCTGGGCGGTTCGATCGCCACGATCAACCGTGCAATCTCCGAACTCGAGGATGCGCTCCCGACGGGTGACTCGGCGACGGACAGTTGGATCGCGAAAGCGATCGAGCGGCTGGAGTCCTCGATCAACGACCGGTACTGGGATGATGATTCGATCACATCCCTACGTGCGTTCCTCTTCATGAGTGGTGCCGTTCGCTATGTCGATCTGGCTTCCCAGCATGGGCTGCTCGACAGTGGGGTGGCCGACACCGTCCTGGATTGGATCCTGGGGGTCGCACGCGACGAAGCCCAGGAAGCTGTCGATGCGATCCCGTCCAACTGGTGGGGTGCGAGGATCGAAGCCCTCGCACTGCGATGGATGGCCGCCGGAGATGCTGCAGCTGCGGCCGGCAACGAGGCCGTTGCCATCCACAACTACCGACAGGCATGGACGCTGAGCAAGCTCGCCTCACCGTGGGGTAGCCGCATCCGGTAGCCGTACCGATTCTGTCCGAGACCATGTGGGGCGACCCCGGTCGCCCCACATGCGCGCGGTCGCCCTGCGAGCCGATCATCGATCCGCGCCTCACCAGGAGCCAGGAGCCAGGAGCTGGGAGCAAGCGCTTGCACGCTTCGATCATCGATCATGGATCATCGATCCGCGCCCCACCAGGAGCTAGGAGCTAGGAGCTAGGAGCTAGGAGCAGCCGCCTACGCGCTTCGATCATCGATCATCGATCCGCGCCCCACTAGGAGCCAGGAGCCAGGAGCTAGGAGCAGCCGCTTGCGGGCTTCGATCATCGATCTTGGATCTTCGATCCGCGCCTACACGCCAACGCGCCTAGGCGTTTACGGCGTTGACGTCGTCGTCGTCGAGGTCGCCTCAGTCGTGGTTGTCGTCGAGGTCGCCTCGGTCGTGGTAGTGGTGGACGAGGTCGATGTGGTCGTCGTCGAGGACGTCGTGGTCGGGGCAGTCGTCGTCGTGCTCGTCGTGGTCGTGGTGCTCGACGTCGGGCTCTTGTAGTTCCAGGTCCAGGACTCGCGGGTGACGGTTCCGTCCGGATGGGTCATCACACGGGTGATCGTGTTGCCGGACCGTTCGGACTCGCACGTGCGTCCACCGTTGTTCCCGTACAGGGTGACGGTGATCGAACCGGACGTGTAGGTCGTGTCGATGTAGAGCACGGACTCGGAGTCGTTGCGGAAGATCACATCCGGGGCGGGGAATCCGAGCGTCGCCTCACGCACGTATGGGTACCGCGAGAAGTAGAGGCTGTGCGGTTGGTGGAACACGTCCTCGTAGCAGCCGAAGAACACGGCGTTGTACAGCGTCGTCGCAAACTGGCTGGTACCTCCGCCGATGTTGACCGGGCTGTCGCAGCAGGTGACCTCTCCACCGATGATCGCCCCGGCTCGGACGTACCCCTCCGCAAGCGTCCGCTTGCCAGCGGTCTCGTTCACCGAGAACTCCTCGCCGGGAAGGACCCAGCTGCCGCGGATCTCATCGGCCAGGAGCTGGATGTTGACGACGCGGCTCTGACAGCACGGGTGGTAGGTCGTGAAGCTCGACACTTCACCCCACGGACCCATGGCCTCGGCCTTCTCGGTCGTCAGGTCCGGCTCCGGCCCGGGTTTCATGGGGATGGTCCCCGGTTCGTTCGCCAGGGCTGCCTCGACGACCACGTCAGGTATCGCATCGAGGTCGACGACAGCGCCCAGTTCATGCGGGATGACAGAGATCTCCTTGGTTTCGTCGTCGAATGCGAAGGACGCGGGCGTCGGAGGGATCTCGAAA
>JAUIIM010000125.1 GCA_030431785.1 Acidimicrobiia bacterium | reverse complement strand
GTGTCAGGTGCGTGGCCCCATTATCGCGGGCTTACGCAGGTGAGTGAACTTCGTTCAACGGTCGAGCGAGGACATCAGCCAATCAGCCAGGGCATTGCCGACGTCGTCGGCAACATTCTTCAATGCGCCCTCGGCCCCGAACCAATCCCCCTCGATTGGGAATGGCTCGTTGAGATCGACGTAGATCTTGAGTTTCGGTTCCGTTCCGCTCGGTCGTGCCAACACGCGTCCGGACTCACCGAGGTCCAGTTCCATGAGGTTCGAAGCGCCGAGGTATCGGGGACGCTGTTCGGCACCGTCGAGATAGTCCGTTGTATCGACGATGTCGAAGCCGGCCAGGGTTGTGGGCGGAGCCGACCGAAGGTGGTCCATGGCAGTTGCAATGCGTTCAGCGCCATCGGGCGTGTCCATGCGGAGCGAAACCTGCGTCGACGTCCACACGCCGTACCGTTCGTACAGATCGCCGATCCTGTCAAAGACGGTCCGACCCGAAGAATGCGCTTCGGCCGCGAGGATCCCGAATGCGAGAGACGCCGAGATGCCGTCCTTGTCGCGGACGGTTGTACCTACGGAGTATCCGAGCGCTTCTTCGTACCCGAGTATCAGACTTCCCGTGCCACTGTCGGCGAGATCGAGTGCGGCGTTCCAGATCCATTTGAATCCGGTCAGCGTTCGTTCGTAGCCGACACCGTGGGTGTCAGCGATCGTTCGGAGAAGGGGTGACGAGACAATCGAATTGACGACGAATCCCGCGCCGTCATGTGGAGTGCCGTGCTCGAGCAGGAACTCTGCGAGCAGGCAGCCGATCTGGTTCCCACTCAGCGCTCGCCACACACCGCCGGGACCGGGAACCGAGACAGCCAGCCGGTCCGTGTCGGGATCGTTGGCGATGACGAGATCGGCATCGATGGCTTCGGCGAGCTCGTGCGCGAGGTCGAGTGCCCCTGGTTCCTCCGGGTTCGGGAAGTCGACCGTCGGGAAGGTTCCATCCGGTGCGAACTGACGGGCGACGGGGTTGACCTTGGGGAAACCGAAGCGACGAAACGCTTCAGTGACGAACCATCCGCCAACACCGTGCATCGGCGTGTAGACGATCGAGATCCCGCGGTCACCCGCAATGGGCGGCAATGACGATGCGACGTCGCGCAGGTACTGCTCGAACATCTCGTCGTCGATCGATTCCGCCATCGATGCTCCGAATGGATCCGCCGCCCGAGGTACTTCGTTGGCCGGGCCGACAGCCTCGATCCGTTCTGCGATCTGGGTGTCCATCGGCGAGACGATCTGCACTCCGTTCGGCGCATACACCTTGTATCCGTTGTCGGCTGGTGGGTTGTGGCTGGCGGTGATGACGATCGACGTACACGCACCGAGCTGGAGTCCGGCATACGCGACAAGCGGGGTCGGGGTCGGAGCCGAGAAATACTTCACCGCAAACCCGGCTGCAGTGAGAACACCGATCGTGTCTTCCATGAACGCCTCGGATGATGGTCGTGCATCCCTACCGACCACGATGAGCGGAGCCGCGGTGCCCTCCCGATCAACGGTGTCCAGGAGATGAGCGGCGAGGCCTGCGGTCGTACGGATCACCGTGGCACGGTTCATCCGGTTCGAACCTGCCCCGACCACACCGCGGATACCCGCAGTGCCGAAGGCGAGGGTCCCATCCATCCGGTCCTCGAGCTCGGTCGTATCCCCCGCGTCCAACAACCGTTGCAGCTCTCGCCGAGTCACCGAATCCGGATCCCCGGCAATCCATGCCTCAACCCGTTCCTGCAGTTCACTCATCCGTCCCGAGCGTAGTTGTGACCGCGTACCCAGGGTTCACGGCACCCATATGTGTGCTCCCCAGCCCACGGTATGAGGGGGTGGCCGTTCCATGGGCTGGGGATTGCAAAGAGCCGTGCCGTGAACCCTGGGTACGCGGACAGGGGTGGAGGGTGATGGGGGTCGAACGCGGATATACTCGACATGGTCCGTAGCCGGTCCGGCTCTGTACAATGTCGGGCGCCCTGCCCCCATCGTCCAGCGGCCTAGGACTCCGCCCTTTCAAGGCGGCAACGGGGATTCGAATTCCCCTGGGGGCACAACGCGGGGGCGTGGTGAAGTCTGGAGTTCACGCCGGCCTGTCAAGCCGGAGGTCGCGGGTTCAAATCCCGTCGCTCCCGCCAAGTTCCAACGCTCGGGTCGCAAGACCCGAGCGCTTTGGTCAGGTAGCTCAGCTGGTAGAGCACCGGTCTGAAAAACCGGGGGTCGGCGGTTCGATCCCGCCCCTGACCACCACCTCAAACCCCTTGCATCGCAGGGGGTTTGCTAGTTTCCCAACTTGCCTCGATGCCCTGGAACGGGACGGTTGCGCTCGCCTTGGGCTGTTGATAGCGTGGCCATCAGGGGTCGAGAGTGAAAGCAGGTTCGACACGTGGGTGAGTCCAGGACCGTACGCGTGTGGGCGCTGGCGGTTGTGGTCGCCGTGACTGGGCTGGGGTGTGAACCGTCTGGAGGCGGGACCGACCTGCTGCCGCCACTCGATCTCGGCGTCGAGGTCGATCTGTCCGACTTCGAGGCTGAGCGGGTGCAGGACCTCATCGACCGAGGCATCGAACTGTTCGACGAGACATCGTTCTTGTCAACCGTAGATCAGCGATGGCCTGGCGATGGCGCAGACTGGCCTCCGGTATCCCAGATGGGCACCTTCCGGGGAGATGCGACCGGAGTCGCTGAAGGCTGGCGACTTTGGGCTGACAGCGCCGACCACGACCTGGTTGCTTGGTACCTGCGCTATGCCGACCTTTTCGACCGGCTTGCGCTCATATTCCGCCACCTCAACGGCGACTTCGACGATCAGTTCCCTGGCAAAGTGGAGTTGGTCCTGGAGTGGTACGAGGTGCGACGCTCGGTCGCGACGATTGATGCCGCGATGAGCAACATTCTCAATTGACAGGTAGCGCTCCAATTCGAGCGCTGGGCCCACGCAGACTACGCTGAACGCGATGCACCGGTTTACGAGCCACGCACTGGTCGCCTTGTCGGGGTTGACGGCGATCACCCTCCTCGTCGTCGGGTCGATACTCGTCGTCGATGCCTCGTCTACCGAGGACGTGTTCTGCACACTCGAAGCCCTACTTGACGACGGCAGTATTCCGAATGGCTGGGTACTCCGAAAGGACCACGTCAACGAATGCGCGTGGACACTGTTCGATCCGATCGGTCGCCGCGCACCGAGCCACCTGTACGAAGGACTGCCCATTGAACCTCCGCCAACACCGCCGAGCAACATCCAACACCTAGCAGGAATTGTGGCCATCCTTGGGGGCCTTGCTGTCGCCGGTTGGACGGCCATCTGTGTGGTCCGCGACAAGCAGCGCGAAAACGGGCGTGCAGGCGAGGTACCTTCAGTGGATGGAACCTGAAGAGCCGTACTACGACGACTCGCTTCCGGAGTACGTCGAGGATGGCGACCGATTCGACCGGCCGGTGCCGAACCGACGTGCACAGAAGGTCGTGCAATCGATCGCAGCCGTCGTGCTCGCATCCATGCTGGCGGCAGCAGGCACACCGGTCTCGTGGGTCGGCATCGCCACTGCGATCCTGATGTTCCTCATCTGGACAGAGATCTGGCGCCCCCGCGATCGGGACGACGACGTCATCTGACGCTGCGGTCAGGCAGTCTTCGCTCTCGCCTTCGACTTCGCACGCCGATCGAGCCACACGACGATCAGCGGCCCTGCGACAGCCATGATCAACACGTAGGCAGCAGCGAGCGCCGGGAGATCCTCTGCACCGGCGAGTCCGACAGACAGCCCGGCGATGATCACCGAGAACTCACCACGTGCGATGAGCATGGCACCGGCACGCAGTCGACCGGACTTCCCGATCCCGGCACGTGCGGCCGCGATCCATCCCGAACCGAGTTTCGTGACAGCGGTGACGACCGCGAGCGCAAGCGCGATCCCGAGGACCGCAGGAATCGTCCGCGGGTCCGTGGACAGTCCGAAGAACACGAAGAACACGGCAGCGAAGAGGTCACGAAACGGGGCCAACAGGGCCTGTGCCCGGTGCGCCGCTTCGCCTGAGAGCGAGATGCCGACGAGGAAGGCCCCGACCGCAGCGGAGATCGAGATCGCTTCGGCGAAACCGGCGACGACGAGGGTGAGGCCGAGCACGGTGAGAAGACTCACCTCGTCCGAGACGTGGAAGACGAACGACCCGAGTCGGTCTCCGGTGCGATACGTCAGGTAGAGAGCAGCGATCAGCACACTCACGGCGAGCAGGATGCTGATGATCGCGGTCGATGCGCCCGAGCCGAGCGCCAAGACACCGAGGATCGGGAGCAGGACTGCCATCGCCATGTCCTCGAAGACGAGGATCGAGAGGACCACCGGCGTCTCGCGGTTACCCGTCCATCCGAGGTCGCCGATGAGTTTGGCGATCACCCCGGAAGAAGAGATGTAGGTGACGCCACCGAGGAAGAGCGAAACCACAGGGCCCCAGCCGAGCAGAAGCCCAGCGAGGAAACCGGGAGTGAAGTTGAGGACGATGTCGGCGAAGCCGGCCGGTGCCACCGACTTCATGCCTTGCACGAGCTCTGTCGCGGAGTATTCGAGCCCGAGCATGAGGAGAAGGAAGATCACGCCGAGTTCTGCCCCAACCTCGATGAACTCTTCAGATGTGACGATCGGGACGATTCCTCCGTCCCCGAGCGCCAATCCTGCGAGCAGGTAGAGCGGAATCGGCGAAATACCGAGCCTTCCCCCGATGCGGGACAGGATCCCGAGACCGAGGATGACCGCGCCGAGCTCAACCAGCAGCTGTGCCCGGTGGTCCATAGCTACCCGCTGAGGATGTCGACGAGGGAAGCGACTCCGTCGCTCGTACCGACCACGACGAAGACGTCTCCCGATGCGATCTCGAAGTCGGGCTCCGGCGCCGGATGCGCGTTGCCGTCACGGATGACCGCTACGACGGAGACGCCGGTCCTCGTTCGGATCTGTTCGGCGCCGATCGTGGAGCCAACGACTCCTGACCCTCCATCGACGACAAGCCAGTCGATCGCAAGACCTTCGACCTGCTGGCCGAGTCCCTCGAGGCGCTCGACAACTGAGGTACCGCCAAGCGCATCTGCGAGTGCGTGGCTCTCG
>JAUIIM010000124.1 GCA_030431785.1 Acidimicrobiia bacterium | reverse complement strand
CTGGACCGGCGTGGCGGACAGCAAGGAACTGCTGAAACGGATCAAGTCCATGCCAGGTTTCGGCGACTACAAAGCGCGCGTGTACGCCGCCGTGCTGGCCAGGCATTTCGACATCGAACCCGCCGGTTGGGATGACAACCTCCCCGAGTGGCCCAACATCTCCGAAGTCACCTCTGATGAGGGAAGAGCCGAGATGAAGGCACGCAAGAAGGTGTGGAAGGAACAGCAGAAGTAGTTCCCGGGGACATCGACGGCGATTACCCGAATTTCCCCGTCAACAGCCACGCTCAGGCTGTCATAATGGGGGCGAATCTATTGGAAGGAACCATCCATGTCTTTCTGGGACAATTTCCTGGAAGAAATGCGATCGCTCGGCGAGACCCTGGTTGAGTGGGCAATCCTCATCCTGGTCGCACTCGCTGTCCTCATCGTCGGTCGCTTCATCCTGAAGTGGGTCCGCAAGGGAATCGTCGCGTTCCTCGATCTTCCGTGGCTCAAGCCGCTGTGGGACCGCTCCGGGGTGTCCGCGGCGCTCGCCCGCTCGGACCAGACGCCGGCAACGATCCTCGCAGGCATCGTGTATGCCTACCTGATGGTCGTGCTTTGGCTCGTCGTCGTCCGGATTCTTCGGATCGAGACCATCGAGGACCTCCTCGTACGTCTCCTCGCCTTGATCCCGGTCGTCCTGATCGCTGCTGCCGTGGTGTTGATCGCCGCTGCCGTCGCCAACTGGACAGCCGAACTCATCAAGCCGATGGCCGAGGCCAAGGGCGTCGGATGGCTGGTCGTGCTGACCAGGGTGTTCATCATCCTGTTCGGTGTCCTCTTCGCCATGGACCTCCTGAACATCGACTTCGCAGAGGACCTCGTGAAGATCGTGTTCCTCGCATTCGGTGCGGCACTGGCGATCTCTTTCGGGATCGGCGGTATCGACACGGCGAAGCTGTGGTGGCAGAAGTACGCAACGCCGGGCAAGGTCGGCGGCGGATCCGGTGGCGGTTCCGGCGACAGCGGTCAGAGCTCGGCTGGTTTCGACAACTAGTCACCGACCACTACTCGCAGAGAACCCCGGGAGCGCAAGCCCCCGGGGTTCTCTCGTTGTCACATGCATCTCACGCAACCGGTCGCATCCGTCATTCTTTAGGGGTCCGATGACGGTGCCTTCGGGCAGCGCGGTCGCGACCCACTAGGCCACTTCCGGATGCTGGGTCCCCTCGGAATCCAGACCGCCCATCCAGCAATGCGCACACGGGGATGGAGACGCACCGTCGCCGTCGGTCGGTGAGACCTCACGCTGCCTGCTCGTCCGCCGACCAGATGATGGACAACTCGTCGTCACTCTCGATGGCTGCAAGCACATTGGCGTAGGCAACTGCAGCCTCTTCGGGGTCACCTATCAGTTCGGTCAACATCTCGAGCCATCCTCGAGCGGCCGTCGGTGCATCCAGTCGTACCATCGTGATTTCGTCGTTGGAGGACGGCGGTGCATCTGGGGCGTGTTCGTTCGTCATGTCCGTTCCTTTCGCACGCTGGGGGACACGATGTCATCCGGGTACGACAAGTTTCCGTTTGCGGGACCTGCGCAACGTCTTCGCTACGATGCCAACGGAGGTTTTCGATGTCCCAGGACTACGCACCAGAGCCGGCGGATGGCACGAAGGCGATCACCTATGCGTCGTACCTGAAGGTCGAGGAACTCCTCACCCTCCAGACCCCGCAGTCCGATCCCGAGGAACACGACGAGTTGCTGTTCATCGTCATCCATCAGGTGTACGAGCTGTGGTTCAAGGTCATGCTCCACGGGCTCGATCGAGTTCGGACGATGCTGTCTGGTGGCCATCTCCACGAGTCACTGGCCGGGCTCAAGCGTGCGAGGACGATCCTCAAGACTCTCGTCGCTCAGATCGACATTCTCGAGACCATGACGCCGCTGGAGTTCGCAAGCTTCCGCGAACGACTGCAATCAGCGTCAGGTTTCCAATCGGCACAGTTCCGCGAGATCGAGTTCCTGCTCGGATACAAGCGCCCCCAGATGGTCGAGCTACATCCCAGCTCCGAACCGAGTCACGACAGACTGAGACGCCGCCTGAACGAGCCCTCCATCGTCGATGCCTTCTACGACTTCCTCACCACGCGAGGCATCGACGTTCCGACGTCGTGCAGGGACAAGGACCCGACTTCGGCGACAGTCCCTTGTCCGGAGATCCATGATCAGCTCGTTGCGTGCTATCGGGACAAGCCGGACATCGCCCTCCTCATGGAGTCGATGGTCGACTTCGACGAAGGTCTCCAGGAGTGGCGATATCGCCACGTGAAGATGGTCGAGCGCACCCTCGGGCACAAGATCGGCACCGGCGGGTCGTCGGGTGCGGAGTTCCTTGCATCCACCCTGTTCAAGCCCGTGTTCCCCGATTTGTGGGAAATCCGCAGCGCATTTTGACATCAGGCGTGCAGCCGCTCGAGCGTCGCCACGAGGACGTTCGCCACATGTTCGGCCTCGGCAAGGTCGACGTACTCATCGGGGGCGTGCGCGACCGAGACATCGCCCGGTCCGAAGACGACGGCGGTTGCTCCGGTCTCACGGACCCACATCGCCATGTCGCACCCGTACGGTGCTCCGGCGGGGTGCCGCTCGATCCCGTCGGTCTGCCTGCTGGCATCGAGCAGCGCGGCGACGACCGGGGCGTCTGGGTCGATTGACGACGATCCGAACGCCGCACCGGTGCGTTCGATCCGCAGCGGATGATCGACGAACCACGGATCCGATTGCACCCGTTCCCTGATGTCACCGGCGAAGCGCTCCTCCGCTTCATCGACCGTCTCATCGATACGCACGCCGACCCGGATCTCCGCCGTCAACTCATCCATGACGTTGGAAGCCCACGTCCCTCCCCTGATGACGCCGACGGTCGTGGGGTATGGCAAGCCGAGCGCGCGCATCAGGGGATGCTGCTCCGAATCGTTGAGGTCCCGTTCGGCATCGCGGAGCGCTGCGTGGACGAGTTCGAACTTGTCGAGCGCAGACACCCCCTCATGACGCTTTGCTGCATGCGCCGATTTCCCCGTGACGCCGAGGGAGAACGTCAACGCTCCCCCATGGCAGATGACCGGTCGCGGCCCTGAACCGTCGGAGGTGGGTTCCGTGATGATGACTTGATCACCCGTCCACCCGCGCCGAATCGCCGCAAGCGTTCCCGTTCCTCCGTCTTCCTCTCCGGGCACCGCGACGAATCTGATCTCGCCGGCGAAATCACGTTCCGAGTCGGCGAAAACACTGAACGCTTCGAGAGCAGCGACGACGCCGGCCTTCATGTCGCATGCACCACGCCCATACAGAACGTCACCGTGCACCTGCCCGGTGGGATCCTTGGTCCATCCGTCGGGGTCACCGACCGGGACGACGTCGACATGCCCGGTGAGGACAGTGACCGGCCCTGGACGATTGCCAGCAACCGTCGCCGCGACCACCGGGATCTCGCTGCGTTCGACCTCACGCCCCGGGTAGGCGGGATCGACTTCGACTTCCTGCATCGCATCCGTCCAGCGGTCCGTTTGGTCGACGGAGTCCGGGATCCAAGAAGTGACCAGATCGATTGCATCGGCCTCATGCCCGGTCTGCGACCTTGTGGCGACGAGGCTGGCCGCACGACGCCGAAGGCGAGGGGCGTCAACCATCCTCATCCGATCCCCACCACAGCGTGGTGTTCGGGAACGCAAAGCTGATGCCCGCATCGCGGAATGCCCGATAGACGGCACGGGCGGCGGCATCGGTCGCATCCCACTCCTCGGCCAGTGAGGCAGCGTGCCAGAAACGGAACGCGATCCGCACCGACGAGTCCTCGAAGGCAGAGACCCATGCTCGAGGAGCTGGTCGACGCAGGACCCCTTTGGCGTTCTGCGTCGATGCTTCGGCGATCTCGATGGCCTGATCAAGGTCGGTGCCGTACTCGACATCGAGCTGCAAGGTCGCCATACGCAGTTTGCGGTGGGTCAGGTTCACGATCGTCCCGGCGAGGACCTTCGTGTTGGGGATGAACATCCTCGTCCCGTCCACCGTGTCGAGCACGACGACTCGGGAGTTCACCTCGGCCACGATCCCCTGTCCGCCCTCCACCTCCACGAGGTCCCCGGGCTCGAACGGCGCCCGGGCTTGGAGCAGTACGCCCGCACCGAAGGCCTCGAGGAGGGATCGGCCCCCGATCAGCAGCGTGGCGATGAACAGCAGGATCAAGAGCCACAGCGGTGTGACCGCCAATCCGAGGAATACCAAGGCCACGACGACGCCGACGGCCACCACGCACCACATGATGACGGTGCCGAACAAGTCGATGATGTTCGCGGACAGCCCGGCCCTTCGGCCATACCTTCGGGCGATGGTCCGTGCGAACCGTCCGATGACGAACGCACCGACGACGGCGACCAGCGCCCACAACCAATCGAACGGGGTCACCTGGGTGGTGTCCACGATCTCAGATATGTCATCCGGTACACCGGGGATCTGGGCGATCACACGCTCACCTCACGTCGGGCAATCGGCACGATTGCGCCACCCTATCGCACGACGGGGCCACGACCCAACGAAGGACGGGACGAGGAGATCCCCGTCCCGTCCTTCATCATCGTGCCCCGAGCGGTCAGCTGAGCAGCTTCGCTTTCGCGGCGGTGAACTCGTCCTCTGAGAGGATTCCTGCAGCCTTCATGTCGGCAAGCTTCTGAAGCTCAGCCATGAGATCTCCCTGGGGTGCAGCAGGGGCAGGCGCAGGTGCAGCGGCCGCAGCAGCGGCCTGCTGGGCTTGCATCTGCGCAAGCTGCTGTTGCGCCTCGAACGCTGCCTGATTGGCGGCTTCCTGCTCGTAGGCAGCCTGCTGTTTCCCTTGCTGACGGCGTGTCATCCCACCGTGGACTGCAGTAGCGGTACCTGTGACGACAGCAGTACGTGCCATCGTCCCGACGAGTCCCGGACGTCCTCTTCTTCGTGGCATGTGATCTCCCTTTCCTATCCGAGTTCGGCGACGGCGGCCATGACTTCTTCTACGACAAGACCGGGCACCCGCATGTTGGCGAGCAGGATGCCGTCTGAGTCGAGGATCTCATTCCGTAGCGGCTTGAACCATGTGTGCTCGAACACGAGCGCTGCTGCCGACGACCCTGGTTCGAGCG
>JAUIIM010000018.1 GCA_030431785.1 Acidimicrobiia bacterium | reverse complement strand
TCTTGGTCTGTTCTCGTTGTGGACGGTGCGGCGTGATCCGACCGGTCAACTCGTCGCATCGGTCGCCGTCGGGGGCGTTGCCCTCCTCGTGTTCACCGGCTTTGCTGCGACATCGCCGCGAAACGCGATCTTGTTGCCGGTCGCGCTTGCGGTCGGCGTCGGCTTCTATATCGCCGCGCAACCATCATCTGCCCTGCGACTCGGAGCAGTTGCCGGCCTCTGCGGCGTCGTCGTGTTCGGTGGCGTGGTGGCCGTCCAACGGATCGAAGAAGTGTGGGACTTCGAACGACTGACCTACGAATCCACGGCGACTACGGACGCGGCGTCTTGGATCGACGCAAACACCGATGCGGCGTCGTTCGCTGGTTCTCCGGCGGCGTTCCAGTCCGTGTGGCGACTCGGCATCGATCACGAACGTGTGGCGCTTACACCGATCCTCGTGAACCAACTCAACAACACAGACCCCGCCGAACCGACGTTCTCACAGATCTACGGCTGGATCGGCAAGCCGTTCGTGGCCGCGAGAGGCGACGAGGCGCTGCTCTACAGCTACAACCGCAAAGAAGTCAGTGCGATGTTCCTCGATGACATCGACGCGATGCTCGCCACCTGGGACTACCTGGTCCTCGCAGGGAACACGCGGTACCCGGCGCTCCCGACGGACGGGGGCATCCTCGCGCTCGTCCTCGAGGAACATGGAGCTGTCGAACCGGTCTTCGTGAGCCATCACGAAGGGGCCCAGTGGGTAGCCGTCGTCAAGCCGATCGGTCGCATCGACACCGTGGCAGGCCCGACCGGCCGCTTCATGCTCGTCCCGGAGGTCGGCGGTCCGTATGCCCGGACGTACGACTTGACCGGGTACGCCCACAGCGTCGAGACGCTCCTCGCAGCGTGGCAAGAGGCCCTGGTGCGGTGACGCAACGGGGTGCTGGGGTCTACAATTCCACGATCCCCGAGTCAGGACCTCCAGTGCAGCGCGTTTCCGTCATCGGCCTCGGCAAGATGGGCCTGCCGATCGCCGCGTACATCGCCATCAACGGCGCAGACGTTTCTGGCATCGACATCGACCCTGCCATCGTCGCTTCGATCGACGCCGGCGAGTGTCCGATCCACGGTGAGGCCGGACTCGAGAAGGCCGTTGCCGATGCCGTCGAGAACGGCACCCTTCGCGCATCGACGACGTACGAATCCGTCACTGATGCAGATGTCGTGGTCGTCCTGGTGCCGCTGTTGGCGATCGACGGCGTGCCGGACTTCCGCGTGCTCGACAGCGCTGTCGAATCTCTCGCTGACAACCTCGACGGTGAGACGCTCGTGGTCTTCGAGACAACGCTTCCCGTGGGGACGACCAAGGACCGGTTTGCGAAACGTCTCCGCGAGAGCGCACCTGCGACGCTCGTGGCGTTCTCGCCCGAGCGTGTGTTCAGCGGGCGCGTATTCCAAGACCTCGAGACCTACCCGAAGATCGTCGGTGGGGTCGACGACGCCTCGACTACGGCCGCTGTCCAGTTCTACGAATCCGTGCTGTCCGCCGAGGTCTGGCCGGTCGCGTCGAGCGAGGACGCCGAGATGGTGAAGCTTGCGGAGACGACCTACCGGGACCTGAACATCGCCTACGCCAACGAGCTGGCCCGAATTTGTGACCGGCTGGGTCTCGACGTCACCGATGTGATCAAGGGGGCCAACAGCCAACCGTTCTCCCACATCCATGCCCCTGGCATCGGCGTCGGCGGGCACTGCATCCCGCACTATCCGCATCTCCTGCTCAACGCTGGCGTCCCATCGGAACTGATCTCTCTCGGGAGGTCGGTCAACGATTCGATGCCACAGCTCGCTGCCGACAAGCTCTCGTCGATGCTCGGGACCCTTCAGGGCAAGAACATCGTCGCCCTCGGGGTGGCGTATCGCCCCGGCGTGCGCGAGCACGTGTCATCCCCCGTGTTCGGGCTCGACACCGCAGTTCGCGCAGCGGGGGGAGACCTTCAGGTGACCGATCCGCTCTATGAACCGGACGCGGTCCGGGCCCTCGGGCTCGATCCATGGGACGGTGAGTCGACACCCGACGCATTCGTCCTCGTGACACCACACACGGAGTTCACCACCGAGATCGTGCGCGGTGCTTCCGGGGCAGCGTTCCTCGACGGACGCAACGCATGGGATGCGACCGAGATCGAATCGATGGGTTTGACCTACACGGGAATCGGACGTTGACCCGGGTTCTCGTCGTCAGCCACTCCTTCCTCCAGAACGATCCGAGAGTCAACCGCGCGGTTTCCGCCTTCGTGGAGGAAGACTGGGCCGTAGAAGGTCTGTTCCTCGACCAGCCAATCCGGGAGCCGAACTTGCGTACGTGGCGCGTTCCGATCGCACGTCGCCAGGGGAGTGCGGTCCGGTACGCCTTCGAGTACGGCATGTTCTTCCTGTGGATGTTCACCTGGGTGTTGATTCGCTGCCTTCGCCATCGACCCGATGTCGTCTACGTCAACTCGCCACCCGATGTATTCGCCGTCGCTGCGTTGCCGGCGAAGCTGTTCGGTGCACGCATCGTCCTCGACATCCACGACCCGATGCCGGAACTTCTGGTCGCGAAGGGCCGCGATTCGTCCCTTCTCTTCCGGATGCTCGCACTCCAGGAGCGGATGGGTATTGCTGCCGCAGATCGTTTGATCACGGTCCACGAACCTCTTGCAGACGTGCTGAACGCCCGTTCGCCGGACGAGGAGTTCGACATCGTGATGAACGTACCGGACCCGGCCGGTTGGCCACCGATCGAGCGGCGTGGGGACAGCCGTGTCATCGTCTTCACGGGAACCGTGGCACGCCGCTACGGTCTCGACGACATCGTCGATGCGGTCGCAGCCGTATGCGACGAGATCCCTTCGATCGCGCTCAAGGTGATCGGTGACGGCGAGGACCTCGACCGGCTCCGCACCTACGTCGTACGACAAGGAATAGGCGACCGGGTCGAGTTCGTCGGACGCGTCCCCTACGGAGAGATCCGCTCACATCTGTCCGATGCCTGGCTTGGAGCGAACGTCCCGAAGCCGGACAGTCTCGGAGAGTTGTCCTTCTCCAACAAGGTGGTGGAGTGGACGAGCATTGGGCTGCCGGTGCTGGCCGCCGACACGAGGACGATGCGGCGCTACTTCCCGGAAGGCACTTTGTTCTACACGACGGGTGGGGACGCCGACCAGATCGCCGAACGGCTACGTGAGATCGATGCGATGTCAGCCTCGGACATCCACGAGCGTGTCACCGCGGCACAACAGGCACTCGATGCGATCGCATGGCCGGTGCAGCGGGCGAATCTGATCGATATCGTCGCTGAAGAGGCGAGCCGCTAGGCGAGCTCCTCGGCGATCGCTGACGCCACGGACACGATCCGATCGATGTCGGCATCCGTGATCTGGTGATGGACAGGAAGGTTGAGGATTGACGCCGCGGCGCGTTCGGCTGCGGGGTATCGCCCCTCGGCCGACGAGCCCTCGAACGCTGCCTGGGACGGCACTGGGGTGGGGTAGTAGACGTCGACGCCGATGCCCGAATCGATGAAGCGGCTGCGGATGGTGTCACGCAGCTCCACCGGGACTTCGACGGTGTATTGGTGATACACGTGGTACGCCCCGTCCGGTTCGGTCGGAGGTGTGAACAGCGACGGCAGTTCCTGCGTGAATCGATCTGCGATTGCACGACGACGTTCCGTCCACTTCTCGAGACGCGAGAGCTGCTCGGTACCGATGGCGGCTTGGAGTTCGGTCATCCTGAGGTTGAGACCCCACTCGACATGCGTATAGCGCGTGGTCATGCCGTGGTTGCGGAATCGCTTCGCCTTCTCGATGACCTCGGCATCCTGGGATGTCACCGCACCGCCTTCGCCGGTCATGGCGTTCTTGGTCGCATAGAACGAGAACGCCCCAACACCGACAGAACCTGCTGCGTGGCCGTCACGACGCGAGAGGTGTGCCTGTGCAGCGTCTTCGACGATCCCGAGTTCGTGCTCGGCAGCGAACGCTGACACCGCTTGCATGTCTGTCATCAGCCCGTACAGGTGCACCGGCATGATCGCAGCGGTGCGATCGGTCACCTTTGCTGCAGCGTCGGCAAGGTCGATGTGCCAGTTGTCGGCGATGTCGACGAACACCGGCGTTGCACCGGTTGCGATGACGGCGTTGGCGGAGGCCGCAAACGTGAACGCGGGGACGAGGACCTCGTCTCCGGACTTGATACCCAGCACGTGGAGTGCGGTATGGAGCGCTGTGGTGCCGTTGGACACGGCTGCAACGTGTGGCGTCCCCTGAAGTTCTCCGAATACCTGCTCGAAGCGCTCGACCTCGGGGCCTTGTGCCAGGCGACCGGAGCGCAGCACACGGAGGACTGCCCGTTCCTCGGCTTCCGTGATCTCTGGCGAGGCTATTCCGATGAAATCTTGACTGCTGTCTGACATTCGTTGCATCTCCACTCGTGGTCGGATTCGATCAATCGATTTCCGCAATGGCATGCCCATCCGATCTGGTGGGCTGGTGTGCCCACGACGATCGCGTGGGCGGGGACCTGTTTCGTGACGACGGCACCGGCGCCGACGAGAGCGAATGCGCCGATGTCGCACCCGGCGACGACAACGCTCCCTGCACCGAGGGAGGCCCCATCGTGGACCTTCGTCGGTGTCACCGTCCAGTCATCGGCGCTCTTCGGCGACCCGTCGCGGGTGATGGCTCGCGGATGGAGGTCGTTGGTGATGATGCACCCGGGACCGATGAAGACGCCATCTCCGACGGTGACACCATGGAAGATGCGGACGCCGGTCTGTACCTTGCAATTCCTCCCCAGTACGACGTCGGTGTCGATGTAGGAGTGGCTGCCGATGTTCGTTCGTTCGCCGATGCTGGCACCGCTCCGCACCTGCGTGAAGGCCCAGACGTTGACGCCTTCATCGAGCCGTGCGCCATCTTCGACGATGGCCGTTTCGTGGATCATGGTTCCCTACTGAAGGTGGGGAGTGAGAGTTTATGTGCCCAGCTACCGTCGGCGCTCGTCGCGAAGGCCACTCCGGCAGCGCCCGCAAGCCAGAACTGGGTGGCGACGGGAGGTATGTGGAGCAGGTTGTTCGACAAGGTCTGGACGAGAACTGCACCCATCCCGGCGAATATGGCAGTGCACATGAGTCCTGCAACCGTGGTCCGGTCGAGCGGACCACCCCACACACCCGCGAGCAGTGCGAGGACCGCGGCAAGGAGGAGGAGCCCACCGAGAAGTCCGGTCTCGGATGCCTGGAGCAAGAAGCTGTTGTGCGGCGTCACTTCGGGACTGCCGTCCTCCGTTGGCTCACCGGTCACGGGATCGAGATAGTCGCCACTGCCGACTCCGGTGATGGGGTTCTTCGAGATGATCGATGCTGCTTCCCCCGTGAGCGACAGACGATCATTTCCCTCCTCGAATCGGGACAGGAACGGTGTCGCGATGATCGCGATCGCCACGACTGCGACCACGACAGGGACCATCGGGAGCGGGCGAGTAACAACGAGGAGTCCGATCACTCCGAGAATGAGTCCGATCACCGTCGCACGGGTGTACGAGATGACGCCTGCGTACGTCAGCAAGCCGAAGACGGTCAGCATCGATGCGGTGATCGCTGTCGATCGGCGCGTCAGTGCGATGCCCAAGGCAGCGAATGCCGGGATGAGCACATATCCGCCGAAGAAGTTCGACGCAATCCCGAGGAAGCCGGTCGCCCGGCCGTTGACGACGTCGCTCAGCGGCTGGTACCAGCGGAAGCGCTCGATGCCGACGAACGACCCCGTGACGAACCAGTCGGCGTGATACGCCCAGATCGAGACGAGTGCCTGGATGAAGGCGAGGGCGATGAGGAGTCCGATGAACCACCACCGCATCGTCGTCTCTTTGAACCAGATGATCCCCAGCACCAACATGAAGGCATAGATCGCCCAACGCCCGGTTCCGATGAACAGGCTTCGTAGCGAAGGGTCGACGAGTGCCCAGGTGACGAGTGTCCACGCTACGAGTGCGAACAGGGGGACGGCGATGCGGGGGAGGGTGATCGATGAGCGGTTTCCGGCGACCCACAGCAGGCCGAGTCCCACCGCTGCGAGTGTCGGGACGTCATCGAGGGAGAGTCCGGCGATGAGCGTGGCGTCGACGGAGACCGGTACGAATGCGCCGAGGAGGAAAAGGGTGATCGCGGCACCCGGCAGCGCCTCGATGCTCCCGATGAACGCGAACAACTGCCCCTTTGCGCTGGCGTACACGGCCACGGCGACCCCGAGTCCGACGCCTACGGTGCCGCCGATCGCCGTAGACGTGAGCATCGCCACGACGATGCCGACGGCGGTGGCGCCGACGAGCCCGAATGCCGCCGTGGCGACCGCAGAATCGAGGGCGCGACGCGACGACTGGGTTTCCGTGAGCATGGATACCAGTCTATCGGACACGCTCGAAACCGACCGTGGTATCGGCGATGCGTCGGTACCGGTCGATGGTCTGCTCCGCCAGGTGGTGGACCGAGAAGCTGGTGCTCCGCTGCCGTGCAGCGTCGGAGTACTCGGTCCATGCCGCGTCATCGAGGGTGAGAATCGTGGCGAGGGCGCTTGCGAGACTGGTGGGATCATCCGGCGGCACCACCATCCCGCATCGTTCATCCGGGATCTCGGCGAGCCCTCCCGTCCTGGTGACGACGACAGGTGTGCCGGACGAGAGCGCCTCGGCAGCGACCTGGCCGAACGGCTCGAGTCGAGAAGGGACTGCGACGACGCGTGCGGTCGCCATCAGGGGCACGACCTCCGACGGTTCGATTGGACCGATGAACTCGATGTCGTGGGGTAGTTTCGACGCCATGGTGCGGAGCCGTTGGGCGTCCTCGCCATCGCCCGCGATGCGAACCGTCGTGGACGGTGGCAGGGTTGCGACGGCCTGGAGGAGCACATCCACCCCCTTCCGGTCGATGAGGTTTCCGACGTAGACAATGTCAGTCGACCGGGCCGATGCAGGCGGCGGTGCCGTCTCGGGAACGGAGATTCCCGGTGGGAGGATGGCGACATCGCCCGCTCCCGGCCAGCGTTCCCTGAGCGATGCGGCAGTGGCAGCCGAATTCGTATGGATCTCGGCTGCGGAGGCAATCGAACGGCGTGTCAGCTGCTCGAGGGGGAATCGCAGCGGAAGACGAGTATCCGCACCGTGCGCATAGAGGACCAACGGCCGCTGGGCGATGCGTGCGGCGAAAGCGCCGAGCATTCCCGTCGGTTGTGTCGGATGGCACTCGAACACATCGGGAATGGGGCCGGTGAGCAGGAGACGGACGGTGTCGGCAGCGAGCATGAGGTACTTCAGGACTCCCGAACGCCGGCGCGGAGCGACCAAAGCGACCCGACAACCGAGCGATTCATAGGCATCGACCCGACCGCGCACGAACACACCGAAGTAGGGATGCCCTGGCAGCGGGTAGGCGTTCGTGATCACTCCCACCGTGAACGGGCGGTCCGTTCGTCCCGCAAAGATCGCTGATCGGTACCGGATACCTGCCGCTGCCAACGTTGCGAGGACCACGACGAGGAGGAGGGCGACCACGACGACGTTCCACGGTGACGGAAGGAAGGCTGCGCCAACGGTGATGATGGCGAGCACGACGGGCCATGCGCCGTCGACGGTCCATGCGCCCACGATTCGACGGGCGGCGAGCATTGGCAGCAGCGACTTGATTGCGACCGATGCGAGGTACCCGATTCCGATCCAGATGATCCCGTTGCTGCCGGCAGCCAGCCACACCACGATCGCCGCGATCAGTCCGACGCCGGAGGCAGCAACGGTGAAGGCCAGCGGACGGTTCCCTTCCGACTGGAACCGATTCACCGTCGGGATCGCCGCGACCACGAGCGCGGCAGCCACTGCGTAGAGATTGACGAGTGCGCGAGCGTCTTCGAACGACGGGCCGTAGACAGCGAGAAGGGCAGGCGTAAGCAAGATGACGACGGCAACGGTCGCCGCTCCGGCCGTTGCCATGACCGTCGTCGTGAACCGGGCTTCCGAATCGGCTCGACGTGCGTCTCCGGCACCGACACTGAAACTCATGGATGGGGTCAGTGCGAGGCTGAGCGCTCGGGGGAGCAGGTACAACGGTGCTGTCAGGGCGATCGCCACCGCAAGCAGACCAGCCGCTGTGTTGCCGTGGACGGCTGCCATGACCACGACGGTCGCCTGCGTCACCCCGAGGGACAAGATCGAGCCGAGCGTTGCGTTCGTGGCGAAGGGCCAGAACCCTTGGGACTCGAACCCTCGAATTCCGATCCGCGGCCCCACTTTCGCCCGTGTCGCTGCGACGATGACTCCGACCGTCCATCCGATCTGTGACAGCAGAGTCCACTCGACACCGAGGTCGGCCACGATGACCACCGACAGCGTGATAGCGAACAGCACGATCCCGGCGATCTCGCCGATCGCATACCGCTGTGCCAGCCCGTCGCCGAACATCGCTGCTTTTGCGACGAGGTACACGCCGTAGGACATGACAAACGAGGCACCGAGCAGGATGAGGGTTGCATCCATCCCAGCGGAGGTGTCGAGGAACGTGTACCACGCCCACATACCGACACCGCCCACGACGACCGCGAGGACGCCAGCGGTCCATGTCGCTGCCAGGACCTGATTGCGGCGATTCTGCCGACCGGCACCTGTTGCGACGGCGAGGTATCGGTTCCCTGCCGCCCCGATCCCGGCAGCGGGGATGGTCACGATCGTCGCAACCGAGATGATGACAGCGACAAGGCCGAGCTCGGTGGGTCCGAACTCCCGGCCGGTGACGAGGGCGAACAGGAATCGCACAAGACCGGCCCCGGCGATTCCGAAGGCTGCGAAGACCGTGTTTCGAACGAGACGCTGCTGCTGTGACACGCCGGTAGCGTACAGCGGGCCGCTCAGAGTCCGATGCCTAGCCGTATGGACTCCAAGGGTCCAGCCGACGCTGGCGCCTCCGGTGCCGGTGATCCCTCCAGCCGGAAGATGCGTCGGTCGGTTCGGGGAGTGAGTCGTTCACGTCGCTCGGTTGCGAGCGCCGATCGGAGCGCTTCGGCTGTTGATTCGGGGATCGTCGCCTCCGTCCACGAAACCGTGCCCTCGCGGGGCACGGATCGGACCTTCTCGTTGTAGGGGATGGCGATCGTCGGGATCCCGTGGTTGGCACCGAGGATGACGGCGTGAAGCCGCATCCCGAGCAACACATCGCTGGAAGCGATCGCTTCGATGGCGTCTTCGGGTTCGTTGACGGCGACGAGGTGCGTCTCCCCACCGACCTGCCGGAGCACCCGCTCAAGTGGTGGGACGTCGGACGTCCGTGGATCCGGTCCGACGGACATCGGTACACCGACGACGCGCTCGATCTCTCCCGCTTGGATCATGCGTTGCAACGATGCTGCGACGGCTTCCTCGCGCGCCCGCTGTTCCCTCGATCGTCCCCATGGCCGGAGGTTGAGGGCAACCGTCGTCCCTTCGGATCGTCTCTGTCGGGAGCTCGCGAATTCGCCGATCACGAGATCGTCGATGCGCCTCGCTTCCACGCCGTACGTCGCAGCAAAATCCTGACTTGCATCGTCGCGCACGGCGACATCCGTGCACCTGCGAAGGATGCGGCCAGCCACCCGTCGACTCGTAGGTCCGATCAGGGGTCCGATGCCGATGCCGATCGCGAGGATCGGAATACCCAGCGCATGCGCATGTTCGGTGACTCGATCGATGTGGAGGAGACCGCGGTCGAAGTACGGTCGGCCGGCGCGCGCGTTGTGGAACAGGCCACCGGGCCCCACGATGCAGAGGTCCGACCGTTCGAGCTGTTCGATGGTGGCTTCCGGTGACCGAGCAATGGTCGGGCAAGGCGGGTCCCACGGGGACGTTGCGCCCCATCCAGCGACCAGTTCGATCCCGTTCGTCGCGGCCTCCTCGGCGAGGACGGAAAGCAGGAGGTCGTCACCGAGGTTGCCCTCCCCGAAGTACCCGAAGACTGCGGCGCGTCGGGGATTCGTCCCATCTGGGTTCGGGAGGGTGTCGGGCATCGAGCGCAGGTTATTGCCCGGTACACTGCTGCACCGTGATATTCCTGGTGTCCGCAGTGGCGGCTGTGTGTCTGATCCGCGTGTGGCTGTTCCTGGCGGGTTCCGTGTTCGCATGGCGCGACCCTCGGCCTGCGCAGCCTGCAGATGCGCATCGGCGCGTCGTCTTCTTGATCGCCGCCCATGACGAAGAGCGCGTCATCGGCCGATCCACGTCCAGCGCAGCCGATCAGGATTACCCCGGTGATCGCGTCGTCGTGCACCTTGTCGCCGACCGCTGTTCAGACGCCACTGTCGCCAATGCACATCCCGATGTCGTGGTCCACGAGCGACAGGAAGGCGCTGCATCCAAGGGCGCTGCGCTTGCCTGGCTCGTCGACCGTGTCGAGATCGAGGAGGACGACATCGTCGCGGTCGTGGATGCGGACAACCTTGTCGACCGTGGCTTCGCTCGGGCGGTGAACGACACGTTCGCCGCCGGTGCGACCGTCGTTCAGGCGAGGATCGAGCCATCCAATCCGGATGAGTCCAAGGTCGCACTTGCCGCAGCGCTGTGGCAATGGATGAGCAATCGGCTGATCGACGCGCCCCGTGCGAACCTGCGCATCGACAACATGGTCCACGGGACCGGGTTTGCGGTCGCCGGCAGTGACGTGGGGATGCTCACCTCCGGGGCCGATGGGTTGACCGAGGATCAGGACCTTGCGGATCGGCTCGCCGTGATGGGGCGGCGTGTCCACTGGATCCCGAGCGCATGTGTTGCTGACGAGAAGCCGGGATCTGCGGAGGTCCTGGTCCGACAGCGCGCCCGCTGGGTCGCCGGACGGCGGATCGGCCGGATGCACAGGATTGCTTTTCTCGTCCGTGGCCAAGGCCGATGGTCCGTCGCACGATTGGACCGCTTGGTGCACCTCGTCCTCCCGGGTCGCATCATCGCATTCAGCATCCTTGTGATCGTCACCGGTCTCGGATTCCTGCGGCCCGAGTGGCTCTTCATCTCGCCATGGGTCCCAGCGATCTCCCTGCTGGCCGCGGCTGTCGTGATCGTCGTTGCCCTCGCCCGCGAAGGTGCGGGAGCCCGTCGCATCGTCCAAGTGCCGCTCTTGTTGCTCTTCGCCGCCTACTGGATTCCGGAACGGCTCACCGCCCGGCGACAGAAGGGGTGGTACCACACGCCACACGGGGGAGGGGTCGATGATCGATAGACCCACCGACCCTTCGGTTTCGATCCTCGTGCCGACGCTCGACGAGATCGATCACATCGATGACATCCTGCGTGCTGCGGAGTCGCAGTCATACGACCGCGGTCGGCTCGAGGTGATCGTGGCCGATGGGGGATCGACGGATGGAACCAGGGCAGCCGTCGACCGATACGAGTCAAACATCGAGGTGCGACTCGTGGACAACCCAGAGCGGCACCAATCGGCCGGCCTCAACGTCGCGGCAGAATTTGCGGAGGGCGACGTGCTCGTCCGCTGGGATGCGCATGCCGACTATCCCAGCGACTACGTCGAGCGGGTCGTCGACGCCTTGCTCGCCACCGGGGCGGACCTCGTCGGGGGTCGATGGGACCCGGTCGGGTTGACCCGCGTCGGGGACTGGGTTGCGGGGGCCATGCAATCCCGCATCGGTGTCGGAAACGCACGGTTCGCCATCGACAGCGTCGCAGGACAGGTCGATTCCGTGATGTGTGGTGCCCTGTGGCGTGACACGTTCGGGGAGCTCGGCGGATTCGACACCACCATGCGACCGGCGGGAGAGGACGCCGATCTTTCGTTCCGGCTCCGCAAGCGTGGGGGCGTCGTGTGGTTCGACCCCGCGATCAACGCCGTCTACCACCCACGCTCGAGCGTTGCTGGCGTGATCCGGCAGTACTCGGGGTACGGGGATGCGAAGGCGCATATGTTGACACGCCACGGCGTCTTCCCATCGCTGCGTCCGTTGGCCCCTGTCGGTCTTGTCGCCGCCTTCGTCGGATCGGCTGCGGTACCGAGTGCGAGGCGATGGCTGCCACAGCTCGTGCTCGCCTACGTCGGTGCCGTGCTCGGGATCTCGATTGCGCGGGTGCCGGGATCGATCGCACGGCGGCTCGGCGCCGGCTTCGCAGCGATGACGATGCATGTCTCCTACGGCGTCGGGTTCTGGCTGGCGACCCCGAAACGCATCGTCAACCGACTGCGTACCCGCTGACCCGTCGTATTCCAGATTCCGGTAGGTCGTTTCGGAATGCCACGACCTATCTCTACCCGCTCGTACACTGTTCTCGGAGCAGTCAGGTAGGCATCCCGTCGACTGCACCAACCCTCGGGTGATCACATGAACAGCAAGAAGCGAGTCACGATCGGTGTCGTGGTCACAGCAGTTGTGATCCTCGGCATCGTCTTTGGAGTACGTATCGGCTGGGCGCCTGCACCCGCGATCGTGCAGTCGATCGCGTTGGAGAGCGAAGCCGTCGCCGTCGAGGATGGCGTGTTCGTGACCGATGTGATCGAAGTCGACGCCACCCTTGCCGGGCTTTCGTGGCGGAGCGCACCGCCGAGAGCCGCGAGCGTCCGAACCTCCGAGGATGGGGTGACGTGGTCGGACTGGATCGACCTGGAGTTGGGTCTTGAACACGCACCTGATCTCGACAGCCCCGAATCCGAACATGCCGTGCGCAGTAGCGAGCCGGTCTACTTCGGGCCCGTCTCGTATCTCCAATACCGGGTAGAGCCCGAAGAAGGTGACACCGCCGAGGAGTTCAAGGCCGAGGTCGTCGAGACCTCCGGTCGCGGCCTCTCGTTGCGTCAGAAAGTCATGCGATTCGTCGACTCGATCGAAGTCGGACTCCCCGAAGCGTCGGGTGTCCCGAACCAGCCGAACATCCAGCCGGCCGAGTCGTGGGGATCCGATCAATGCCTTGCTGGTACCCAGCCTCGAACGTTGCCGGAGGTGCACCGGGTCGAGACGATCATCGTCCATCACGCTGGCAACAACTCGTATGCATCGGGTCAGGCGTCACGAGATCTCGTCTATTCGATCTGTACCTATCACGTGTCGTCGCGTGGTTGGTGGGATATCGCCTACAACTTCCTCGTCGACCGATATGGCGTGATCTACGAAGGACGGCGTGGCTCGCTCGAAGCACAGATCCAGGGTGGACACACGTCGGGCTTCAATTCATACAGTGTCGGTGTCGCGATGCTTGGGAACCACGCCGAACAGGCGCCGACTGCCGCCGCGTGGACCGCCCTCGAATGGACCCTTGCGTGGACTGCGGATCGCTATCACATCGACCCGGAGGGTTCCGTCGTCGTCGAGTCACTCGGCTCGGCGAAATGGCCGGAGGGGACGTTGGTCACGCTCGGCAGGATCTCGGGGCATCGGGACGCCCAGGCGACCGCCTGTCCCGGCGACTTCTGCTACAGCCAGTTGCCGACGGTCCGATCGACCGTCGCTGGTATGGGACAGCCAAAGTTCTACGTTGACTTCTCCGATTTCGACCCGATCGTCGGGTCGGGTGGTGAGCTGACGATCGAGGCTCCTTCCGGGCACGGGTGGTCCGTGACGGTGGAGCAGCGCAACGGCCCGGTCGTGTGGAACACTTCGGGTTCGGGAACGGACACCGTGTCGTGGTCTGGGAACGTCACGAACGGTCCGTATCTGGTGACCGTGTCCGCCGGGTCACTCGGCACCCACGAGCAATGGGTCCAGGTCGGGGCCTATGAGTGGCCGTTCGTCGACGATGAAGGCTCGTACGCAGGCTCGGAGATCCGTGACATGTGGAAGCGGTCGGTGACCGAAGGCTGCGATTGGAACGACTTCTGCCCGTCTCGCTCCCTCACGCGTGCTGAGCTCGCCACCCTCGTCGCCCGATTGATGGATTCGGAAGGCGAGTATCCGTCCTACCAGGGCTACTTCACCGATGCACCGGCAGGGGCATGGTTCACCGGTCCGTTGGAGTTTCTCGTCCAAGAAGGTGTGATCGAACCCGGAGGTGCCTTCGGGGTGAACTATGCGGCGACGCGGGTGCTCACGATCGACCTGGTCCTCAACGCCCTGAACGTCTCGTCGTACCCCGAGTATCAAGGCTATTTCACTGATGTACCGGCTGGTGCATGGTTCACACCGAAGGTGGAGAAGGCCCATGAAATGGGGATCGCCTTAGGCTTCCCCGACGGAACGTTCCGACCCTTCGACGTGCTGACGCGTGAAGAAGGTGCTGCGCTGCTGATGCGCGGCCTCGAGTAGCAACACTCGCTCTCTTTTTTCTCTACATCGGACTAGTGATTTTGTTCAAGCATCGATGGTCATCGACCGATAACTCGCGGATGAGCTCGAACGCGACGCGCCGTTGGCTCCGTGCCATCATGTCGTTGGTCGCGCTCGCATCCGTCCTCGTTCCCTTCTCGCTCGCACCGCCACCGGTGGCTGCTGCTGAGCCGGAAGACCTGATCTTCCCCGTGGTCGGGGACCACTACTACTCGGACACCTTTGGTGCCTGTCGCAGTGGGTGTTCGCGCACCCATGAGGGTGTCGACATCATGACCTACGGGGTCAAAGGCGTTCCGGTCGTCGCAGCCGACGACGGGTACATCCGGTCCGTGAACTGGGCAAGGGACGCTGAGGACATCGATCCTGCCCGGTGCTGCACCATCCAGATCCAGCACGACGACGGCTTTCGATCATCCTACATCCACCTGAACAACGACACTCCGGGGACTGACGACGGCCACGGCTGGGGGATCGCCCCCGGGATCCTCCCCGGGGTCCGTGTGGTCGCGGGTCAACTCATCGGTTGGGTAGGTGATTCGGGGAACGCCGAGAGCACAGGTCCACAGCTCCATTTCGAGTACCACGACGCCGATGGCACGGTTCTGAACCCGACGCCGTATGTCGACGGTGCCACCCACATCTCCGCACCGATCGTCCCCGATCCGTTCACGTTTGATGCATCCGGCTTCCGCAACATCGACCCACCGAACTACAGCACGATGTCGATCGACTCGACCGATCCATCCGCACCATGGTCGATCGAGATCGCCACGACCCAGGGTGTCAAGGCATTCATCGCCTCCGGAACCGGCTCCCAGGACCTCCAGTGGAACGGTGCCGGATATCCCGTCGGGCCATTCGTCGGCACCGCCGACTTCGGTCAGCACGGGACAGAGACCTTCTTCGTGCAGATAGGAAGCTATGACTGGCCGTTCGTCGACGACGAGGGCACCTACGCCGAGGACGAGATCGCCGAGGCATTCGAGCGGGGGATCACCTATGGCTGTGACTGGAACCGGTTCTGCCCTGACGATCTCCTGACGAGGGCCGAGGTCATCGCGATGCTCGGTCGTGCGGCAGCGAATGGCTCGGCGCTTCCGACGTACCAGGGCCACTACTCCGACGTCGACGGGTCTGACTGGTTCGCCGGTGAGATCGAGTACCTCATCGATGCCGGAATCCTGAGTCCGGGCGGATCCTTCGGCCCCGATGTTGCCGCCTCGCGGGCGTATGTCATTGACGTCCTGATGTCGGTCGTGCAGGGACCATCCGGATATGGCCCGTATCAGGGCTACTTCACCGACGTACCGGAGGATGCGTGGTTCCGGTCGAAGGTCGAGAAGGCGCATGAGCTCGGCATCGTGATGGGATATCCGGACGGCACTTTCCGGCCGTACTCGACGCTGACCCGTGAAGAGGCCGCCGCCCTGATCATGCGAGGGCTCTAGATGCCCCGGCGGTTCGCCGCGGTCGCTCTCTGTCTTGCGACCGTCGGTGGGATCCTGCTGACGCCGGCTTCTCCCTCGTCGGCGGATAGCTCGATCGTCGTGGGCGTGGTGCAGTCACAGGCGAGCAAGAACTACGCGGCAGGCGTGCCGCCCCATCCGTTCTCGCAGGGCTATGACATCACCGGACGAGAGAACGCAGCGTTGTCATGGGCAACTGACGAGGGCTACACGGTGGTGACGTTGACCGATGCGGACCTCGCGAACCGAGTGTCACTCGATGCTGTGGATGTCGTCATCATGCCGTACACGGTCGCGATGAACGAGAGCGCATCGATGACCGTCCGTGACTGGGTGCACGACGGCGGTGCGATCATCCCGATCCTCGCCTCGCCGCGATTCTTCCTCGATGACCAGGGTCAATGGGACCTGTGGATCCTCGAGATGAACTACGAGGCGTGGGAGTGGGGTCCCATCTCCGAGGCCTATCAGATGCAGTTCGTCAACGACCCGAACGTCCCACAGTGGGATGCCCACGTCTCGAGCGGTCACCCGATCGGTTCCGATGCGCTTGCAGCGGTTGGGGCGGCTTCGGCACGGTTCCGCCGTCCTTCGCCGGGTACCGGTGTCGAGTTCGGTTACCCGTTCAACGACAACGTCGATCCGTTTCTGACGTACGGCAACCTCACCGGATCCGAATCGGTCTACAACGGCTGGTCTGCGGCTCAGGCAGTTCAATATGGCCACGGTCGGATCGTGTACTTCAACGTTCCCCTCATCGACTTCCTCCCCGTCTACAACAGCACGCTCTCTGCGGTCTCCGCGGGGGCTGGGGTCACGAATGGCGAGCTCGCCGATGCGGTGCTTGCCGCATCGGTCGATTGGGCGACGACGGATGGTGGCTATGTGCCGGTCAACCCGGTCGGGACGACCTACGGCGAAGTGGATGTGTGGGGCGATGCGATCTACGTACGTCAATACGTTGGTGCGGAGGGCGAATTCCCGGTACTCGGTTCGGCCTATGCAAGGGTGTACAAGCCCGACGGCAGTCTCTGGATGACCCACGTCAAGCCCAAGGTCGGGGTGGAACCCGGTGGCGAGCGGATGTACAGCTGGTCCTTCCTCAACCACGCACCGCTGGACAATGGCTCGTACCGGGTCGAGGTCGAGTACACCTACACGTACCCGGACTATGACGAGTCACACTTCGAGGAGGTCTACGTCGTGCGCTCCCAGGGGACGAATATCCCCACTGTCGAGGTGGAGGACCCCTTTGCACTGGACTTCTCGGACTTCGATCCTGTGATCCACCCCACGGGAGGAACGCTCGGTGTGACTGCACCCGGTGGGACCGCATGGACGGTCACGGTGGCGCATCGCGACGGCAGCGGCGTGGTGCTCTCCGAATCGGGAACCGGGGATGACTCGATCTCGTGGGGCGGCACCACAGCGATCGGCCCCTATCTGGTGACCGGCACGTTCTCCGGGCTGGGATCGACATCCCGGTTCATCCAGGTCGGTGACTACGAATGGCCGTTCGTCGACGACGAAGGCAGCTATGCGCGGACCGAGCTCGAGGAGATGTGGGATCGCGGGTTGACCATCGGATGCGATTGGAACAAATACTGTCCCGACGACCAGCTCACGCGAGTCGAGCTCGCCACGATCCTCGCCCGGTCCATGAACCCGTCCGGCAACTGGCCCTCGTACCACGGCTACTACGGGGACGTGGCGCCCGGGCATTGGTACACCGGACCGATCGAGTACCTCGTGGAGCAGGGGATCCTGCCCGGAGGGCCGGAATACGGCGTCGGCTACTTCGCATCGAGGGCGCTGCTCGTCGACCTACTGATGCCGGTGCTCGGTCAAGGCTCGTACGGATCGTACCAGGGGTACTTCACCGATGTCGGGCCATCGGACTGGTTCCGGGAGAAGGTGGAGCGTGCCTACGAGATGGGGATCGCCCTCGGGTACCCGGACGGAACGTTCCGACCGTACAGCGGGGTGACGCGCGAAGAAGCGGCAGCCTTGCTGATGCGAGGCCTCTGACCGCGGAACTCGGTTTCCCGAGCTACTCCCAGGTGACCGTCTGTGAAGTCGGGACGATCGATACCCAGACGATCCCGGGCTCGAACGTCACCGGTGTGCCGTCCTCGTGGGTGATCGCGATGAAGTCCTCGGTCGCGGGTCGCTCCCAGTAGACCTCGGACATCTGACCGTCGTACAGGATCAAGGCGTCGCCGGATCCGATCAGGTCCATGGCGGGAACAGCCTTGCCGTCCGATGGCTTCGGCGGGCGTGCCGTGTACTGGTCGGCCATGATCACGATCAGCACGTCGGCGACGACCTGTTGCTCCTCACCGTCGATGTCGAAGGACGTGTGGGGGGTGTCGCCATAGGACTGTGCGTATTGCTCCGTGGTCGCATCCCACTCCCACACTGCCGGAGGCTGTGAGGAGAACGGGATCGTGATCGAGCTGACATCCATACCGAGTGCATCAGCGGTTCCGAAGCTGAAGAGGTTGCCGGGCAGCGCAAGACCCCAACCGAGTTCATCGACACGTTCGCGGAGCTGCGTCGTGTCGGCGTACAGGTTGTGCGGGGCGCTTCGGCTGTTGTCCCGATAGGTCCCGTTCCCGTTGTCGGTCAGCAGATGGGTTCCGGACGCCCGAACTTCTCGCAACACCCAGTTCGATCCACCGGACACCTGGAGCGGTACCTCGATCGGATTCACGATCGCCGGATCGGTGGGGCGGAGGGAACGGACAGGTCCGACCTTCTCGAGTTGGTAGCGGTCGTACATGGCGATGTAGCGGGTGAGCCCAGCCTCTACGGGGAGCTCCCATACGACGTCGGCATATTGGAGTCCGGTGTGTGGTCGAGCGTTCGGATGGTTGTCGATTTTGATGGCGAGGACGCCGAGTTCCTCGTCATCGAGCCGCTCGAGACCGTTGATCGTGTCGAACACTTCCACCGGCGGAATCGTCGTCGTGGTCGTAGGAGGAAGGGTCGTCGTTGTGGTCTCGGGCGCGGCGAGCGTCGTGAGGGTCGTCGGGGGTTCCGTCGAGGTCGTGGTGGCTGCTTCGGTCCCGGAGGAGCATGCGGCGAGGACCAGCGCGAGCGCGGCCGTGATGCCGAGAGTTCTAGTACGCATGATGCGAGTGTACGACGCTCGCTGAGAATCGCATGTGTCCGAACGCCGTCGTGTCTTCAGGTGAGATGCTCGAGGATGGCGTCCACGCATGCGACGGCAGCGCCAGGGGGGAAGATCGCCTCGACGGCCCCGGGGTCGGGGGCAGGGAGCGAATCGACGGCAGCGAGTGCCTTGTCGGTGCTTCTTCCCACCAGCGTCGCTAATCCTGCGTCGACCGTCTCGACCCACTCGGTCTCGTCGCGCAGCACGATGCATCGCGTCCCGACGAGCAACGATTCCTTCTGGAGACCGCCCGAGTCGGTGAGCAAGCCTTGACTGGACCGGACGAGGGACAGCATGTCCAGATAGCCCAGAGGTGGGAGGGCGATCGTCGTCTCCGGCCAGTCGAGACCATGGCGGTCCATTGCTGCCTGTGTCCGTGGGTGGACGGCGATGGCGACCGGAAGCGGCATCGCTGCGAACAACCCAAGGAGCTCACGGAGGGTTCCGGCATCATCCACGTTCACCGGGCGGTGTGCGGTCGCAGCGAAATAGCGTGACGGCAGACCGAAGCGCTCCAAGCGACCCGCATCCACCGATGGGAGCACGTTGTGGACCGCGTCGACCATGACGTCCCCGACCAGGAACACACCGTTGCGGATTCCTTCGGCGGCAAGGTTGTCGACTGCCGTTGCTGTCGGGCAGAGCAAAACTTCAGAGACGTGGTCGGCCATGACCCTGTTGACCTCTTCCGGCATCGTTCGCCGGAACGATCGAAGACCGGCCTCGACATGGATGACCGGGATGTTCAACTTCGCAGCAGCGAGGGCACCTGCGAGCGTCGAATTGGTATCACCGTATACGAGGACGGCGTCGGGGCCAACCTCGTTCATCGCGTCCTCAAGTCCGATGAGCATGGCGGCTGTCTGTGCGGCATGACTTCCCGAGCCGACACCGAGGTCGAGGTCAGGTGTTTCCATACCCAGTTCAGCGAAGAACCGCGTTGCCATGGCATCGTCGTAGTGCTGGCCCGTGTTGACGACGAACTCGGTCGCCTTCGCAGCAAGGGCACGAGAGACGGGTGCAGCCTTGATGAACTGTGGGCGGGCACCTACGACGGTGAGGATCGAGAGAGGCATCAGTGCGGCAGGATACCCGTCCGGCCGCGAGGGCAGTCCTATATGGCCTTGTGGCGCTAGGCTTGTCGAGGTTGATTGCTCACACGCGAGAGGCAGCTGGAAACCATGGTCCGAGTCGGAGTTGCAGGTCTGGGAGCGATGGGTCGCAACCACGTCCGTGTGCTCTCCGAGATGCCGGAAGCCGATCTCGTCGCTGTCGCCGACCCGAGCGAAGAATCCCGTGCCCGCGTCGAGCGCGAGCGTCCGCTCACGGCGTATGCGACCCCTGAGGAGTTGCTCGAGAAGGCCGACATCGATGCGATCGTCATCGCGGTCCCGACCACGTACCACGAAGAGATCGCCTGCATGGCGATCGATGCGGGAAAACACGTACTGGTCGAGAAACCGTTGGCAGCATCGCTGCGCGGCGTTTCGAAGATCCTCAAGACCCGTAAGCCAGGTTTGGTTGCCACCGTCGGTCACATCGAGCGATACAACCCTGCAGTGCTGAAGCTCGCCGAGGAGCTCCGTGGTGGCGCACTCGGCCGCATCTTCCAAGTTCGGGCGCGGCGGACTGGCCCGCTTCCGGAACGTATCCAGGACGTCGGCGTCGTGACCGACCTTGCGACCCACGATCTCGACATGATGAACTACCTCGTCCCCGGCCTCGTCCAATCCGTCATGGCTCTGACCGCGCAACGGGTGCACTCCCTCCAGGAGGACCTCGTCACCGCCCTGTTGACCTTCGAAGACAACGTCGTCGGACTCCTCGACACGAACTGGCTGACGCCCGTCAAGATCCGTGAGCTGACCGTGGTCGGCGATGCGGGTATGTACCGTCTCGACTTCATCAATCAGGACGTCTTCTTCTACGAAAACAGCGCAAACCCGTACTGGAACGGGAAAGCGGGCATTTCCGAGGGGAACATGACCAGGTTCCAGGTGCACCGACGCGAACCGCTCCGGGTGGAGCTGGAGACGTTCTGTTCGGTCATCGTGGGCGACGAGGACGAATCAGCGCTCGTCTCCCTCGAAGACGGAGCGGTCGCCGTGTCGTTGGCAGAAGCCTGTCTCGAGTCCGCAAAGCTCGGAATTCCCGTGAAACCGCAGATCGCCGATGCACAATCGACGGGTGAGATCCCCATCGTCTAGCAAGTTCGACACTTCCTCATGTACCGAATCCTCAAACGAGTGATCGACATCGCGCTCTCGGGTGTCGCCTTGTTCTTCTTGTGGCCGATCCTGCTCATCATCGCCGTCGTGATCCGGGTCGACTCGCCAGGCTCGCCGTTCTTCCTCCAGACACGCGTCGGGCGCGACGGTCGTGAGTTCCAGATGATCAAGTTCCGCACGATGTTTGCCGACAACGACGAGTCGAAGCACCGGGACTACATGGAGAAACACGTCCGCGGTGAAACCCAACCACGCGAGAACGAGGAAGGGCAAGAGGTCTACCTGTTGGACGACGAGCGCGTGACGAGAGTCGGCGGGTTCCTTCGTCGCACCTCGATCGACGAACTGCCGAACCTCGTCAACGTGTTGGCTGGGTCGATGAGCATCGTCGGACCACGACCGCCGATTCCCTACGAGGTTGAGCACTATGACGAGCGTGCCCTCCGGCGACTCAGCGTCAAGCCGGGAATGACCGGATATGCACAGATCCGTGGTCGTGGCGCCCTGACTTTCAAGGACATGGTCGACTACGACCTCGAATACATCGATGACCGGTCGCTCATGACCGACTTCAAGGTCATCTTCGGGACGATCCCCGCGGTCGTTCGCAAGCGGGGCGTCTGATCAGTTCCTGATCGGGCGGCCGATCGAGTAGTACGTCATCCCGGCTTCCGCTGCGTCGGAAGGATCGAATATGTTGCGGAAGTCGAAGAGCATCGATCCCTTCATGCGTTCGGAGACGGCGCGGAGGTCCAGCTTTGCGAATTCGTCCCATTCCGTTGCGATGACGAGTGCGTCCGCCCCCTCGACTGCCTCTTCTACGGATCCACAGAGAGGGTCTTCGCCGATGGCACGTCGTGCCCCCTCCATGCCTTCCGGGTCGTACACCTTGACGGTGGCACCTGCCCGCATGAGACCGTGCACGATGTCGATGGCAGGGCTCTCACGTACATCGTCGGTGTTCGCTTTGAACGTGACCCCGAGTACGGCGACGACGGGGGTCGTGCCTGCGTCGAAGTGCACCATCACCCTGTCGGCCATGTGTCGGCGACGCGTCCGGTTTGCATCGATGGCTGCTGCGACGATGCGTGACGGTGCGCCTGCACCCTGACTTGCCCTGAGGAGAGCGCTCGTGTCCTTGGGGAAGCACGAACCGCCATATCCCGGTCCCGGGTTCAGGAACGCGTTGCCGATACGGGGATCCGTCCCCATGCCGGCCGTCACCTCGGCGATCGACGCACCGGTTTGTTCGCAGAGGTCAGCGATCTCGTTGACGAAGCTCAGCTTCACGGCGAGGAACGAGTTGGCCGCATACTTGATGAGTTCGGCACTTGGCGGGTCCGTGGCCAGCCGGGGGGCCGAGTCGTCGATCACCGATGCATAGAGGTCGATGATGCGTTGGGTGCTTTCCTCGTCCCATGCTCCGATGACGATTCGGTCTGGGTTGAGGAAATCGGAGACGGCTGCACCCTGGCGCAGGAACTCCGGATTGGACACCACCGAGATCTCGTCGTCGCCACGCACTTCGCGAACGCGATCGGACACGGCGCTGTTGGTGCCGATCGGTACCGTCGACTTGATCACGATCGTCGCTCCGGCACCGAGGCGTGTCGCCACGGAGTCGACGGAAGCAAAGACCGCATCGAGTTGTGGCTGACCGTTCAGGCCGGCCGGCGTGCCGACGGCGATGAAGACGACATCGGCTCCAGGGACGACGGCATCAGCATCCGTGGAGAAGGCCAGATTGCCCCCAGCGACTCCCTGTTCGACGAGCGCATCGAGACCGGGCTCATGGATCGGGATGACCCCGTTGCTGAGTGCAGCGATCTTCTCCTCGTCGATGTCGAGGCAGGTGACCTCGTGGTCCCCGGTTGCGATGCACGCACCGGTGACGAGACCGACGTAGCCCGTTCCGACGATGACGACGTTCATCAGGGTTCGACGCCTCAGGCGTCGACTGTCCAGGTACCTCGGGAACGGATCAGCTTCGCCATGTCGCCAGCGCCCTTGTCCGTCTGTGCCGCAGCGATCTGTTGTTCGAGGACCTTGCCGTAGCTCGGGACCTTCACGTTGCGGAACACGCCCAATGGTGTCGGGCCGTATGGGCCCTGGGAGATGCGGCTGAGCGCAAAGGCAACCGATGGATTCGGGTCATCGGCACGATGGACATGGATTGCATCAGCACCGACCTGGGACACCTCGACGATCTTCGCTCCGATGTTGTCGACGACGACCCCGAACTCGTCGTTCGGGCCAAAGATGATCGGCTTTCCGTCCTCGAGCCAGATTCGGTTCGTGTCACGTGTGCTCTTGTCAGTGAGGTCGATGAACGCCTTGTCGTTGAACACGTTGCAGTTCTGGTAGATCTCCAGGAGACCGGCGCCATCGTGCTCGTGCATCTGACGCAGCATGTCGATTGTGTGGTTGCGGTCCATGTCGAGCGTCCTCGCAACGAAGGCCGCCTCGGCACCGAGGGCAAGGCTGACCGGGTTGAAGGGACGATCGATCGAACCCAACGGGGATGTCTTCGTGCGCTTCCCGACCTCGGAGGTGGGGGAGTACTGACCTTTCGTGAGACCGTAGATCTGGTTGTTGAAGAGGATGATGTTCAGGTTCACGTTGCGACGAAGCGCGTGGATCAGGTGGTTACCACCGATCGAGAGACCGTCGCCGTCACCCGTGATGACCCACACGGTGAGATCGGGATTCGCCGTGGCGATCCCGGTGGCGATCGCCGGAGCGCGCCCATGCACGGTGTGCATCCCGTAGGTGTTCATGTAGTACGGGAAACGGCTCGAGCAGCCGATCCCCGAGACGAACACGTGCTTCTCCCGATCGATGTCGAGGGAAGCGAGGTACGTCTGCACGGACGCCAGGATCGTGTAGTCCCCGCATCCCGGGCACCAACGGACTTCCTGGTCGGTCTGGAAATCGGAACGTTCGTAGCGTGCGGTGTCGGTCATTCGCCTGCCTCCCCATCAAGGAGTTCGTTGATCTTGGCTTCTACCTCTCGTGCGCGCATCGGTTGACCCTGGATGCGGTTGAACGAAACGGTCGGTACGAGGTACTCGGCACGGATCAGCCGTGCCAGCTGACCGGTGTTGACCTCAGGGACGAGGACCGTCTTGTACTGGGTCAGGACGTCGCCGAGATTCGCCGGGAAGGGGTTGACGTGGCGGATGTGCGCATGTGCGACCGGTCGACCGTTCTTGCGCACTCGGTTGACTGCTGTGCGGATCGCTCCGAACGTGGAGCCCCATCCGAGCACGAGGAGCTCGTCGCCTTCACCGTGCACCTCGACATCGGGGATGTCGGCTTGGATGCGGGCGATCTTTGCTGCCCTGGTGTGTGTCATCGCCTCGTGGTTGTCCGGGTCGTACGACACGTTGCCGGTCGTCGAGTCCTTCTCGAGTCCGCCGACCCGATGCTCGAGCCCGGGCTGGCCGGGGATCGCCCATGGGCGTGCCATGGTCTCAGGGTCGCGTTCGTACGGGAGGAAGGGACCGTCTGCTTCGTCGTGGGAAGCGAACGGGACCGAGATGTCCGGGTACGTGTCGAGGTCGGGGAGTGCCCACGGCTCCGACGAGGTGGCGATATAGCCGTCGGTCAGGAGGATGACCGGGGTCATGTATTTGAGGGCGATGCGTGCCGCCTCGAACGCAGCGTCGAATGCGTCGCTCGGTGTGGTCGTGGACACGATCGGCAACGGCGATTCGCCGTGGCGACCGTACATCGCAAACAAGAGGTCGGACTGTTCGACCTTCGTCGGAAGACCGGTCGAGGGTCCGCCGCGCTGGATGTCGACCACGACCATCGGAAGCTCGATCATCAAGGCGAGTGACAGGGTCTCGGACTTCAACGCGAGCCCGGGTCCGGACGTCGTCGTGATCGCAAGACGACCGGCGAATGCAGCACCTAGCGCCGTACCGATCCCTGCGATTTCGTCCTCTGCCTGGAATGTCTTGACTCCGAAGTTCTTGTGGCGTGCAAGCTCTTCGAGGATCGTGGTTGCGGGGGTGATCGGGTACGAACCGATGTACAGCGGCAGCTTGGCCTTTTCGGCGGCTGCCATGAGTCCCCACGCCGTGGCGGTGTTCCCGACGATGTTCGTGTACTCGCCTGCGGGAAGCTCAGCGGGCTGGATCTCGAAGGTGTGCTGGAACGCCTCGGTGGTGATCCCGTAGTTGTATCCCGCCTTGAGCGCCGAGATGTTGGCGTTGGTGACGGGGGAGTCCTCACCGAACTTCGACTTCACCCAATCCATGACCGGTTCGACCGGCCGCTGATAGATCCAGGACATGAGACCCAGAGCGAAGAAGTTCTTCGAGCGGAGCGTTGCTCGGCCCTTCACCCCGGAGTCCTTGACGGCTTCCTTCGTGAGTTCCTCCATCGGAGCGGTGAGCATCCGGTAGGCGTCCAGGCTGCCGTCTTCGATCGGGTTCGTGTCGTAGCCGGCCTTGGCGAGGTTGCGATCGTCGAACGCGTCTGCGTTGATGATCAACAGACCGCCCTTCACGAGGTCGTGGAGGTGGGCTTTCAGCGCGGCGGGGTTCATCGCGACGAGACAGTCGGGGTTGTCGCCGGGGGTCAGGATGTCCCAGTCTGCGATGTGCACCTGGAAGGACGAGACCCCTGGGATGGTTCCGGCGGGAGCGCGGATCTCAGCGGGAAAGTTCGGGAGGGTGGCGAGGTCGTTGCCGAACAGTGCAGAGGAAGCCGTGAACTGCGTTCCGGCAAGCTGCATACCATCGCCTGAATCGCCTGCGAACCGGATGACGACGTCGTCGATCCGTTCCGGCGCGGGCCTCTCTTCGGTCAGGGTCTCATCCGACACGGTGTGCTCCTGGTCGTTTCTCGATGGTGATTGGTGGGCGGTGCACCCGGCGATGTGCAGCCGTCGATAGGCGAACGTACCCTCTCAGCTTATTGCGCCCACGGGCCATCGCCACCTTTTCCCAGTCGTAGTGGATGGCGTGCCGATCCGCGGTCACTCAGTGCGATCCTGCCCACGTGTTCGGCGGCGTTCCGGACCGCAGAACTCCGGCGTCTTCGAGATCCGCAGCCGTGTCGATCACCCACGCGTCGTAGCCGAGTTGCCCGATGATCTGCACGGATACAGGGAGCCCGGTCTCCGTGGCCACTGGTGCTGCCATCGCCGGTACTCCGAGGCGGTTGATCGGAGCGGTGAAACTCGCAAGCGCAGCACGGTGGAACACGGATCGACCGTCGATGTCCATGTCGTCGTCGCCGATCGTCTTTCTCATCGCACCCACGGTTGGGGCGACGAACACGTCGATACCGTCGTCGACCAGACCGGCCATCGCTGCCCGTGCAGAGGCGCCCCAACGCTGTGCATCGTGGAGCAGCGCGGCGTCCGCTTGCTCACAGCCACGGAGCCGCTCGAGGGTCTCGGCGCTGTACCGCTCGGGATCGCTGTCGAGGCGCTCGCGGTGGACCTCGAGGATCTCGGGGCAGGCCGCCCGCATCACCGATCCCGGCACGTCGAATACGGCATCGTCGACGTCGACGACCGTGAATCCGGCCGCGCGTGCCGCAGCTTCGAACTCGTCGAGTCCCACACGGACCTTCTCGGATGTCGGTCCGGATCGGAACCACGGTCGGACAACACCGATCGTCTTCGTGCGCTGCCGCTGCGGTGCGGGACGCGCCGTGGGTGGCGCGGAATACGGGTCGTCCGGGTCGTAGCCGACCAGGACCCGTTGTGTGGTTCTGATGTCTTCGACCGTCCGGGCGATCGGACCGACCGTGTCGAGGGAAGGTGCGAGGGGGAAGACGCCTGTCAGCGACACCGATCCGTGACTCGGCTTGAAGCCGAACACGCCGCACAGGGCAGCCGGCACCCGGACGGAACCCCCCGTGTCCGTACCGATGGCGACAGGGACGATGCCCGCGGCGACCACCGCACCGGAGCCTCCGGAGGAGCCTCCTGCAGACGTGGCCGGGTCCCACGGGTTTCGGACGGGCCCGAAGAACGGATTCTCGCTGGTGAACCCGAACGCAAACTCGTGAAGTCCGGTGCGTCCGATGATGACACCCCCTGCGGCCTCGATTCGTCGGACGACTGTCGCCGACCGAGCGGGTGTGATCGGTGCGTATGCGGCACCCAGCGTGTTCGGTAGCCCAGCTTGGTCGATCAGGTCCTTCAGACCAATCGGAACTCCGGCAAGCGGTCCTGGATCCCGACCGTCGGCACCGGCCAAGTCGATCTCCTGGGCACGGCGACCCGATTCTTCCCGGTCGATGAGCGTGAAGCCGTTGATGGTGTCTTGGGATGCCTCTGCCCGCTCGATCGCCGATACCGTGACCGAGTCCGCAGAGATGCGTCCGGTGCGGACACGGTCCGAGATGTTTGCGGCGGTGGGCATCCCGAAATCCTAAGCGATGCTGGTGCTCGGACGGCACGGTCTGTTTGGCTGGCCGGCGTCGATCATGAGGAGGCGTTGGGCGGCGGCTTTGCCAAGTCTTCTACCACGATGGCTCCCGGGAGGGCGGCGAGTGACTCCGGGGGAACGAGGAGCTTTCGGTCCCGTCCGCCGCCACCGACGATGATGTCGTCGACCTCCATGACGTGTGCGTCGATCCATATGGGCAGGTCGGCTGGGAGGCCGTACGGCGTCACCCCACCGATCGACATCCCGGTGGTCTCTTTCGTCTCGTCTGCCGAGGCGAACGAGGATTTGACGCCGAGGCGCCGCTTGACGGTCTTGTTGACGTCGAGTCGCATCGTGGCGAGCACCAGACACACGACGTACACCCTCGGTGTCGACTTGCCAGCGACGACGATGGCATTGGCCGATTGGTCGAGCGAGTAGTCGTAGTGCTCGCAGAACGCTGCCGTGTCGGCGAGGGCAGGATCGCATGGGACCACCTCGTACGGATGTCCGGTCGCCTCGGCAGCGGCGAGGACGGGGTCGTGATCGTTCATGCGATGCGACCCGCTCGACTCGACGGCCAATATCGTGCGACGACGACCCAGTTCACCGTGTTGAGCGGCACCGGTCCGATCGTACGACTGTCCGCCATCGATCCGACGCGATTGTCGCCGAGCACCCAGACGTGGTCGCCGGGGACCTGCCATTCTCCCTCCGGGCTGTTCGTCCCATGTGCCCAGCGGTCGGCGAGGAGTGCCCCGTTGATCGTCACGCGTCCACCGTCGATCCCGACCCGTTCCCACGGCATACCGATCACCCGTTTGACCAGCTGGCGTCCCTTCACCGTCGGGTCGTCGAAGATGACGATGTCCCCGCGTTCGATCCCGCCCGTGGTCCGGCGCGCAAACACCCAGTCGCCCGATGAGAGCGTGGGCTCCATCGAGGCTTCGACGATCGCAAACCGTCGTACCACGCCGCGCACGGCCGCCCCGACGAGCAGCGCCGTACCGACGGCGCCCGCTATCAGGCCTCGCTTCCGTCCCATGACACCTTCCGTCGCCTCCGGTAGTTCGACCCCGTAGCGTAAACCGTCGTTACGGGTGGGAGTAGTGTTGGGGAGGACGACCCCGATACGGAGGTAAAACACCGTGACTCTGATTGAGAAGCTGCTCCAACCACGTCATGAGGCGTATGCGCACTGCGATCTGTTCTGCGGCGTGTACGACCCGGCGCAGGCGATGATCGAAGCCACCTCGTGCCTGAAGGCAGCGCAGAAGTACCACGATTCCGACGATGAGGTGTTCCGCGCTCGGTGCATCGCCATCAAGGAAGAGCGTGCGGAACTCGTCAAGCACCACCTGAACGTGCTCTGGGCGGACTTCTTCAAGCCCCATCACGTCGAGCAGTTCCCACAACTCCACGACCTCTTCTGGCGTGCGATCAAGGCGGCCGGTGATGCCAAGAAGTCGATGGACCCCGGTGCTTCCCAGGGCATGATCGATCTGATCTCTGAGATCAGCGATGTCTTCTGGCAGACGGAGGAATCCAAGGCGACCGGGCTCTACCCGCCGTCCTGACCCACTGATCGTTGTGCGAGCGTCACGCTTCGGCGTGGCGCTTTGCGCGTGCCCACAACCAGTCGTACAGGGTGCCGCCGATCCACAGTGCCAGCCCGAAGTAGACGATGCTGCCGAGAGCAAGGGCGAAGAGGGCCGCGATGTACGGCGAGGCGGTCAGTCCGCTCGTGATGAACCAGGCAACGCCAGCCGCACCGAACGCCGCCGGAACGGACAGCGGGAAAGCGCGTCCTGCGGTCTCGAGAACCGGTGACAGCCCGAGCCGGGCATCCACCGGGCGGTACCAGATGACGGCCAGCACAAGGGTGTAGAGCGTGAGACTGATGACCGACGCCATCGCAACGCCGGGAACCCCGAACGCATCGGACATGACGATGTACAGAGGGATCGCGACGATCGTCGCTGCGGTGCCGACGATGACCGGGGTCCACATCTGGGTTCGTGCGTAGAACGCGCGCGTGAGGATCTGGAGGCCTGTCCAGGTAGGGATTGCAAGGGCGTAGACGCCCAAGGCCGCTGCGGTCCCGGCTGTCGCCTCAGGACCGAATGCTGCACGTTCGAAGAGCACGCGGATGATCGGCGTGGCAAGC
>JAUIIM010000123.1 GCA_030431785.1 Acidimicrobiia bacterium | reverse complement strand
AGTCGCTTGATGGCATCCTCTTCGCTCACATCGAGCGTGAACTGGAGCTCAGAGACGATGATCAGCCGTGCCTTGGCGAGCATCCGCTTCAACGCAGGCGAAATGCCTTTCACCTGTTGGGCATACGTCAAGTCCCTGATGACCTCCGCGACCTGAAAGATGTCGCCCGAATTGATCTTCTCGGTGAGGAGCTTGTACCAACGCGACCAGTTCGATCCGGCTTCCTGCGGCTCGTCCTTGAACACGGCGAACACCTGGCGTGCCTTGTTCTTCGAGATCACGGGTCGGATGCCTCGTTCGACAGCCATCTCGGCAGGGACACGGACGGTCAGCTGGTCGGTTGCGACCTCCAGCACGAAGTAGTCCTTCTTCTCACCGTCGAACTCGATTCGCTCCATCTTCACGATGGTCGCGGCACCGTGATGCGGGTAGACGACCTTGTCACCGACCTCGAAGGCGTACTTCTTCTTCGCGGTCGACTTCTTCGCTGCTGGCTTCTTCTTCGCTGCTGGCTTCTTCTTCGCCGTGCTCTTCTTGGCGGTCGACTTCTTCGCAGCCGGCTTCTTCTTCGCAGCCGTCTTCGATGCAGCAGGCTTCTTCGCCGTCGACTTCTTCGCCGTCGACTTCTTCGCCGCAGGCTTCTTCGCTGTGCTCTTCTTCGCTGTCGACTTCTTCGCTGTCGACTTCTTCGCCGCTGGCTTCTTCTTCGCGGTCGATTTCGTCGTTGTCTTCTTGGTAGCCACGGATCCCCTAGATATGGTCTGAATTGATCATTGTATCGCCCACAGGCCGAAGGGCGTCAGCGCGGCGCGCCGCACGGCGCAGGCCCACTTCCTCGACCCTGTCCACGTAGGCGCGGATGGTGTGCGCCCGCATCGGACCGACGCCGTCGACAGCATCTAGATCCTCAGCGGATGCGGCACGAAGCTTCGTGAAGGAGCGGAACCGCTTCAGGAGCTCGTCGACGACGGGTTCGGGAAGCCGTGGCACGCCTGCGAGGACACGCGCTCCACGAGGTGTCACCGCAGCATCGAGAGGTGTCATCCCGAGAGCGTTTGCGATCGTGGAAGCATCGAACAGGTCGTCACGGTCGAGCCCGTCAAGCTTCGAATAGACGGACGTTCCCTTTCGCGGTTTACGTACCTGGTAGTCGATGTTGACCAACTCTGCGATCTCGTCAACTCCCTCGGTGAGATCCGAAGCCTGTAGCGAGATCACCGAGGCAACATCGCCGAGTTCAGCGGTGATCGGCTCAAGCTCCATCGCAAGCTGACGGATGACGGCTGCTCGTTGGATCACACCAACGGCTTCACGATTCGTTGCGATCTCATCGACTTCGTAGCGCTCGAGGCGGGTGACAGCTTCATCGAACTGCCGACGTAGCCGCTCCAGCGATTGCAGCCGCTGGTTCGCCTCATCGAGCAGAACCGTCGACGATTGCAGACGGAATCGGGAGTTCCCGGAGAACACGATGGCGACAAGGTGTCCCTCCTCGCTCACCGCAAGCACCGGGCAACCGGTCTCGATCGAGAGACGCTCGGCAGTCCGGAACCGGGTGCCCGTCTCGTTCGTGGCGATACTGGCGTCGGGCATGAAATGCACGTTGGCACGAAGGATCTGTTCCGATTCGTCGTCGACGACGATCCCACCATCCATCTTGGCGAGTTCGGCCACGCGTTGCGCCGTGAATGTGGAGCGGGACAGCTCGAATCCGCCACTGCACACCTCGTCAACCGCAGGACCCGAACCGAACAACACCAAGGCACCGGTGCCCTGCTGCATGATCAACTCCGCCGCGGTGCGAAGCGGCGTGCCGGGCGCAAAGCGGCGCAATAGGTCGATAGGAACGGATTCAGGCGGCGTCATCTGTTGTCAGCGTAGTCGCCTGCGCGACGATGATCCCCCGAACCGCCCTACGAGATGGCGGCGATGGCATCTTCGATGCGACGGATGCCCTGCGACGGGGAGATGATTGGCCCCGCAGAGATCCGTTCGATCTCCCCGGTTCGTACGGCCGGTCTCGATGCGTCGCGGATGTCGCCGGTGAGCCCGAGCTCGCCCCACGCAGCCGTCCGCCCGAGCGATACCTCGTTTGCAACAGAGGCCACTGCGAGCGCCACGGCGAGATCGGCAGCTGGTTCAGCGATCTTCACACCCCCCATCACCGACACGTACACCTCGGCGTTGCGGAGTCCGATCCTTCCGTGCCGGTCCAAGACACCGAGTACTTGATGCAGGCGAGAGCTCGGCAGTCCGGTCACCGACCGACTTCGTGGCTGGTTCGCCTCACCTGGCACGACGAGGGCCTGGATCTCGACGACCATCGGACGCTTCCCTTCGATCGTGGGGAAGAGGATCGACCCGGGGCGAGATCCATCGCGATGGGCGACGAGCAAGCCACTCGGATCCGGGACCTCGGACAACCCTTCGGCGGTCATGTCGAAGACGCCGACCTCGTTCACCGATCCATAGCGGTTCTTGATGGACCGCAGGAACCGGAGTCCTGCGTCGGATTCGCCTTCGAGATACAGGACGACGTCGACCATGTGCTCGAGCGTTCGCGGACCGGCGATCGAGCCGTCCTTCGTCACGTGCCCCACGAGGATGACCGGGATCCCAGTGGACTTGGCGAAGGCGATCAGGCGGGCAGCGGAGTCCCGCACCTGGGCGACACCACCGGCGGCACCGCTGATGTCGGTCGTCGAGACGGTCTGGATGGAATCGACGATCAACGCCGCAGGTCGTTGGTCGTGTCCCAGCGCCACGATGTCATCGACGTCGGCAACCGAGGCGATCTTCACATCTTCCGAGGTGACGCCGACCCGGGATGCCCGCATCTGCACCTGACGGACCGACTCCTCGGCGGTGGCGATCACGACCGACCCGCCGGTCGTAGCGATCGCATCGGCAGCTTGGAGCAACAAGGTCGACTTGCCGACACCGGGCTCACCACCGACGAGCACTGCCGCACCGGTCACGATCCCGCCACCCAGGACACGGTCGAGTTCGGAGATCCCCGTTGGTGCCCGATCAGGCCCTTCTGCGGGTGAGTCCGACACGGACACGACCGCAGGCGCATCACCGGTGCGTCGTGCACCCGCGGCAGGCACCGATTCTTCGACCAACGCCGCCGTCGACCGGCATTGGGGACAGAAGCCCATCCACTTGGGCGACTGGTACCCACACTCGACGCAGCCGTAGGTCAGTTTCTTGGATCCGGCGCTAGCTTTCATCGTGCACACCGTACGGCGTAGCTGTGACAGATCACGAGCGTCGGACGAACCAGAATACGAGGCCCCCGACGGCGCCGATGATGACGAAGAACGCCACCAATGACGCTGCCGTCCAAGGTTCGGCAACTCGTATCGCAGACAAGACCAGCATTCATGCCACAATACAGCTCGGTGCGGGTCACTCCCACCGGGCTATGACGCTGCTAGGAAGATGATGAACGGCGACGACCGCAACGACCAGTTCGACGACTTGTTCGAACCATTCGAGCTGTCCCACGATCCCGCGCCCGCTCCTCCTGCTGCTCCGCAGGCTCCGCCGACGGCGCAGGACGTCCAGCACGCTGCGACCACCGGCGAGATGCCGATCTCCCAGCAGCACGTCACGACTTCCGGTCAGCCGGCTGAGAGCGTGGCGTGTCCTTCCTGTGGAGCCGCCAACCCCGGGTACAACCAATACTGCGAGCGATGCGGTTCCCGTCTCAGTACGGATCCGATGCCGATCGCCCCTGCGCCCTCGTCCCGATCATCGGCAGGTGGGCGGGCACTCGGCGTCCTCGCTGCCGTCGTCCTGGTGGTCGCCCTCGTCGCACTGATGATGAACATCTTCGGAGGCGACGGAAATGGCGAAACCGTGGTCGGACCCGAGACGTCGACCTCCTCTACGACATCGCTTCCGGTCTCTCCCCCGGTACAGCTCATCCCGTCGTCCGTGACCGCGAGCTCGTCCTACTCGGACCGCTTCGGACCCGAGAACCTGATCGACGGCAACCCTGAGACCCGTTGGAACGATGACCAGAATCGCGGTGTAGATGCCTGGCTCGAGTTCACCTTCTCCGAGCCGGTGCAGATCACCGAGATGGTGTTCCAGAACGTGCAGGACGACGAGGCGTTCAAGCGCAACTACAAGATCCAAGGCTACCAGATCGAGGTCAACGACCTGAACGTCCCGATCACCGGTCGCCTCCAGAACTCGAATGAGCCGCAACGGGTCCCCATTGCATCGCTCGAGACCTTCACGCTGCGGGTCAACGTCACGACGACCCACGTGGCCGAGCCGGTCGGCCAGCAGGCTCCGTTCACAGAGCTCGCGCTCGAAGACGTTTTCTTCTACGGGTACACCAATTCCTAGATGCATCGCATCTAGGAATTGAGACCGCTCACTTCGTTCGCTGCAAGATCGCTTCGCTGGCGCTCGCTTCAAGACGAAAGACCGCTCGGTGACGCCACCTGCGGTGGCGAGACCGCTCACTACGTTCGCTTCAAGACCGGTCGCTGGCGCCACCTACGGTGGCGAGACCGCTCACTACGTTCGCTTCAAGACCGGTCGCTGGCGCCACCTACGGTGGCGAGACCGCTCACTTCGTTCGCTTCAAGACCGGTCGCTCCGCTCCCTTCAAGACCAAAGACCGGTGAGCTGAAATCACGTGAGTCCTCGGACGATCCAGCATCCATGATCGATGATCGAATCGGAAATCGTCCCCTCCGAGATCGTCTGCTCGGAGATCGTCTGCTCGGACAGTCGGCGAGCATTGATTCTGAGCGCCGCAGGCGCTCAGAATCAATGTTCGCCCTTGCGGTACGGGATCCCGTCGGCCGCTGGCATGCGGAGTCGCTGCGTTGCGAGTGCCAGCACCAGCAGTGTGATGACGTACGGAGCTGCCGTCACGATCTGGCTCGGCACCGTGTCCGTGGTGAGCCACCACAGGAAGAACAAGATGGCGAAGGCTGCCTGGATTCCAGCAGCCGAGTACTTCTTGCGATAGAGCGAGTACACCACCATCAGCGCCAAGCCGACGGCCACGAGCAGCAAGATCCCGTGGACGGCGTTCTCACGCAGGGTCAGCGCCTGTGAGTAACCGAAGATCCCCGCACCGGCGAGGACACCGAACGGGTTGTAGTTGCCGAAGATGAGCGCACCCAGGCCGATGAAGCCTCGACCTGCCGTCATCG
>JAUIIM010000122.1 GCA_030431785.1 Acidimicrobiia bacterium | reverse complement strand
GGCGGCTGCGCTTGCGATCAGTTGTCCAAAGTTCACCGAGGGCTGGAACCAGCGACGTTCGCGGACGTCATCGGGGGTGAGGATGCCGAGCGCCGCCATGATCGTGCACCCGAGCACGGCGGACTCAGGGCCGAACGCCACGGCGGCGGTCATCATGACCATCACCGATGGGGAGGCGAGGAGCTTGTCGTTGACCTCGACGGCACTCCACTCGAAGAACACGAAGGCGGCGGCGAACACGATCCACAGCCAGAGTGGACTTGGGAACGACTGGGCCCAGACGGCAAGACCGAGTATCGCTAGGCCGACGACGAGGAACCCGGCGGCGTAGCGCCGCTTCATCGTCTGTTGACGTGCCAGGTCGTCCATTGTGCTCTCTCGGTTGTCGGTGGGGCGACGGCCCGACCCGGGTCTCAACTAGCCGACACGGAAACTTGCGGCGCCAGCCAGGACGGCTGCTGCCAAGGTGCCTACGGTCAAAGCAAGCTTGATCAAAGAGCTCTTCACGAGAGTTGCTCCAGTGGTTCTGTCCTCGGAACCGGCATCATTTCGCCGAGCTTCGGGATCTTCAACGCTTCGCTGGAGTAGTTCTGTTTGAGCGTCCCGGGTCCTGGGCCACCACCTCCTGCCCGGGCAAGCCCAGGCAAATCGTCTGTACGGTCAAATGGACCGTCCCAACCGGGAGAGCAAGGCGCGGGCGCCTCAATCTCCGGACTCCGCCAAGAGTCCAATCGCCTCTCACAGCGCGAGAGACAACATCACGGTACCGCCCATCTGACGTCGTAGCAAGATTTATCGGCCGTCCGAGCCGGCCGGTTGAGGATTGTACGAGCACCTCACACACCGATCGTGGTCGCGAAACTACGAGACGTGTTTGCGTGTTCGGTTTCGGCTACGATGCTCGATGACATGTCGATCAACTTCCGCGAACTCGAAGAAGCGCTCGCACGCCTCGAATCGGTCGATGCTGCGCGGGTCGTCCACCAGGGCGGGACCATCACGGAGATCCACGTCATCGCCAACGCCGACAAACCGAGCAAGCAGGTTGCACGCGACGTGCAGACCCTCGCGATCGCACGGTTCGGGCTCCCGATCGACCACAGAATCGTCTCTGTGGTCCAGATCAGCCCGCAACACCTCGACCTCGCCACCGGCAAGCGCGCCGCCCTCCTCGGAATCAGCGAATCACCAAACGGTGTCCGAACGACGCTCGAAGTCACGCTTCGACACGAGGACGAGGAATACATCGGGACCGTCACAGGACCCGCGGTCGCCTCCGCACGACTGCGACTGATCGGACAGGCGACCATCGATGCGATCGAAAAAGCATTCGAGCACGCACCACCGATGGCTCTGGATTCGATCGCTCGCACGCAGGTCGGCACACGCGATGTCGTCGTGGCCGTCTTGGCGACGGCTGGCGAGCGCGGCGGCGAGGACATCGCCATCGGCAGTGCACTCGTGACCATGAGCGTCGACGACGCTGCGGTACGAGCGGTCCTCAACGCCCTGAACCGCAAACTGTCTTCGATCCCGGGATGAGCGTCGGGACCCCAATTCCGAAAATCCACCGCCCGCGATGAGCATGTTCCCGCGAGATCCCGCCGCCACTCTCTCGACCGGGCTCCAGCAACCCGATACGGCGTTCGCGGTTTCCCCGCACCACCTCGCTTCGAAGGCGGGGATCCACATGCTCGCACTCGGTGGGAACGCCATTGACGCGGCGATCGCCGTCGATGCTGTCCTTGGTGTGGTCCTCCCGGACACCTGTGGACCGGGCGGCGACCTGTTCGCCCTCATCCACGAGCCCGGCCAGACCACACCGACGACCCTCAACGCATCCGGACGCGCCGGATCAGGAGCAACAGCGGACGACATCAGGGACGCGGGACACGGGGAGATCCCGCTGCACAGCGAGTGGTCGGTCTCCGTGCCTGGGTGTGTCGATGGCTGGATCGCATTGTCGGACCGCTTCGGGCAGCTTCCGTTGTCGGCCTGCCTCGCACCAGCGATCGAGATCGCTGAAGCGGGATTCCCTGCTTCCGCCGAACTGTCCTGGAGCCTCGAACGACTCGCCGATTCGCTCCTGGGACAACCGTCGGCTGCCGCTCTCTACCCAGGCGGGGCGGCGCCAGCGTCCGGGACGACGCTGACACGGCCCGACATCGCACGGACGCTGTCCGGCATCGCCGAGGACGGACGCGATGCGTTCTACGGCGGAGACGTGGCGCATGCCATCTGTACTGCCACGAATGGTGTCCTCACCGTTGACGACCTCGCGAGGGACCAGGCGGAGTGGATCGCTCCGGTCGGACTCGACCTCTTCGGGCGCACGGCGTGGACGATCCCGCCGAACAGCCAGGGCTATCTGACGCTCGCCACGCTTGGGGTCTTCGAAGCATTGGACCCGCCCACAGATCCGGCCGACCCGCTGTTTCACCATCTGTTGATCGAGGCATACCGCTCGGTCGCATGGGAGCGCGAGATGTACGTCAGCGATCCGGAAACGGCTCCCCTGTCACCCGATGAGCTGGTCGCACGCGACCGCTTGGCCGAGATCGCCGCGACGATCGACCGCGATCGGGCCGGGCGTTGGCCCACGCCGCACCCCTCCGTGGGAGGGACGGCCTACATGAACACACGGGATCACGATGGAATGGCGGTGTCGTTCATCCAATCGAACTACCACGGCATCGGATCACGACGAAGCGCTGGCACGACCGGAGTGTTCCTCCACAATCGGGCGGCTGGCTTCAACCTGATCCCGGGTCACGCCAACGAGTACACACCCGGGCGTCGGCCGATGCACACGTTGGCCCCCACACTGTGGACCGATGGCAGTGAACTTGCGTTGGTGCTGGGAACCCGAGGCGGCGACCAGCAACCACAGTTCCTCTCCCAGGTCGCTGCGCTCTACTTCCACGCCGGCCTCGATCCGTCGGCTGCCCAAGCACACCCGCGGTGGAGCATGGACCAGCCACATCCGGGTACCGACAGCGCCCTGACGATGGAGTCACTCGCCGACGGAGGGCTCGTCCGAACACTCCGGGGTCGCGGACATACGGTCGGACTCGGTCGCGAAATGGACCCCGGATACGGCCCCGTCTCGATGATCACTGGGGGAAGCACACCTGAGGCAGCCGCCGATCCGCGGGTGTCGACATCAGCTGCGGTCGCTCAGTCCCGCTGACTCAGACGCCAGAGTCGACGAAGAATCCGGGAATCGGATCGCCGGAGTCAGGGCGTGGTCGGCGTCGGCGCTTCCGGATGATGCCGATCGTCGCCATGATCACACCGATCACGATCACGGCGATCACGAGCACCGCCCCACCGATCCAACCGGTCGACTCCTCCGCCGACCCGGTCAGCTCGATCCGTAGGTCGGTTCGCCAATCCGACTCGATCGCCTGCCACGTGGCGTTGTCGGTCGTGAGCAGGACCCCAGGGCCGTGGTGCTCGACGGCGTACTCGACGAACGCACCGATCGACGACTCGTTCCTGATCGGATCCCACGACCTGAATGACTCCTGTGCACCGCTGGTCCAGTCGAGTTGGGCTTCGGTCTCAAAGAGGTTCGCACCCCGCTGTTCATGGTGGTAGTACGGCAATCGCTCGATGATGCGGCCGCGATACCAGTGTGAGATGGTGTCGGCGATTGGTTGCGGGAAGTACTCCCGGTCGTTGTTCTGGTACAGCGCATGCTGGGACATGGCAAACGCCATCGCCGGGGCGACGAGACCGACCTGACCCTCCGTGTTCATAGCGATCACCGAGGAATCGAGGTCGCTGATGGTGTGGAACTGTTGTGACCCAACCTCGTAGCGGCCACGGTCGAACGACGATGTCTCACCGATCAAGCAAATCGTGACGTCGACCTCTCCGATCTCTGTCTCCAGCCAATCGGTGACGATCGCGATCTCGCGTCCGAACCGGGCTGCGACACCCTCTTCGAGACCTGACGCTGCAACGAGCACGCCGCCCGGAGAAACGACCGTCCACGATGCATCCGGGTATACCGCCGCACAGTCGGGGCTTTGGGCATCTGCCGCAAACGCTGGAATCAGCATCAGCATGACGACGGCGAGAAGGGTTCCGAATCGGCGCATGAGGGAAAGGTACCGAACCATCGATGTACGCCACGCAAAACCGCAGTCGGTATCCGCGATCGATCGCTGCCTGCGCCGACCGTCGATGCACTCGCCCTTCCAGAAACTCCCATGCAACGGGTTGCCGTTACCTGCTATCGCGGATACCCTGACATGACTGCTGAGGGTCCTCAGCCACCCGTCGGGGCGGAGCCCGTACCGGGAAGACGTGACAGCGAGCCCACGGAGCATCGTGAGACCGCGAATACCACTCGCATACGCTGGATTGCTGATCGTTGCACTCGTTGCAGTGGTCGGCTTCGCTGCGTTCTCCCCATCGAGCGATTCCTCCGCCACTCCGACGCCGGTGGCCGAAACCGATGAGACGGCACCGGCACCGAACGCATCCGCCCGTGTCGCATCGGCGATCTTGGCGCTCCGCGTGACCGACACCGCACCCGCCAACGCAGTCACTTCTTCCTCCTCCTCCTCGTCCTCGACCACTGAGGACACCGTGCCGGAGACCCTGGCGACGGAGATCGCCGAGTCCACGACGACCGAACCGAGCACGACGTCGACCGCCCCGACCACGACCGCTGCTCCCACGACGACACAACCGAAGGACACCACACCCCCAGCCCTGCGCATCACCTCACCGGCCGACGGTGCAACCGTCACCGACCGAGTGGTGACGTTCAAGGGAACCTCCGAGCCGGGCGCCGATGTCTATTCGGGTCCGTACGATGCCGATGTCGACGGCGACGGCGACTGGTCGATCAAGTTGGTCGTCGGCGATGGCGAGACGACCGCCCGCATCACCGCAAAGGATGCTGCGGGGAACACGACGACCGAGTCGATCACCGTCGTCTACGAACAGGAATCCACACCTCCCCCACCGACGACGACCACGACGACATCCGGGGGTTCCTCGACACCGAAGTGGTCGCCGCTGTGGCCCGCCGACCCGGGTGGGACCCATGACGTCGAGTACTGGCGCCCCTTGGTTGCTTCGATCTGGCCGGACCATCTCGTCAACTGCGCACTCAACATCATCTACTACGAGTCCCGTGGTGACGCTCGTGCCTACAACTCCAGCGGTGCAGGATTCGAGGGACTGTTCCAGCATCACAGCGGGTATTGGAAGGGTCGCGC
>JAUIIM010000121.1 GCA_030431785.1 Acidimicrobiia bacterium | reverse complement strand
CTTTGTCCCTTTGTCCCTTTGTCTCTTTGTCCTATGCCCATTTGTCCCTTTGTCCCTTTGTCCCTTTGTCCCTTTCTCCCGCTCCGTTGATCTGAGACTTGAGATCTGAGATCAGAGCGGGGTGCCCGCGTCGGGGTATCCTCGGCGCATGCACACGCAGGATCACATCACGACCGAAGCGGAGGAGATGTACCTCATCACGATCGCACGGGCGATCGAAGATGGTGCGGAACCACCGGTTGCCGTCTCGGTTGTCGCCAAGGACCTCGGCGTGTCGTCGGTGTCGGCGAACCAGATGGTGAAGAAGCTCGAGCAGTTCGGTCTCGTCGAATACACCCCGTACAAGGGTGTGTCGCTGACACTCGAGGGGGAGATCCTCGCACAGACGGTGCTGCGCAACCGGCGCCTGTGGGGCTTCTTCCTCTCCGAACACCTCGGGCTCGAACCCGAACGCGCCGACGAGGTTGCGTGCGAGATGGAGCACATCACCCCGGAGTTCGTGGCCGATCGCCTCTCTGCGTTCCTCGGTGATCCGCACTTCGGGCCTACCGGGAAGCCGATTCCCCGCTTCGACACCGCCGACTCGATCCCGCTCGCCGACGTCGCCACCGGTCGGACCGTGACGGTCGTGTCGATCGCTGCCCCGTACGACTCCTTCCTCGCTTCCCAGGGAGCCGAACGCGGTGCGAAGGTCTCGGTGGTTGCGACGGCCACGGATGGTTCCGTGATCCTCGAGACGCCGAACGGTCCCGTGAACTTGGCACCGTCGGCCGCCGCGGCAGTGACCGTCAAGTAGGGCAGGTCTGAGGACTGAGGTCGGATTGTCGGACGCCCTTCGTCCTTTGTCTTCTGCCCGGTGCCATGGCCGACTGCTATCACCTATCGTGGAACCGTCCGCCACGTTCAAGGAGTGAAGTTGTTCGACCGAGCTGAGATCGCCGTCCAAGCGGCCGTAGATGCCGGAGCGGCGTACGCCGATGCCCGAGCGATGATCCTCAAGACCGAACAGATCGAGGTCCAGGATGAGAAGCTCGATGCGCTCGATGTCGACGAGCGAATCGGTGTGGGTGTTCGGGCTCTGATCGGATCGTCCTGGGGCTTCGCATCGACCGGCGACCTTTCCGATGCCGGGCTGGCCGAATGCGGACGTGAGGCAGCCGCGGTTGCGACCGCTTCCGCCATCGTGGCCGGACCTGCACTGGAGTTTGCGGATGTTCCGGTCGTCCAGACGAGCTGGGAGACGCCGTACGAGGAAGACCCCTTCGCTGTGTCGACCTCAGAGAAGATCGACATGCTCGTCGACATCACGAAGACGATGAAGGCGGTCAAGGGCGTCTCGATCGCGTTCGGTTCGGTCAGCGGATGGGACACCAACAAATGGTTCGTCTCCAGCCAGGGACATCGGATCCATCAGCACATCGTCGAGACCGGTGGGCACTACTCGGCCACCGCCGTCGGCGAGCATGAGACCCAGGTTCGCTCGTTCCCGCAGTCGTGGGGGCAGTTCGAGACGGGTGGCTATGAGGTCATCCGCAAGTGGGACTTCCCGACCCACGCCCAACGGATCGCCGAAGAGGCGGTTGCGCTGCTGACGGCACCGGAACTCGAAGAGCGCGAGACGAACCTCGTCCTCGAATCGTCACAGCTCGCACTCCAGATCCACGAGTCGGTCGGTCACGCGATCGAGCTCGACCGCATCCTGGGCTGGGAGGCGGCATTCGCCGGGACCAGCCACCTCCAACTCGACAAGCTCGGTGTCCATCGCTACGGATCCGACCTCATGAACATCACCGCTGACGCCACCATCCCCGGTGCTCTGGGAACATTCGGCTACGACGACGAGGGCGCGCCCGCCCGGCGTGTCGACATCGTCAAGGACGGTATCTGGGTCGGCACCCTGTCGGGGCGTGACTCGGCGGCGGTCGCAGGGCTCGAGGGTGGCTCCGGTGGCATGGTCCGAGGCGACGGCTACAACCGCATCCCGATGGTTCGTATGACGAACGTCGGGTTGCTGCCGGGAGAAGGCACGCTCGACGAGATCATCGCCGACACCGACGATGGTGTGTACATGTCGACGAACCGTTCGTGGTCGATCGACGACAAGCGCTTGAACTTCCAGTTCGGGTGTGAGATCGGCTGGGAGATCAAGAACGGCAAGCTCGGGAGGATGGTGAAGAACCCGACCTATACGGGGATCACCCCTCAGTTCTGGGGGCGGATGGATCGCCTTGCTGGCGAATCCGAGTGGGTGCACTGGGGCATCCCGAACTGTGGGAAGGGACAGCCGGTGCAGGTTGCCCATACTGGGCACTCGGCATCGCCCGCACGGTTTGCCGCCACACGCGTGGGGGTGAAGGGATGAGCACGGTGGATCCGAACATCGCAGCAGCGAACGACCTCTCTGACCAGGTGCTCAGCATCGTGGGCGACCGTGCCGAAGCGGCGGTCTACTCGCGAGTCGGCACTGCGGCCCTCACCCGATTTGCGAACTCGTTCATCCACCAGAACGTGTCCGACCAGGTCGCCGATGTCTCCCTTACGATCGCAAGGGGCGGCCGTGTGGCCGTCGGTCACACGACATCGACCAGCCCGGAAGCGCTGGAAGACTGGGTGGCGAGGACGATCGCGACCGCCGATGCGCAGGATGTCGATGACGATTGGGCAGGTGTTGCGCCGCCGCAGGATGTCGCACCCATCGATCACTTCGATGACGAGATCGCATCGGCCAGTCCGAGCACCCGAGCCGAGTTCGTGAAGGACTTCGTGGACGCCGGCGATGGTTTGCTCGCCGCCGGGATGTGTGAAACGGTGGCATTCGGCGATGCCTTCCGCAGCTCGAAGGGGCAGGAGGCATCGGGTCGATGGACCCGGATCGTGCTTGACGGGATCCACCAAACCGACACGACGGCCGGAGCCGGTCACAGTTCGGGCCCGTCCATCGCGTCGATTGACGCCGCCGGGGCAGGGCGTGAAGCAGCGACCCGTGCGCTCGACGGCGTAGGTGCGTTCGACGCCAAGCCTGACCGGTACGAGGTCGTCCTCGGTCCGGAGGCGATGGCGACGATCGTCCAGTTCCTCGCTTTCTACGGATTCAACGGGCGGTCCTACAACGAAGGCATGTCCTTCGCCAAGCCGGGTGAGGAGCGTTTCGACGGGCAGGTGGCGCTCTTCGATGACGCCACCGATCCGCGCGCGATCGGGGTTGCGTTCGACAATGACGGCACGCCGAAGCGACGTGTTGATCTCATCCGCGACGGTGCCGTGCAAACGATCGTCCATTCTCGCAAGACGGCGAAGAAGGCCGGTGTCGACCCGACGGGGAATTCCTACAAGGCCGAGGACGGGTTCGGTGACGGTGAACCGTTCGCTGATCGCATGTTCCTCAACGGTGGCTCGCAGACGGAGGAAGATCTGATCGGTCAGGTGGATCGGGGCATCTACGTGTCCACGTTCAACTACTGCAGGATCCTCGATCCGAAGACGCTGGTCGTGACAGGTCTGACGAGGAACGGAACATTCATGATCGAGAACGGACGGATCACGGGGCCGGTGACGAATCTGCGGTTCACGCAGTCGTTCATCGACGCGCTCGGTCCGGGTCAGGTCGGTGGGTTCGCCGACAATGCCCGGTTCGCAGCAGGGGAGTTCGCGATGGCGACGGTCCACACACCGTCGGCGTGGCTGCGGTCCTGGAACTTCACGGGCGGGGCGGACGGCTGATGCCGGTTACGGGACCTCAGATATCAGCGGCGGTGTTCACCAGTGTGGAGGTCGCCGAGCAGGGATGGCAACTGCTCAACGACGCCGACATCCCCTCGGCGATGATCGCCGAACCGGGCACCCTCGGCGCCCCGTTCCGCGTCTCCCTCTTCGTCGAACGCGAAAACCTCGACGCGGCTCAGGCCGTGCTGGCTCCGTTGGTGGCAACCCAGGGTTGAACCCGGGGCTGTCAGTGTTCCTGAGAACATCTGGAGCCCGCAGTTCAACCCGGGGTTGCTGTGGCACCAGGGAAACCGGAGGCTTCTCCTCCAACCCAGGGTTGAACCCGGGGCTGTCAGTGTTCCTGAGAACACCTGGAGCCCGCAGTTCAACCCGGGGTTGCCTCAGCGGCGTACGACGGGGTGGTGAAGGGCCAGGCTTCTGACAGCCACGTGTTGATGGCGGTGCGGATTTTGGGGTCCATGGCGGCGCGGGATGCCGTGACCCAGGAGGTCACGTGGGCGTCGTGCGCTGGGTCATCCGACGGGTAGATGTACAGGCACCCGATGACCTCGTCCCCGTCGAGGATCGAGTAGGTGAACCCGACACGCTCCCTGAAGTGGTCGGCGTGCATCACCAAGTCCTCGAGGTTTGACTCGAGCGACATCGGTGACGGCCAGTCGCCCTTCGGGAACCCGGGCGTCGAACGGATGTGATCGACGCTCGACATCCATGCCTGGTGGTCACGCTCGTTGTGCTCGGGACCGAGCGGTTCGAGGCGAAAGCCGTCGCCGTCCAACGACGACGGGACAACGAACTCGGCGGGTACGAAGGGTGCAGTCATCCCCGAAAGGTACTGCACTACATCGGCGCGGTGCGCCGAGGGATGGGGCCGACTAGGCGGCCTGGCTGTCCGCCTGCGTGGCGGATGGGATTGGTTTGGGGGTGCCTTGCTTGATGATCACAAGGTCCTGGGGTACACGACTGCGGGTCATGGTGACCTGCCTTTCGAGTAGGTCGGCAACCTTTGCCGACGTTTGGTTCAGACTGCGCACATGCAACGGGGCGATGAGGTCAGAAGGGCGAATCGCTGTGGGGAGCCGACGATGATTCAGGTGGTGGGCTCACCAAGCGTGCACGACAATTCGCGGTGTTTGTGTCGTGCGGTACCCCGAACCCTAACGGCTCGGGCAACGTATCACGGCACCTTTGGCGACGGAGCCGAGATCGCCTGTGCTACCGCTCGTTTCGCCATGGACCGGACGATGGGGCCGTGCAACACTGGAAACAGGGACGAAGTAGACGCGTCCGCGCCAGTTGTTGAAGCGGACCGCCGTCGTCACGGTCAGCAGCCGGTGGGATGGGTCGATCGCCACGCCAGCGGCGAAATCGAGGTGGTCCTCACGGGCGACGATCAACGCTTCGTGCCCCTCGACCGAGTCGACATCGAACGTGGAAGACTTACCCCGCTCGATGCCGATGAGGCCCACCAGTAGCTGACGGAGGGCGAACAGGGCTCTGATCCAGCCCGGTGCCGACTGGACGCTGAACACTTGCTCCGTCCACCATCGCGGATCCTCGGGCAGGGCAGTCGCCGT
>JAUIIM010000120.1 GCA_030431785.1 Acidimicrobiia bacterium | reverse complement strand
AGCAAGTACGAACCGGCGGGGATCACTGATCCCAGATCTCAGATCCCAGCCAGCAGCTAGGTGTCCTTCTTCTAGACGTTGTTGACATTGGAGAGCCTCCTGGGTTCGGTATGGGGTGTTGATGCACCATGCCGAATAGGAGGCTCTCGTGGTTCACCGTAATGCGGCGTTGACGCCGGTTGGGCGCAGGATTCTGGTTGAACGGATTGTGGTTGATGGTTGGCCGGTGGCGGTTGCTGCCGAGTCGATGGGGGTGTCTCGTGAGACGGCGTATCGATGGGTGCGCAGGTTTGAGGCTGCTGGTGTTGACGGGTTGGAGGACCGGTCGAGTGCACCGAGACGGTCACCCAATCAGACACCAGTGGATGTGGAGCTCGAGATTTGTCGGATCCGTGTCACAGAACGCATTGGGCCTCACCGGATCGGGTTCCGGTTGGGGATGCCACGATCGACCGTGGAACGGGTGCTCCGCCGTTACGGGTTGTCGCGTCTTGATGCCATTGATCCACCCACGAGACGGATCGTTCGTCGCTATGAACGCGACACACCTGGTGACCTGATCCACATTGATGTCAAGAAGTTCGGGCGGATCCCTGATGGTGGCGGATGGCGACTCCATGGACCCGGGACCGGGACAAACCGTGGCAAAGGCCGTTTGGGATTCGACTTCTTCCATGTTGCCGTCGATGACCACTCCCGTGTCGCATACATTGAGGTCCACCCCAACGAACAAGGGACAACATGTGGAGGGTTCCTCACCCGCACCGCAGCATGGTTCGCCACCCACAACGTCACCATCAACCAAATCATGACCGACAACGCGTGGAACTACCGACGATCAACCGACTTCATCAACGCCCTCACCGCCATTGACGCCGCCCACATCACAACCCGCCCCTACCGGCCACAAACCAACGGCAAAGTCGAACGATTCCACCAAACCCTCAAAAACGAATGGGCCTACAACCAGCCCTTCACCACCAACCAACAACGACTCGATTCGCTACCAGCATGGCTCCACGACTACAACTGGCACCGACTCCACACCGAAATCGGAGACACCCCCGCAACACGCCTACCTGTCAACAACCTCTGTAGGAAGGACACCTAGCACTCGGAAATCGGAGATCGGAGATCGCTCCTGGCTCCTGGCTCCTAGCTCTCGGAGATCGGAGATCGGAGATCGACTCTGAATCCGACAATCCGCTCCCCCATCCACCCGGAGGCTCCGTTCCGTACAGTTGGTGTATGGACACCATCGACAGGATCCTCGACAGCACCCTCATCGGCTTCACGCGCCTCGGATTCGCGGCGAGAGACTGCGATCTCACGGAGCACTTCCCGTCCCTGCTCGGAAAGCACATCGTCGTTTCCGGCGCCACGGGCGGAATCGGAAGAGCCGCCACCGAACGGCTCGCACACAACGGTGCGACGGTGCATGCGATCGGTCGCAGCCAGGACAAGCTCGACATCCTCAGCGAGGAGGTACCCGGTGTCGTCACACACCGTGCGGACCTCTCACTGATGAGCGAGATCCGGGATGTGGCATCTCGCATTCTCGACTCTGTCGACACAATCCATGGTCTGGTGAACAACGTGGGGGTCATGACGCACGAGTGGAAGACGACCGATGAGGGATTCGAACTGACCTATGCGACGAATCTGCTCGGACAGTACGTGCTCACCACGGAACTGGAGCCTGCCTATGCAACCGACGCCAGGATCCTGTTCATCTCCTCTGGTGGGATGTACAGCCAGCCCTTGCAGGTCGACCGGCTCGAATCCCCCGAGCAGGACCACGACGGGACCGCCGCCTATGCCCGAACGAAGCGAGCGCAAGTGGTACTCGCCGACCATCTCAATACGGCGTTCGAGGACGACAGAGTGGTGGCATCGATGCACCCTGGGTGGGTCGACACGGACGGTGTCAGCAGTTCACTCCCCACATTCCAGCGCATCATGGGGCCGTTTCTGAGGACGCCTGAACAGGGAGCAGACACGATCGTCTGGTTCCTCGGTGCAGCAGAAGCCGACTCGACGGGCGGAGCGTTCCTCCACGACCGTGAGCCGCGGCGCCAACACCGATTGAAGCGAACGACCGCTGGCGACGGTGCCGACGGACTCATAACACGGCTCGCCCACGACGCGAGAACGGAAGACACACAACGCGCCGAAGGGCGCTGAAAGCGAGCATGCGATGCCGTTGATCGAACGAACAGTCACGACTTCACTCCCGCTGACGGAGACCTTCGCGTATCTATCGGACTTCTCGAATGCTCCGGAGTGGGACCCTGGCACCGCGACGTCGGTGGCACGAGACCGCGAGGGACCCCACGTCGGCCAGATCTACGACCTGGTCGTCACGTGGGGCAAACGGAGCCTGGAGATGACCTACGAGATCACCGCGCTCGACCCGGACCGTCTGCTCGTCCTGCGTGGCGAAGGATCCACGACGACAGCCGTGGACACGATGGAGTTCTCATCGGATGGGGTCACGACGAGCGTCGTGTACCGCGCCGACATCCGGTTGAAGGGGCTCCTCCGGTTCGTAGAGCCATTCCTCTCTTCGAAGTTCAAGTCGCTCGGCGACGAAGCGGCGTACGGACTCTCGACCGCACTCGCCCGCCGAGCATCCGACCTGAGCGCAGACTGACACGCACTACGATCGTCGCATGACGTTCTTCCTCGGCGGTACACCGGAACCCGAAAACCGGCAATTGACCCAGTACGACCCTGACGACCTGACGACACACGGTGTGATCGTCGGGATGACCGGCTCCGGGAAGACGGGACTCGGTGTCATCTTTCTCGAAGAGGCACTTCGCAACGAGATCCCGACGCTGATCATCGACCCCAAGGGGGATATGACCAACCTCCTCCTCACCTTCCCCGACCTCGCACCCGGGGACTTCACCCCCTGGGTCGACGCCTCAGCGGCCGAGCGGGACGGGAAGGATGCAGACCAGGCAGGTGCCGATGCCGCGGACCTGTGGCGCGGCGGATTGGACTCCTGGGGCCTTTCGGGCGACGACATCGCAGAACTCCGCGCCAAGGCAGGGATGACCATCTATACACCGGGAAGCGAAGCAGGCAACCCCGTCGACATCATCGGTGACCTTGCACCACCCGACGGCGGATTCGACGCCGATGCAGAAACGCTCCGCGACGAGATCGAGGGATTCGCTTCGGGTCTCCTCGGTCTTGTCGGGATCGAAGCAGACCCGGTGTCGTCCAGGGAACACATCCTGATCGCGAACCTCGTCGAGCGTGCATGGCAGAACGGGAACAGCATCGACCTCGGGACCCTCATCACCCAGATCGCTGCGCCACCCATGCGAAAGCTCGGTGTCTTCGAGATCGACCAGTTCTTCCCCGAGAAGGACCGCATGGCGCTTGCGATGAAACTCAACTCGCTGCTTGCGTCACCGTCGTTCGCTCCGTGGATGCAGGGCACCCCGCTCGACATCGATCAACTGCTTTGGCGTGACGGGAAGCCGCAAGCGGCGGTCATGTACCTCGCACACCTGAGCGACCAGGAACGGCAGTTCGTCGTCACCATGCTGTTGTCCAAGATGATCAGCTGGATGCGCTCCCAGCCCGGGTCCGGTTCCCTTCGCGCCCTCATCTACATGGATGAAGTGTTCGGGTACGCGCCCCCGACTGCCCAGCCACCGGCCAAGAAGCCGATCCTCACCATCCTCAAGCAGGCCCGAGCGTTCGGCGTCGGGCTGCTGCTCTCAACACAGAATCCGGTCGACCTCGACTACAAGGCGATGTCCAACGCCGGCACGTGGTGCATCGGACGGCTCCAAACAGAACGCGACAAGGCACGGATCGTCGAAGCCCTCACGACAGCATCTGGCGACGTCGACGTCGAGCGCCTCGATGCGGAGATCTCGAAGCTCCCGAAACGCACATTCGTCCTGCACAGCACCCGCGAGTCTCAACCGACGGAGTTCCACACCCGCTGGGCGATGTCCTACCTCCGCGGTCCCATGACCCGCGAAGAGGTCGGCCGATTCAAAGAGGACATGCCGGTCGCAGCATCGGCGCCGAAACCGTCGATCGACGCCGCGCCCACGCCACCTGATACCGCCACGCACTCGACGATCGCGTCGGTCGCACCTGAAGTCGCGGACGGGATCGGCTCGTCAGCGATCCACCCTGCGGCTCCGTGGCGACGCGAAGTCGGTGACCGTGACGACGGAACGCGCTACCGGCCGGGTCTTGCGGTGACGATGTCCATGCGATTCGACGAAGCGAGAGCAGGCATCGACCACACGGAGACATGGGAAGCCGTCCTTCCCACCCTGGATCTGGATTCGATCCATGAGGCGATCACCGTCGACTACGACGAACGAGACTTCGTCGCGACGGACGATGCGATTCCGTTCGTCGAGGTGACGGAACCGATCTCCCAGCAGTCGTTCTTCGACGATGCCGAGCGTGCCTTCCGCGACCATGCGGACAGGGAGATCACCAAGACGTTCCTGCGATGCAAACCGTTGAAGCTCGTATCGCGGCCCGCAGAGGACGAAGCCGCCTTCGCCGCCCGCTGCTCGGAGGCTGCTGCCAGCGAGGCAGACAAGGAGAAGGCCGAACTCGTGCGCCGGTACGAATCCCGCCTTCGCAAGATCAAGCGAGCCTACGACGAGGCGGTGGCCCAAGCAGACCTCGCCGAACAGGAGGCGCAGGCCGCACAGCGCGACGATCTGATCGGGTTCGGTCTTGACCTGCTCTCCGGCCGGAAGCCACGGTCGTCGCGGTCGTCGAGCAGGACAGCACAACAGCGTCAGCAACGTGCAGCGACGAAGGCCGACACGAAGGCTCAGGAGTTCAACGACACCAACGCAGAGCTCGAGGACAAGTGCGCCGCCGTCGATGAAGAGTGGGCGTCGAAGGCAACCGACATCGAGACGCTCGAGGTCGGTCTGGAGTCAGACGACATCCGCATCGAAGCGATGAGCGTGGTCTGGATCAAGAGCTAGACCGGCACGGTCGCTCGGAGATCGGAGGTCGGAGAGCTTGGCGCCCGGATGCCGGACTCCTGAGAAGCCGCTCCGCGTGCTCTGCTAGATCAGGTCTTGCTCGCGGATTCCGAAGCTCGGGTGACGGAGGCGACAGAGCGCCAGCTTCTCGAGCTGACGGATCCGTTCGCGGGTGAGGTTGAACTCTTCACCGATCTCTTCCAGCGTCCTCGGTATCCCGTCGTAGAACCCGTAGCGGAGGGCAAGAATCCGACCTTCACGAGTCGGCAGGCGGTCGATCGACTTCCGCAATGAGTTGGCGATGTCGAGTTCCTCGGTCAC
>JAUIIM010000119.1 GCA_030431785.1 Acidimicrobiia bacterium | reverse complement strand
ACTGGGGACGGCCTTGACGTTCTGGCTCGGGGCGTATCTCGTGATCGACGGGGACATCACCATCGGGACGATCGTCGCCCTCGGTAGCTACCTCACTGCGCTGTACGGTCCGCTCACGGCGCTGGCGAATGCGCGGGTGGAGATCGCAACATCGCTCGTCTCGTTCGAGCGTGTCTTCGAGGTACTCGACCTCGAGATCGGAGTTGAACCCCCGACGAATCCGGTGGCGCTCGATCGGGTGGAAGGGGCGCTCGAGTTCAGCGATGTCTGGTTCGCCTATGCCGACGCTGACGAGGTCGGCCTCGACGCCGTCGCACGCTACGGGTGGGGTGAGAGCGGTCAGGCTGACGACATCGTCCGACGCCAGGCCGGTGGGTGGGCGCTCTCCGATGTTTCGTTCCGTGCCGAGCCGGGGCAGACGGTGGCACTCGTGGGTCCCTCCGGTGCGGGGAAGACGACCCTGACGTATCTGATCCCGCGGCTGTACGACGTCTCACGTGGGACCGTGTCGATCGATGGCATCGATGTCCGGGACCTCGCTCCGGAGACGATCGCATCCGCCGTGGGTGTCGTGACTCAGGAGACGTATCTGTTCCACGACACGCTCGAGGCGAACCTGCGGTATGCAAAGCCGGATGCGTCGATGGATGACCTTCGGGCCGCCGCGGCGGCGGCGAACATCCTGCCGTTCATCGACTCGCTCGACGACGGGTTCGCGACCCGAGTGGGCGAGCGTGGCTATCGACTCTCGGGCGGAGAGAAGCAACGGATCGCCATCGCCCGGGTGATCCTCAAGGACCCCTCGATCCTGATCCTCGATGAAGCCACGTCCCATCTCGACGCAGAATCGGAAGCTCTTGTCCAGGACGCCCTCGAAGACGTCATGCGTGGCAGGACGTCCGTGGTCATCGCACATCGGCTGTCGACCGTGATCGCAGCGGATTCCATCGTCGTGATCGACGACGGCAGGGTCGCAGAGCTGGGGACCCATGGGGAACTCCTCGAGCTCGACGGCGTGTATGCGCGTCTCTTCCGGACACAGTTCCGTCATGAAGGTGCCGTGTGATGCAGGTGCGGTCGGTGATGGTCGGGCTTGCGCTGGTGATGTCGTTTGCCGCCTCGGCATGTGCAGCCACCGAGGTCCGTGTCTCGGATTTCGCTGACGAGATGTCGTCGATCACTGGGGCCTACGTCGACGAGGCGACAGCGTTGTCCACGTCGTACCAGCGCCAGGTGGAGATCAAGGTCGCCGACATCGTGGCCAACGAGGGCGACGCAGCGCTGGGACCGGCGACCGAGCTCATGCGTTCCGAGACCGTGGGGTTCCTCGCAGTGCTCGGGGATGCGCTCGATCGCTACGTGACCGCCATGGAGGAGGTAGAGGTGCCCGATACGCTGGCGGATCCGATGAATCGCTACGTCACGCTCATCACCGCGTCCGCCGAACACCTCCCGGCGATGCGGGACGCCGTCGGCGAGGCTGCCACGATCGATGACCTCCGTGCGGCACTCGCCGGCTCCGCATACGCCGACGGACAGGCGGCACTCACGGCAGCCTGTACAGCCCTCGAACAGGCCGTTCGCGACGAGGGGCATGGGATCGATCTCCGCTGCACCTCGGCCGACGTCGGGCTCGTCGCCCCATGACGGGTCGGGAGTGGATCGAGGTCGAGGGCGTCCGTACTGAGATCGCTGTTCCCGTGTCCGGCGGGGAGAACGTGGTCATCCCGGTCGTGCGGGCCATCGTGCGTGACCATGCGAATCGTTCCGAAGGTCGTGTGCTGATCCAACGGCGTGATGTCGATGGAGAATCGGTGCGAGGGCGCCGCGAGATACCGGGTGGTCGATGGCAGGCGGGGGAGTCGCCGGACGAGACGGCGATACGCGAGGTCGAGGAGGAAACGGGCGTTGCGGTGTCCTTCGTCGAAGGGATCCGGACCGATCGGACCGGGACGAGCGGAGAGCGTGTGGTCGTGCACCCTTTCGTCGTCGTTGCGGGGGTGCGTGGTGGCTTCCCTGCGGCACACTTGATCCTGACCGCAGTCGGGTCAGGTGACCCTCGGCCAGCCGCCGGTGAGACCGTCGATTGTCGGTGGGTCGATGTGGCGACGTTGCGAGATGAGCTCGCGGACGTGGACGACTGGGTGCCATCGAGCCGCCAAGCGCTTCTTGCCTACGTGGAGACCGTGTTCTCCGGCTCTGGCATGTAGTCGTTGATCGGGTCGTCCTCGACGGCGGCTTTCGTCAGTTCTGGGACGACGAGCACGGCCTTGCCGGACTCGAGCATCACCCGGCTCGACACGCTCTCCCACGCATCCCGGTCGAAAATCAGCTTCGTCGCACCGAGTACGACGACATCTACGTCAAGTCGTGAGGCCGCGGCGCTGATCGCCTCTGCCGGATCGTTGCCTTCGAGTACGAGAAGGTCGGCGGGGATGCGTGCCTTCTCAAGGGCGAGACGCAGCGGTTCGGTGACACGGAGTGCCCGTTCTTCGAGGTACTGCGCCACCAGGCGATCCGACGGGTCTTCCGTCGACGGGGCGTCTCGCAACGGGTGCCAGTCCTCACGACCGATCTCGTCGAGGAACGAGCGGGGGACTTCGACGACGGTGGTGACGGTGACGGACCCGGTTCCACCGATCAGATGGCGACAAAAATCGACGACTGGTTCGGGATCGAGCGCGCCCGCAGTTGCTACGAGGACCTGCATGGGCACGAGCATAGGTCGGCGTTCCGGCTGGTGCAGGAGTCAGGTTCAGGATTCGCGTTCTTCGGATGCGTAGCTCCGTAGTTCGGTGAGCTGTCGCTCGATCTCGTCGAGCTCGGGACCCCACCGCTTCTCCAGCTCTGCGTTGATGTTCCTGCGGTAGGCAGCTGGATCCTGGATGGTCTTTCCGAGGTGCTTCTCGGGCGACCCCGGCTTGATGAGCTGATCCATGATCTTCGCGTGTCGCTGCTCCAGGGCTTCGATCTGGCGATCGACCGCCTCGGGGTGGCGCGTGGTGAGGGCGTGTTGACGGGCAGTGGCCCGGAGTTCGTCGCGTCGTTCCTCGAGCTGTGTGCGCTGTTTGGTCGTGAGGTCCTCAGACTCGAGCCGATGGGACAGTCTTCGGACCTCGGCGAGGATGGCGTCAGGGTCTGTGGTCATGGGGTGCGTACCGGATTCGTCGGAGGGCTGAACCCACGGTAGCCGGGTGTGAATCCGGCTTCCTTGAGCTCCTCTGCGAGCTGGTGGTCGAAGGCAGGCTGACCATCGATCTGCTCGATCGAGAGGTCGACGTTCGCAGTCCGTAGCGCATCGACCCCTCGCATCGCTTCTTCTGGCGTGTCGCTGAACGTGACGAGTCGACGTCCCCGCGGGTCGATCCAGATGACGGGGCTGCCCCGGTCGAGGACGACCCGCGCACCTGCGTGCTTTGTCGGATTGCCGTCGGTGTCAGGCCAGGGGAGTGCGGCACCATATAGATTCGCCGGATCGTTGACGGTGAGCACGACGAGCTCGTCCCCGGACGCAGCTCGCATCCGGTCGATCGCTGCGGGTGTGCCGAACTGTGCGCCACCAAGCCCCTCGACGAAGTACCCGCGTCGTACCGCACCCACATCCTCCATCGACGCGAACGCCGGATACAGCCGCGAGAAGCCGCCGGGGACGCCTTCCATCGAGACGGTTCCCCGTGTGACGACGCCGTGACGATCCAGCAACATGTTTGCGACGGCGAGAGCCTTCTCCTCCGGGTCGACCTCGGTGCGACGCAGCGTCGAAACCAGATACCACCTGCCCTGGGCGACCGGTGGTGTCCGCGCCGACAAGGTCCGGCGTGGCGACCTTCGGCTTCTGCGGGCTGCATACGCCCGTAGCGGTGTGGCCGTGTCGTTCGTCACCATCCCGGCCCATACGAGATCCCAGATGGCATCGATGACGAGGGCGGGATCGCCGCCACCGACAGCGGCGTAGAGGTCAGCGAAGAACGAAGCTCCCCGTGATTCGAGGTGGTCGATGATGGTTTGGTGGAGATCCTCGAGGTCGATGTCGGCTTGTTCGCGGATGAGTGTGGCAACCCGATCGCGGGGATAGAGCGCGACCCTGCCGTCCTTGGTCCCGATCGGCTCGACGCCGACCCACACGGCAGTGCCTGCCGCAAGGAGGTCGTCGAGACTCGAGCGATTCCGCGAGATCCTGGATTCGAGCACCGAAGGCACTTCGGAGAGTGGGATGGCCGCTCCGGCGAGTTGCTCCACGACGTCCTCGACGGTGGTTTCCCGTCCTCGGTCGACGTGCTGCCATGAAGCGGTGAACGCGGCGAGCTGGGGTGGTTCCACCGCTTCGACTTGGTCACGCAGCACAGCAAGTGACCGGCGACGGAGTCGTCTGAGGACCTCTGTGGACACCCATTCCTGCTCGGTCCCCCCGGGGCGGAAGGCTCCAGCTGCGACCTTCTGTCGATGCTCGAGTCTTCGGAGCGTGTCTCGGACCACGGCCTCGGGTAGCCCCATGCTGGTGGCTGCCTCAGCCGTCGTGAACGGTCCGTGTGTTCGTGCGTATCGGTGGACGACGTCTCCGACAGGATCCTCGACCGGTTCGAGCAGTCCGACCGGTGCCTCCTGCGGTGTCACGACCCCGAGCGCATCCCTCAGACGGCTGAGATCCTCACCAGCGGCGAACAGGTCGGAGCCACGATGCCGTACCCGGAAGATGCGCCTGCTGGCCACGAGGTCGTCGAGCCACACTGCCACCTCGGTATCGTCTTCGCTGCGTGCAGCGATCTCTGCGCCGCTCAGGGGTCCCAGGTCGTTGAGGAGGTCGTGGATGCCGTCGAGTGAACGAACCTTCCGCCCGCTGACCAGCCGCTGGAGTTCGGCTTCGACGTCCTCCACGACGGCCGGGTCGAGGAGCTCGCGGAACTCCGGCTCGCCGAGAAGATCTGCGAGTAGTGATCGATCCAGGGTGAGTGCTGCGGCCTTACGTTCAGCGGTCGGGGCGTCGTAGTCGTACATGAAGTTCGCCACGAAGTCGAACATGAGCGACGTTGCGAACGGTGACGGCGCTTCGAGATCGACGGAGCGGACCCTCGTCGTCCGCTTCGACACCCCGGCCAGCACTTCGACGAGCGCCGGGAGGTCGAAATGGTCCTGGAGCACCTCGCGATAGGTCTCGAGGACGATGGGGAACGATCCGTATCGCTGTGTCACTTCGAGCAGGTCCGCGGCCTTCCGGCGTTGGAGCCACAACGGTGTGCGTGTTCCCGGTCGGCGGCGGGGGAGGAGGAGGGCGCGTGCGGCCGATTCGCGGAACCGGCTCGCATAGAGCGCAGAGTCCGCGACCTCGTCCAC
>JAUIIM010000118.1 GCA_030431785.1 Acidimicrobiia bacterium | reverse complement strand
CCCTCACGGCTTGCACGCAGCCGGACACGGCAGCAACGGTCGATTCGGTCACGATCTCTGACTCCGAGGCCATCGCCCTCGGGGGTCTCGATGCCGATGCGCTCACCCTCTCCGGCAATGAGTTCCGTGCTGCCCTCAATCTCCTCGTCATCCAACAGGCATTGCTCAATGCTGCTGAGGACGACTACGGCATCGTGGGACTCGACACTGACGAGGGGCGTGAGACCTACCTCGATTCTGCCTCTGAATCACAGCTGTCGCTGATCGCCCAGCAGATCCAGGCTGGGACGGCTGACGGTCGAGATCTTGATGCGGTCGAGGACTTCGTGATCACGCAGGTAGCGCTCGGTGACCTTGCACGCACCGTGATCCTCGGCGACCCTGCATTCCAGGAGTCGGTGTGGGAGACACAGGCGGATCTCTTGGTCGGGGTCTGCGCCTCCCACATCCTTGTTGCGACCGAAGCGGAAGCGCTCGATGTCATCGATCGGCTCGATGCGGGCGAAGACTTTGCCGAGGTGGCAGCCGACGTGAGCCTCGACACCCAGACACCTGGTGGTGTGCTTCCGTGCCCGACTCCTGCGGTGACGTTCGTTCCACAGTTCGCCGAAGTTGTGATGACACTTCCGATCGGGGAGATCTCCGATCCCGTGCAGAGCGAGTTCGGCTTCCATGTGGTCCGTGTCGATGACCGCATCGAACCGACATCGCTTGAAGAGGTCGAGGCGGATCCGGCGCGCTACATACCGCCGCAGCTCGTCGACGCCGAGTACAACCGCTGGATCAACGAGGTCCTTGGCGCCGCTGATATCGAGGTCAGGTCCCAAATCGGCACATGGAACCCACAGATCGACGCGATCGCCGCACCTCCCGACTCGCCCTGATGTCGATCACCATCGTCGGTCTCGGTCCTGCCGGACTCGATCTCGTGGCCACTCGTGCCCGTGACCTACTCGTCGATCCTGACGTGACCGTCATCCTCCGAACTGGTCGCCATCCGGCCTCTGAGGAGCTCGCTTCGATCCGAGGAGTGATCACCTGCGACGATCTCTACGACTCCATCGAGGACTTCGACGAGGTCTACTCGGCCATCGTGGATCGGGTCCTGAGGACGAACGGCCCTGTCGTGTACGCCGTGCCAGGGAGCGCACATGTCGGTGAGCGTGCGGTTGCAGCGATTCGTCAATTCGCAGGGGACCGACAGTGCTCGGTCATCGCCGGCATTTCGTTCCTTGATCTTGCCTACGAAGCGGTACACATCGACCCGATCGCAGACGGACTCCAGGTCCTCGACGCCCGGGACCTCCCCGATCCGTTGCCCCTGCACCTGCCGACGATCATCACCCAGGTCGACTCGTCCCTCCGCGCAGCTGATCTCTCGGTGTCACTTGGGACTCTCCTCGCTCCCGACCACCCGGTCACGGTCCTCGATCGTCTCGGTGACCCGGACCAGGTGATCGAGGTGACGACCGTTGCCGACCTCGCCAGGTATGAAGCGAATGAGCGTACGAGCGTGGCTCTGGAGCCGGTCGCTGTCGGACTCCTCGGCCTTGTGCACGTAAATCGGATCCTCCGGGACAGATGCCCGTGGGATCAGAAACAGACCCACCACACACTGATGACCCATCTCCTCGAGGAGGCATACGAGGCCGCCGATGCTCTCGGCGAACTGAGTCCCGAGGCGCCACGCGGCGATGTCGACTACGGGGTCTATGCCGAGGTGGAGGAGGAGCTCGGGGACCTCCTTTTGCAGGTCGTGTTCCACGCAACGCTTGCATCGGAAGCCGGTGCGTTCGACATCGATGAGGTGGCGGAAGGGATTCGTCGCAAACTCGTCGCTCGTCACCCGCATGTGTTCGCCGAGGTCGAAGTCGAGGGTGCAGCGGAGGTGCTTGCGAATTGGGAGCGGATCAAGCAAGACGAGAAGCAACGGGACAGCCTGATGGACGACATCCCGCGATCGATGCCTGCGATGGGTCGTGCGATGAAGGTGCAGAAGCGAGCGTCCAGCGTGGGATTCGACTGGGAGGACCCGACAGAGGTCGTCGCTGTTCTCCGTGGGGAAGTGGACGAGCTCGTAGCTGCGGACTCCGACGATGCGGTGCTGCACGAGCTCGGTGACGTGTTCTTCAGTGCGGTGAATCTGTCCCGCACCCTCGGCGTCGACCCTGAACTCGCACTCCGGCGCGGGGTCGACCGGTTCTCCACACGATTCCGCATGGTCGAGGCACTGCTCGAGGCCGATGGGTCGAGCGTCGGTGATGCGTCGCCTGGCGACCTCGAGGATGCCTGGTTCCGTGCGAAACAGACCGAGAAGGACTGAGCAGCCCCCCGGGCGGTCTAGCCTCTCCGATATGACTGACACGAAGATCGCACGTATTCACGCAAGAGAGGTACTCGACTCGAGGGGCAACCCGACGGTCGAGGCCGAGGTCGAACTGGGAAACGGTGGATTCGGGCGAGCGATCGTCCCGTCCGGGGCATCGACCGGTGCACTCGAAGCCGTCGAGCTGCGTGACGGTGGTGACCGATATCTGGGGAAGGGCGTTCTCAAAGCCGTCGAGAACGTCAACGGTCCTCTTGCCGATGCGTTGGTCGGTGTGGATGCAACCCGCCAGGCGACGGTCGACACGATCATGCTCGACTTGGACGGCACGCCGAACAAGGCCAACCTCGGCGCCAATGCAATCCTCTCTGTCTCGTTGGCGACTGCCCGGGCAGCAGCGGCAGGTCTCGGCATCGCGACGTATCGCTACCTCGGCGGCCCTGGTGCACGTGTGCTCCCGACCCCGTGCTTCAACGTGGTGAACGGTGGAGCACACGCCAACAACTCCATCGACACCCAAGAATTCATGATCGTGCCCGGTGGCTTGCCATCCTTCCGAGAGGCGTTGCGAGCGGGTGTCGAGACGTATCACGCCCTCAAGACGGTGCTGTCCGAAGCAGGTCATGCGACCAATGTCGGTGACGAGGGGGGATTCGCCCCGGATCTCGACGGCGATCGTGCCGTCCTCGACATCCTGCTCGAGGCAATCCGACGTGCCGGCTATGAACCCGGCAAGGACATCTCGATCGCCCTCGACGTCGCAGCCTCAGAACTCTTCGACGACGGTAAGTACCACCTCTCAGGGGCTTCCCTCGACTCGTCCGAGATGGTCGATCATCTCTCGGGGCTGGTGGACGATTACCCGATCATCTCGATCGAGGACGGGCTCGACGAAGCAGATTGGTCCGGATGGGAGTTGCTCACGGGGAAGGTCGGTACCCGCACGCAGATCGTCGGTGACGATCTGCTCGTCACGAACGTGGACCTCCTGGCCAAGGCGATCGAGACGTCGGTCGCAAACGCAGTCCTCATCAAGGTGAATCAGATCGGGAGTCTCACCGAGACGCTTGACACGATGGCGCTCGCCGAGCGCTCGTCGTACGGGTCGATGGTGAGTCACCGATCGGGGGAGACGGAAGACAGCTTCATCGCCCATCTCGCCGTCGCTACCAACGCAGGGCAGATCAAGACTGGTGCCCCGGCGCGTGGTGAGCGCACTTCCAAATACAACCAATTGCTTCGCATTGAAGAAGATCTCGGCGAAGATGCTCGGTACGCCGGATGGACGAGGTTCCAGAAGAGCTCATGACAGACACACTCGAGCGAGTCGAAACAGCACAGGACACTCCGCCGCGGGGACGTCGCCGACGTCGTTCCCGGTGGAAGAGCGTCGCGTTTCTCGCGCTCATGGGCGCTCTCGTGCTCGTCGCCACTGGTGTCCTCCCGGTGCAGCAGTACCTCGAGCGCGAGACCCAGGTGTCGGCCGCACAGGCACAGCTCGACGAGATCGAAGCGCAGAACGATGCTCTGGCCGATGACGTGGAGGCACTCGCGACCGACGCGGAGATCGAGCGGATCGCCCGTGAGCAGTACGGATTCGTCCGCGAGGGGGAGATCGGGTACTCCGTCATCGTTCCGGAGACCCCGGTCGAGGATTCCGCGGTTGCCCCCCAGCCCGTCGAGATGGCTCAGGATGAACCCGGGTTCTTCGAGCGGATCTGGCGATTCATGACGGGTGGCGACGTCGTCGACGATGGATGACCGTTCCGTCGTAGAACTGCAGATCGGAAGAGCGCCGCGATCCGACGTCGTCGTATCTGCCCGGTGTCATCTGGAACTCCCGGTGGTCACTGACGTTCCCCCGATCCTCGACGACGGGACACCCTTCCCGACCACGCACTGGCTCACCTGCCCCCTCGCAACCCTGCGCCTGTCGCGACTCGAGTCCGATGGCGGGATCAAGCGGTTCGACGACCGTATCGCTGAAGAGCCAGAGTTTCGAGAGGCCTTCGACGGGGCGATGGAGCGGTACCGCACCGCGCGTGACGCCCAGATCCCAAGCGACTGGACAGGACCTCGGCCATCGGGTGGTGTCGCCGGTTCCCATGGCGGGGTCAAGTGCCTTCATGCGCACTATGCAGACACAGCAGCCGGCAACGACAACCCGGTCGGGCTCGAGGCTGCGGTTGCGATCGAGCCGCTCGACTGCCTCGTCCCGTGCGTCATCACGGTCGACGGTGTCGTCACCCTGAACCCGGAGTGGTCGGAGCCCGCGTGAGCGTTGCCGCTATCGACATCGGTACGAATTCGATGCGCCTCTTGATCCTCGGCGCCGATGGCACCGAAGTCGGACGATGGGTGAGGGTGACCGGGCTCGGGCGGGGGGTCGACGCCTCGGGTCGTCTGTCGAAGGATCGTATCGATGAGACCATCGGCGTGCTTGCGTGGTTCGGGCGTCTGATGCACGATCACGATGTCACGGTGGCCAAGGCCGTCGCCACGTCCGCAAGCCGAGACGCTGCAAATGGTCCGGCGTTCATCGACGCAGCCGAAACTGCCCTGGGTGTCCGACCGGACGTCATCTCGGGAACTCGGGAAGCCGAGCTCTCCTTCATCGGAGCAACGGTCGGCAGCGGTCGCGGTCGTGCCGTGGTCATCGACATCGGCGGAGGCTCGACCGAGTTCATCGTCGGAACCACGGAGGTCGAACAAGCGATCAGCGTGGACATCGGCTCCGTACGCCTCACGGACCGTTGTCTTCCCGAGCCCCCTGTCGTCAAGGAGGTCCTCGACGCGGCGAGAGCACACGCTGCGTCCGAGATCGGGTCACCGGTCGCCGCAGGGGACGCTGCGGTCATCGGGGTTGCAGGCACGTTCACAAGCCTTGCTGCCATCAACCTCACGCTCGACGCCTACGACCGGGAACGGGTCCACGGTGCGACGCTTGCTGCCGAAGATGTCGATGACATCATCGCCCGTCTCGCCACATCGACGGTGGAGGAGATCGCGACCATCCCTG
>JAUIIM010000117.1 GCA_030431785.1 Acidimicrobiia bacterium | reverse complement strand
TCGCGGCGGCGACGGGATCGAGCGTGGCATCCGTTTCCTCGAGCCGGCCACACTCTCGCTCATGGGCGAACGCCGCGCATCCCAACCGTGGGGGCTCAAAGGTGGCGACCCCGGTGCCCCCGGCGAGGACTGGTTGATCAAGGCGGACGGGGAGCGTCAGCGGCTTGTGTCCAAGTGCACGGTCGAAGTCGAACCCGACGACGAGCTCGTGGTGCTCACCCCAGGGGGAGGCGGCTGGGGAACACTTCCGTAACGTTCATGATTGGTCCGTACCGTTCGTGTCCGCGAGCCACACATGCCCAGCCGAAACGGAGCAATAGGCGACATCAAGCCACTCGGTTGAGTTCCCAGGTGCGGGTGCGCCGATCACCGGACGATTCCTCCGCGTCGTGTACGCATTCCCACCCATCCGGGGGCACGATGCTCGGTGAGCACTGCGGCGGGTGTGTCGACGTGACAACCATGCGTCCTGCTTCAGTCACAGTCCATTGGGCGTCGATCGCACCATGGCTCGTGGGAACTGTGCCCCGTGCCCATGTGAGATCCTCCTGGGGGAGCGGCGTGATGGAAAACGTTCGATACCCCAAATCCGTTTGCTTGACCCCGCGACATCCGGACACCCGTTCTGGCCAACCGGTCGAGGTTGGGAGTCCGAATCTCACCTCCGTAGCAACCAAGATCTGAGAACCCGAGGTCGTCGGCGAGGATCACGACGATGTTCCGGGGACGTGATCGGATAGTCGACATGGCGGGGAGCGCCCCCTCGATCGTCTTTCGATCAGATGAACTCCGCATGGGGTTCAGCCTTGCTCGCTTGCGAGTTGGTTCAGGTACACGGCTTCAAGCTGCTCGACCTTCGCGTGGAATCCTCCCGGGTCGACCTGACCGGTGGTGATGAGGAAGACACCGAGTCCTTCGGTTCAGACCGCGTACAGCGGTCCGATCACTCGGTGACCGGGAAACGGCCTTGTCCAATTCTCTGGGACCTGCTTCACGTGCTCTCCTTTGTGTGCAGTTCTTGGGCGGGCTGGGGTGTGCAAATCGTCAAGCCGGCTGGCTTTCGGAATCGGCGAACGCTCGCCACAGTATCGCGTAGGCGCCACCAGCCGCCACGAGGTCGTTGTGTTGACCGTCCTCGACGATACGTCCTCGGTCGAGCACAACAACTCGGTCGGCATCGACGACCGTTTGCAGCCTGTGCGCAATCACCAGGGTCGTTCTCCTGACCGCAGCTCGTTCCATTGCCTTCTGCACGCGCCTTTCAGCGCTCAAGTCGAGGTTCGCTGTCGCCTCATCGAGAATGAGCAAGTCGGGTTCCACTAGTAGTGCTCGTGCAAGGCAGATCAGCTGGCGTTCGCCCATTGAAAGGGATCGTCCCTGCTTGCCGGCGTGGGTTGCGTATCCGCCAGGCAGGTCGAGGATCGTGTCATGTACCCCGACAAGGCGCGCAACATCCTCGACCTCTTTGTCGGTGGCGTTCGGACGACCGTACGCGATGTTGTCGCGCACCGACATCGCAAACAGCATGGGCTCTTGCGGGACGTAGCCGACTCGGTTGCGGTGCCGAGCGGGGTCGAGGGTCGCAAGGTCGACTCCGTCGATATCAACGGTCCCCGATGTCGGCTGGTAGAAGGCCATCACCAGTTTGGCAAGGCTCGACTTGCCTGCCCCGCTTTCGCCCACGATGGCGATCGTGTCTCCGTGATCGATGTGCAACGACACTCCATCCAGCGCCTTGGTGTCGAAGCCTGGATACGCAAACACAACATCGTTGAGTTCAACCCGACGAAGTTCAACGTCCTGGCTCAAACCGGACGCAAACTGAGGCTCAGGCTTCTCATTGAAGAGGTCGTGGATCTTCCGCAGTGAGACCCGGGCCGCTGTCCATTGGTCGAGTTGTTCGGACAACTCCTGCATTGGGCGGAAGAGGTACCCGATGTAGAGGAGGAATGCCACGATCAACCCGGCGCTGATCTCGCCGTCCTCGATGAGGATTGCGCCGACGCCAAGCACAATGAGGGAGGCAAGCGAGGCGAGGAACTGTACCGCGGGGAAATAGGCCGCTGCGAGCTTGGAGTTGCGCATGCGAGCGTCGCGGTAATCGTGTGAGCGCTGGGCGAGCCGGTCAGCCATCGCTTGTTCTTGCGCATGCATCTGGGTGGTCCCGATGCCCTCGATGCCTTGTCCGAGCTCCGAATAGAGGCGCGACAGGGCTGCCCTCGTCGCGATGTGGGCCTTCCTCGCCTTCGTGCGGAAGACAGCCGTCATGATTGCAAGCGGAATGAACGTGGTGAACACGGCAAGCGCAAGTCTCCAGTCGAGGACGAGCAAGACGATGATGACTCCAAAAGCGGTCACCATGCTCACTGCGGTTCCGACCAGACCCTGTTGGAACAGGGTTGCCAGTGCCTCGATATCCGCTGTCATCCTGGCGATGATTCGACCGGTGACGGCTCGGTCGAAGAAGCCGAGCGCAAGCCGCATGAGATGACGGAAGAGCCGCACGCGCAGGACGTAGAGCATGCGCTCAGCGGTCTTGGATGTGTACGCAGTTGTGAGGCGGGAAATGGCCCAAGCGACCACGACGGTTACGAGGAGCCACACTGTCGACAGACTGAGGTTGGAGAGCGATCCGGGGACGATGCCCTCGTCCATGGCGACACCAACAAGCGCCGGCCCTGCCAAAGCGAGAGCTGCTGATGCCGCCACTAGCGCGAGACCGATTGCGAGGGGTCCCACGAATGGTCGAATGAGACTGCGCATGCCGAAATCGTCAACGAACAGTGTGTGTGCGAGGCCAGCATCGGGCTCGCCTGACAATGCCGGAAGGCGCTCTACTGCGGCGATCAACGACGGCGTTGCGACTGCACTTGGGGCCAGGGTGCGCTTTCGGTGCGATGGGTCAGGTGCCGCTGGCAGGCTCGGTGTCCCAACGGGTCTTGCTGGCTGCGGTCCCTGGATGAACTCGTCCGAGTCGCTGGTACCCCAGATGGAACGGAAGGCCTCAGATTCTGAGAGGAGAGACTCCGTCGTACCACTTGCGGTCACGCGACCATTCTCCATCACGACGATGCGGTCCACGAGTCTGAGGGTGGATCGCCGGTGGGCGATGACGATCGTCGTCCGGTCGCGGCTCAGCCGCTCGAGTCCGTCGAACACTTTCGATTCTGTTCGAGCATCGATGGCGGACGTCGCGTCGTCGAGGACCAGCACCGACGGGTCCGCGACCACCGCCCGAGCGAGCGCGAGTCGCTGACGCTGGCCTCCGGACAGTGTGAGCCCGCGTTCTCCGAGGACCGTATCCAACCCGTCAGGCAGTTGATCGACAAGATCAGCGATTCCGGCTATTTCGGCCGCGTACCGCACGTCGGCGTGCGTCGCTGCTGGGCGGGCGAAGGCGATGTTCTCGTCGACACTCGCCGAGAACAGGAACGGTTCGTCGATGACACCAGCGATCTCGCGACGAAGGGTGTCGAGGTCGAGGCTTGTGATGTTGGAACCGTCAAGGGTGATCGACCCAGAATCGACGTCATACATGCGAACGAGGAGCTTTGCGAGCGTCGATTTTCCGGACCCAGATGGTCCGACGATGGCGACCCGCTCCCCGGATTCGATCCTCAGGGAGCAGTGCTCGAGTACGGGATGAAGATGGTCGTACCCGAACGTCACATCCCGGAACTCGATTGACCCGCGTGTTGTGGCCGGCTTCAGAGCTGCATCGTCGGTCTCGACGGTCGGATCCTCCTCGAGGAACGAGATGATCCGCTCCGCTCCCGCCCTGGCTTGCTCTCGGTTTGTGAGGAAGACGGAGATGGAACGGACAGGTCGAAGCATCTGACCGACGAAGCTCGTGAAGGCGATGAAGGTTCCGATCGTGATCGACTCTTCGATGACGAGCCAACCCCCGATTCCGACCACGAGAACCTGCGCCAACGCGGGGAGCGCTTCGAGCGTTGCGCCATAGAACGCACTCAGCCGTGTGGTTCGGAGTCTCGATCGGAACAGATTCCGAGCCTCGGTTTCGTACCGGGCAGCTTCTCTGTCGGCTGTGCCGAACGCTTTGATGACCCGTACGCCAGCGACGGTTTCCGCCACGACTGTGGTTGTGTCGGCAATTGCGCGTTGGTCGTTCCAGGCAGCCGGGAACAAGCGGGATCTCATCCGCCACGCAACGAACAGGAAGACGGGTACACACGCTCCGATGACCAAGGCAAGCGGCACCGACAAGAGCACCATGGACGTGAGCGCTGCCGCGAGGAAGACCAAGTGTCCGATGACGAGGTGGACCCTGCCGAGAATTCCTTGCAGCAGGGTGATGTCAGCGGTGGTCCGCGAGAAGATGTCGCCGGACTGGTAGTTGGCCCTCACACGCTCATCGAGCGTGAGGAGATGGCGATAGATCGCCGAGCGAAGCCCATCTTGGACGCCGAGACTGAATCGAGGTCCGAGAAATCGACGGAGCCCGGTCGCTGCGAAGAGTCCGAGGCCGGCGGCGAGGAGTACGCCGAGCCACGGGATCAACTCCCTGGTGCCATCGACGATGACGTCGTCGACGATGATCTTTTGCACGATCGGGACGGTTGCCGTGAGCAAGCCGGCCACGACCGACACGACGGTGGCTCCGACAAGTGAGGCGCGGTTCTGCCGTACGACCGACCATATTGTCGGGTCGCCGAACCCTCGACCAGCGCGCCGCCACCGTTCCGAAATCCAACGTCGAATCACAACCTGCCTCTCAGGGGAGCGTGGGCGGTTCGCGACCGTTCGGACCGGTCAGGCCACCGAAGCGAGGTTGAACCGGATGGTCCGACAGCGGGTTGCCGGGGATTTCGAATCCGTACCGGGTCCGGGCGTTCTGCCGGATGCATGTGGCGCTCACCTTCGGGTTCTTGTCGCGGAATGGTTGTCGGAATCAGCGATATTCGTTAGACTAACTAATGAATCTCGCTGCGCAAGGGCATCAGCGGTCCGAAGGGGATTGCGGGACCAAAACATGATCGGCTCCGGTGGCCCCGTCCCTTTCGACAGTCGCCGATTTGTAGCGCTTCTCGGTTCAGACGCGTTTGGGTTCGAGTGCTCCGAGAGATGGGATTGCCAACCCTGGGTCGCCACCTGTCGACTCGCCGCGACCTGCACTCCTGCTCGTGGCGAAGGTTCGAACCGGTGGATCCAGCCGACTCGTATCGATATAGGCTGACCGAATGACAGTCTTCTCGGAGCTTGAGGATGCGCTTGGGCCAACCCTGGTTCGGCATCATCCGCTGGACCTCGCGGTGTTTGCCAAGGATGCCGGGGTCACGCCTGGCCTGGTAGAGGCGGCGGTCCTACCGAGGACCACCGAGGAGGTGGCGACATGTGTCCGGATCGCACGGAAACATGGTCTGCCCATCGTTCCTCGTGGTGCGGGGACGGGACTCGCCGGCGGTGCCGTGCCGACCGAACCAGGACTGCTGG
>JAUIIM010000116.1 GCA_030431785.1 Acidimicrobiia bacterium | reverse complement strand
GGTGGTGAGCGCGACGATCACCCCGAGGGCTCCACCGATCCAAGGACCGATGAACGGCACGATGTTGAGAAGCCCACCGATCAATCCGATCAACAGCCAGAAATCGAGGCCGATGATCCGATATCCGACCGCCAGCATCACACCGACGATCATCGCAACCACGAGCTGACCCCGCAGGAACCCTCCGAGCGCGGTGTTCAGCTGCTTCCCGACATGTACCGCCTCAGCTCGACGCTTGGGCGGGATCATCTCGTTGATGCGCCGCCCCGTAGCCGGGAGGTCCACCAGGAAGTAGAACGCAAGGACGGGACCGACAAGGAACACGAGGATGAACTCGAAGATCCCAGCGGTCACCGAGCCGATGCGTGACAGGAACAGATCGGTCAGTGTGTCACGGTTGTTCGGATCGTTGACGTAGTCGAGCAGGTCCTCATACGTCCAGACGGTCACGTTGTCGAAGCCGAGAGATTCGAGCAGGTTCTCGATCTCATGGGCGGTGGTGTCGAAGATCTCGGGGAACCGTTCCACGAGGTCTTGACCCTGCTCAAACAGACCCGGTGCGAGGAGGATGGAGAGCAATGCGATCGCGGCGGCCAGCGCAAGGAACGCAAGCAGGGCCCCGACGACACGTGGCATGCCTCTTCGGCCGAGCCACGATACGAGCGGGTTCAGGATGAAGACGATCACGATCGCCAACAGCAGCGGAGCGAAGATGATCCGCCCACGATCGAGCACCCAGAAAGCTGCCAAGACGAGCAGGAGAAGCCCGATGACCGACCAGGAGAAGATCCCTACGCGGCGAACGATGTTGCCAGTTTCTTCATCGGCCATGGAGCGAGTGTAGGCAGGAACGGGCCATGAGCCTTGAGCTCTGCGCGCTGGGCGCTCGAGGACCTATCGGTTCCTCCGGAGCCGGCGTGCAACCAGCACACCGACGATCGGGCCAGCCACGAGGATCCCGACGACGATCGTGCCTACCAGTGGGTTGTAGCGGAACACGTCGGGAATCGAGGATTCATATCCCGAATCGATCCCCGAGAAGATCACGACGTTCACCGCCACGATGGCTCCGACGATCCCCCCGATCACGACGCCGAGCAGCACGTCGACCACCCACCCCCGCCGGTCACGATCTGTGGCCATGGCTCCTCCACACGCGTGTCTGGGATCTGAGATCTGAGATCTGAGATCTCACGAGCTTGTCTCGTGTACGAGCTGGCGATGGGACTCGAACCCATGACCTGCCGCTTACAAGGCGGCTGCTCTGGCCAACTGAGCTACGCCAGCGAAGAACTCAGGATACCCAGCCGCGCATCCGAGCGACCTCGTAGCACGCAAGTGCAGATGCGACCGAGGCGTTGAGACTCTCCGTCGTACCGACCATGGGGATGGATGCGAGCACGTCGCATCGTTCACGAACAAGACGTGACAGACCGCGCCCTTCCGCCCCGACGACGATCGCAACCGGACGTGTCAGCAGATCCATCCCGAACAAGGTCTGATCCGCGTCACCGTCGAGTCCCACCGTCCACACGTCGGCCTTCTCCATCCGCTTCAACGCCTCCCCGATCGATCCGACCATGACGATCGGGAGGCGCTCGAGGGCACCGACTGCGGCTTTGAACGCTGTGGCACCGAGCGGCGCCGATCGATCCTTCGACACCACGAGGGCGGTCATGCCGGCAGCGAGCGCTGATCGGGCGGCGGCCCCGACATTCCTCGGGTCTTCGATGTGGTCCATGACCAACAACGCCGGCGATTCCACGGCGAGCGCATCCTTGAGCCTCAGGGCCGAGATCGGCTCCGCTCTTGCGACGATTCCCTGAGGTGCACCAGTCACTGCACGATCGCGTACGTCGTCGACCACATCCACGCGGATGCCGGCGTCCCTCGCCCGTGCGACGAGATCGTTCATGTCGTCGTGCCGCAGCCTTCCCCGCTCGACGGCGATCGAACGGACACGCCCTGCGTCGAGTGCTGCCGCTACGGCGTGGACACCTTCGAGGTCAGCTCCGATGCCAGCGTGTGCCATCGGCAGTGTCCTCGATCACGATGCCCACCTCAGCGAGGGCATCCCGGATTCCGTCCGACAGCGGCCAGTCACGTTCGGCACGTGCCGTGTCCCTGGCCGCAACGAGGTCGTCGACCGATGCGGCCTCGATACCGAGCGAGTCAGCGATTCCCGACACGTCGACCTCGTCCCCGCGGTCAGGACCTTGGGCGAGACCGAGCACCTCCAGCATCTCAAGCACGGCACTCGCTGCCGCACCCGCATCTCTGCCCTCATCGAGGGCAGCGTTGGCAGTACGTACCGTGTCGAACACGACACCGAGTGCACCTGCCACATCGAGATCGTCATCCATGTGCGACCGGAACGCCACGAGGACGTCCTCGTCGGGATCCACGGTCTCGAGCGAGCTCACCCGTCGCACGAACGCACGGATCCGAGCGAGGCTGGCCTCAGCGTCATCGAGCGCCGACTCGCTGAAATCGAGTGGCTTGCGATAGTGCGTGCGAAGGTAGAACAAGCGAACGGCCATGGGATCCCAGCGCTCGAGTGCACCGAGCAGCGAGACGACGTGCCCTGTCGACTTCGCCATCTTCTCACCTGAAAGATTGAGCATCCCGTTGTGCATCCAATACCGAGCAAACGGACGATCCATCGCTGCCTCTGCCTGGGCCATCTCGTTCTCGTGATGCGGAAAAATCAGGTCGGTTCCCCCACCGTGGACGTCAAAGTCCGTCCCGAGGTACTCAGCAGCCATCGCCGAGCACTCGATGTGCCATCCGGGGCGTCCCGCACCCCACGGACTGTCCCACGACGGCTCTCCCGGCTTGGCGGCCTTCCAGAGCGCAAAGTCGGCCGGGTCGCGTTTGGCGACCCCGGGTTCGACACGGTTTCCAGCCACCAGATCGTCAACATCGTTCCCCGACAACTTCCCGTACGACGGGAACGAGCTGACGGAGAAGTACACGTCGCCATCCGCCTCGTAGGCGTGACCCTTTTCGATGAGCGACTCGATCATCGCGACCATGTGCGGAATGTGCTCCGTGGCGCGGGGTTCGACGGTCGGCCGTCGGTTCCCGAGCCCGGTATAGCCCGCATCGAACGCCGAGTAGGCCTCAGCTGCGACCTGCTCGGTCGTGATACCTCGTTCGGCTGCTCGTGCGATGATCTTGTCGTCGACATCGGTGACGTTCCGGACGAACTCGACCTCGTACCCGGACCATTCGAGGTAGCGCCACAGCACGTCGAACGCAACAGCGCTCCTGCCGTGACCGAGGTGGGGCTCGGACTGGACCGTCGGACCACACACATAGATACCGACCTTGCCCTCGTCACGTGGGACGAGCTCGTCGTAGGAACGGGTCAGCGTGTTGTGGACCTTCATGGCGGTGATGGTAATGGGACGGCGTTGGGGCGTGGCACTGGGTAGAAGGGACGAAGGGACAAAGGGACGAAGGGACGAAGGGACGAAGGGACGAAGGGACAAAGGGACGAAGGGACAAAGGACTAAGGACAAAGGGACGAAGGACAAGGGGCGGGAGGGCTCATGGCTCATGGCTCATGGCTCATCCATGCAATATCCTGTCCGGATGTTCGAGGACGACCGATCCACGCCGCTCATCTATGCGCACCGCGGTGACTCGTCGCGGGCCGCTGACAACACCCTCGAAGCGTTCGAGCTCGCCGTCGATGCCGGGGCCGACGGAATCGAACTCGACGTTCGCCGCACGGCCGACGGCGTCCTGGTCCTGTCACACGATCCGGCCACCCCGACGATCGGCCGGATCGATCGTGCCACGTTCGACATGATGCGGGACCTGGATCCCACGGTCCCGACCCTCGAAGAAGCCCTCTCCGAGATCCCCACCGGGATGCTGGTGAACGTGGAGATCAAGAACAGCCGAGCCGAGCGCGGGTACGACAGCGAACTGACGATCGTCGATGCGGTCACCACCGAACTTCGGAACTTTGCGAACCCTGATCGGTTCCTCATCACCTCGTTCGACGCCGCGACTGCCGCCAAGGCCAAGGAATCTGGTCCTGAGTTCGGAACCGGTCTGCTGGTGGCCGAAGTGACACGACTCGCCACGGGTCTCCGAAACGCAGCATCGGCGCGTCATGAAACCATCAATGTCAATCGCCGGCACCTGCGCAAGAACGCTGCGGAAGCGGTGGATCGTGCGCGGTCGATGGATCTCGATGTCGTCGTGTGGACGGTGGACGATCCCGACGAGATCCACCAGCTTGCGGTCGCCGGTGTGTCAGCAATCATCACAAACACCCCACTCGGCGCACGGAAGGTGATCGACGCCCTATAGAGCGGTTTCGTCGGATCCGACTCCGGTGACCGTGGCGACCGCCGCCACTCCGAGCCCTTTGCCCGCACCGATCCACCCGAGATGATCCGTCGTCGTCGCCTTGACGGAGACTGCGTCGGCGTCGAGCTGCAACCGATCCGCGAGATTCGCCCGCATCGCATCGACGTGGGGGGCGATTCGCACGGTCTGGACGACGATGGTCACGTCGACGTGGACGACGCGATAACCCGAATCCACACAGCGTGTCGCAATGTCGGAGAGCATCTCCATCGAGTCGGCATCGACCGACGCGGGATCCGACGACGGGTAGAACTTCCCGATGTCGCCCAGCACCGAGGCGCCCAAGAGGGCATCACAGAGTGCGTGCGCCACCAAGTCTCCATCGGAGGTGGCGTCGACTCCCTGATCGTGGTCAATCTCGACACCGCCGAGGATGATCGGACCGGTGCCACCGAAGCGATGGGCGTCGAAGCCGAAACCTGTGCGATGTTCACCCATCAGTAGCCCCTTGTCGACCGGCGAGCAAGAAGGCCGCCGTGGGTAGGTCATCCGGATAGGTGATCTTGATGTTGGAGGCGTCACCCTCGACGACAGCAACGGTTCCCCCGGCTGCTTCGACCATCGATGCATCGTCGGTCACGTCGGCGTCGGACGACGCGTGTGCACCTGCGAGTACCGAACGTGTGAACCCTTGGGGCGTCTGCACGGTGACCATCGTTGCACGATCGAGTGTTGCCGTCACACGGTCACCGTCAACCTTCTTCACCGTGTCCGTGACAGGGAGCACAGGGATGACCCCCTCGCAATCACCGACAGCGAGGCGCCGAAGAACACGGTCGATGATCCCACCGGTGACCAGTGGGCGTGCCCCATCATGCACGAGCACCGTGGCGCATCCAGATGGGAGGGCCGCAAGACCGGCACGGACGGAATCCTGCCGTCGCTCACCGCCGGGCACTCCCCCGGGAACATCGCCGACGACGATGACGCCATCGATCCCGTCGTGTTGCTCGAACACAGCGACGGATCGTCGCCACATCGGCACACCGTCGATTTCGACGAGATGTTTGGGACCACCGAATCGCTCTCCTGAGCCTGCGGCAAGGACGATCGCCCACGTCTCGGTGCTCACCGCTGACCTCGGGTCATCAGTCGTCGTCGGGGAGTTCGACCTTC
>JAUIIM010000115.1 GCA_030431785.1 Acidimicrobiia bacterium | reverse complement strand
TGGCCGTAGTACGTAGCCGACGCCTCGCACGGTCTGGACGACCCGCGGCCCCGCCGCTTCCAGCTTCTTCCGAAGCGCACTGATGTGCACTTCGACGACGTTCGGGTCGTAGTGCTCGTAGTCCCACACGAGGGCGAGAAGGCGCGACTTCGAGAACACCTGACCGGGGCGGCGGGCGAGAACGGTGAGAAGGTCGAACTCTGTGCGGGTGAGTTCGATCGGCTGACCGTTCCGGCGTACCTGGCGAGCCCCTTCGTCGATCTCGATGTCGAGCACGGTCCGCGTCGATGACAGGTCCCGACCGGATCGTCGCAGAAGTGCCTTGATCCGCGCAAGGAGTTCGGACATCGAGAACGGCTTGACCACGTAGTCATCGGCTCCTGCATCGAAACCGACGAGACGATCCTCCACGCTGTCGGCAGCGGTGAGAAAGAGAATCGGCATGTCACTTCGCCGACGGATCGAACGAGCGAGGTCGAAACCGTCGGGACCGCTCGGGAGGCGGACATCGAGCACTGCGAGGTCCGGCCGGAACTCATCCAGACACGCCTCGACCCGGAGGCCATCCGGAAGAGCCTCGACCATGACGCCTTCATCACGAAGCGCAAACACCAATGCGTCACGGAGCGCATCGTCGTCTTCGACGACCAGGATTCGAGGTATCTGCGACATGCGGGCAGCGTACTCGCGAGATTCAAACGTAAGCGATTGCTCCGCGCTCATCGAGGCATTCTCACCTGACGACCTGAAGATTCCCTGAACCGGCGGCCTTCAGCTTGGCTTCAGCCACGCGCCAGCTTCCGTTCAGCGAGCGATGGCATGTTGGCAGCAAGGAGGTGGACTTCGGATGTCTGATCGACGATCGAAAGCACTGACGTCGGCGGGGTGGACGCTCGCCCTCCTCGCCGTCCTGGGGATCTTCCTCGGCGGCGCCGGAGTCCTGATGCTGCCGGCCGGCCACGACATGGCGGGACCGTGGGTCCTCGCAGGGATCGGCCTTCTGTCCACGCTGTATCTCGCATGGTTCCTAGCAACCGTCGATCGCGAACCCCCGCCCTCGGATCGCTCTGACGACGCACTTCCTCGGTCGGCAACGGAGATCCGGACAAGGACGAAGCTCGGCATGGCGACATGTGCCGGGTGTGGAGCTCGCGACTCGCGAGGCAATCGTGTTCGACCCTCCGGCAAGGTGTTCGTATGCGATCGGTGCCTCACCTCGACGGTGGTCGCACTCGGACCGCGTTGGGCCATCCAGGCTGGATTGGTGTCCACGGATCGGCCCGGTCCCAGACCGCGGCCGGAATACATCGACGACGAAGCCGCCTTCCTCCGGGAACTCCTCCCCAAGCGGGACGACGGAACCAACGACGGTGCCGACCTCGACGACGCACAGTTCTCGCGGTAGCGACGGACAACGGAGCGTCAGCCGGCCGACTCCGCTACACGATGGCGTTCGAGACCGTCGAGGACGAGATCGAGTCCGAAGAGGAACTCGCTCTGGTCGTCACACCAGCCGACCTTTGCCTCGTCAGGATCGTGGGGCACGATTGCCTGCATCATCCCGGTGATGTTGGGGAGCTGTTCAGCCATCGCTGCCATCATCTCGGCTGAATCGACATTGGCGGCATCCGGGTCGTCCGGCTCGAACAGTTCGGGAGAGAAGCCGAGCGCCCGACTTGACAGCACATGCATCGCGTGGTGCGCCAGGTCCCAGGAGAATCCACCGGCACGCATGATTCCGAGGATGCTGTCCATGTACCGGATGGTCGTCGGACCGAGGTCTTTGCGGCTCTCGAAAACTCGGGGTGCCCACGGATGCCGAAGCACGACAGCTCGTGCGTGCAGGATGCGCTCGCGGAGAGTCGCCTGCCAATCCGTGTTGGAGTCATCGAAGGCGAGGCCTCCACACTCCTCCTCGATCTCGAGCACGATCGTCTCGGCGAGACCGTCGAGCAGGGCTTCCTTGTTCTTGACGTGGTAGTAGAGCGACATCGCCTCGACGTCGAGTTCGGTCGCCAGCGCCCGCATCGTGAGCGCACGAAGACCCTTGCGGTCCGCCAGGTCCACTGCGGCTTCAAGGACACGCTCGCGGCTCAAGGGCGTGCGCTGTGTGGCTTCAGCGGTCATCGGTGCTGCTCCATGCCTTCAATCGTACAAGGTAAGGCGGAACAGCGACCGACCCTAGCCGCGCCCTTCGGTGTTGGTACAGTCGGCGTGCCCACACAGGCAGCGGGTGCTCTCCGGATCCGAGATCCCTTGGCGACAGGTCGGACCGCAATAGCCGTCCTTCTTGATCGTGCAGTTGCAGAGTTCGTGGTCACATTGCATACAGCCTCCTAGCCATCTCGCTAGTCCCCTACCCCGACCCGCCGCGTCCTACACACGCCCGCAGGCAACGTCGATCAGGGCCTTGGATCTTGCAGAGAGCGAAGCGACCGGTCTTGCAGCGAACGAAGTGAGCGGTCTCGCAGAAGAACGTTCGGCGAAGTGGTGGGCGCTACTGGACTCGAACCAGTGACCCCCGCCTTGTAAGGGCGGTGCTCTAGCCAACTGAGCTAAGCGCCCGGGTCGCCGGGATGGTACTCATCGACGTCGCGAACCACTGTCGGACCCCCGGGAATATTACTTCAGTTTTTATTGAGGTATTATGTCCACCATGGACCGAGCACAACGAGCCGCAGTACATGCCGCCCTCGGCGACGACCGTCGTCTGACCATCGTCGATGCCCTCGAGCTGAGCGACATGACCGTGGCGGAGCTCGGCGCACTCGTCGACATGAACGACAGCCTCCTCGCCCACCATCTCGGCGTCCTCGCCGATGCCGGAGTCATCGAGCGACGGGTGTCGGAAGGGGATCATCGTCGCAGGTACGTCACCCTCGATCGTTCCGTGCTGTCGTTCAGCAACCCGGTCCCGCGAGTGAGCGCACGACGCATCGCCTTCGTGTGCACCCACAACTCAGCCCGCTCCCAGTTCGCATCAGCGCTTTGGGAACAGACGAGCGGCGCCGAATCACCCAGCGCCGGAACCGAACCGGCAGCGCAGGTGCACCCGATGGCCACCCAGGCGGCGCTTACTTGGGAGCTCGATCTGTCGACCAGGACACCCGGTGGATATGACACGCTCCCGTCCGATCTCGACCTCGTCGTCACCGTGTGCGACCGAGCTCGCGAGACCGAACTTCCGCCCGCCACCGACTACCTCCACTGGTCGATCGCAGACCCTGTGGCCGCTGGTACCGAGACAGCGTTCCACGATGCCTTTTCGTCAATCGCAACACGACTCGACCGACTGGCGGGGACCCCCTCGTGATGGCACGCAAGTTGACCGCAGAAACGATCGGGACGGGACTGCTTCTCTTCATCATCGTCGGCAGCGGGATCATGGTCCAGACCGCAGGATCCGATCCCGCGACACAGCTGTTCATCCACGCAATCGCCGTCGGAGTCGGCCTCGCCGCCCTCATCGCCATGTTCGCAATGGTGTCAGGGTCGCATTTCAACCCGGCCGTCACGGTTGCGCTGTGGCTCGACCGCAGTATTGCCGCACGAGAGGTCGCACCGTATGCGCTCGCACAGGTGATCGGTGCGGTGGCCGGGGTCATCGCGGCCCACGCAACGTTCGGACATGCGCTGATCGCTTCGTCCGACAATGCACGAACCACGTGGGCCACCGCTGGATCCGAGGCAATCGGAACGTTCGTCTTGGTCCTCCTCATCCTGTTGCTCGTGCGGTCCGACCGTGCATCTGCGGTTCCTTCCGCAGTCGGAGCGTGGGTGGCAGCGATCGTGATCGCGACATCGTCGACAGGATTCGCCAACCCTGCCGTCACGATCGCACGAGCGCTGACCGACACGTACACAGGGATCTCCGGATCCTCGACGATCGGCTTCATCGTCGCCCAACTCATCGCAGCGGTCGGAGCCGCCGCTGTCGCAATGTTCCTGTACCCGACACCCGACCCCGCCCGCACACCTGACCGAAGGAGTGACCATGTCCGTGACCCTGACGACCGAAGAACAGCTACAGATCCGCCAGGCTGCCGAGCGACTCAAGCGGGAGTTCGCCGGCGAGCTCAACACCGAGACGATCGAGCGATACATGACGGACTCGTTCGACACCCTCGCCGAGAAGGCTCGCAACACCGCGTGGCTGCCACTCCTCACCGAGCGATTCGCACGCGACCGACTTCGTGCGCTGATCCGGCTCGAAGAACCCGCTGGCGGCGGGAAGCCGAGCGTCCTGTTCCTCTGCGTCCACAACGCAGGCCGGTCACAGATGGCGGCCGGCTGGCTCCGCCACCTAGCCGGCGACTCGGTCGACGTGTACTCGGGTGGCTCGGAACCCGCCGACGGGGTCAATCAGATGGCCGTGGCGGCGATGGCCGAGGTCGGTATCGACATCGGCCAGGAGCTCCCCCAACCGTGGGCGGACGAGATCGTCCGGGCCGCCGACGTCGTCGTGACGATGGGGTGTGGCGATGCGTGTCCTGTCTTCCCCGGCAAGCGGTACCTCGACTGGGAGCTCGAGGATCCCGCAGGCAAGGAACTCGAAGCTGTACGCCCGATTCGTGACGACATCGAACAGCGCGTGCGTGGGCTCCTCGCCGAACTCGAGGTGCCGGTCAGCTGAGCCGGCGGCTGAACTGTGCCTGTTCGAGGATCGTTGCCGAGATCTCCTCGATGGACCGCACGGTCGTATCGAGCACAGGGATCCGCTTGGCACGGAACATCCATTCGGCGGCCGCCACCTCCTCCGAGCAGCGGTCGAGCGATGCGTACGGACTGTCCGGCCTCCGCTTCTGGCGGATCTGGAACAGCTGCACCGGATCGATGGTCAGACCATAGAGACGGTCCTTGTAGCGCTCGAGCAGATCGGGGAATCGGCGTTCGTCGAGTTGCTCAGGGGTGAGGGGGAAGTTGGCGGCACGCAGGCCGTACTGCATCGCGAGATACAGACAGGTCGGGGTCTTCCCGACCCTCGACACACCGGTGACGATGACATCGGCTTCGCCGTAGTGCTCCACCCCGATGCCGTCATCGGTTGCGAGCGAGTAGTCGACTGCGTCGAGACGAAGCTGATACTTCGAGCTGTCGGCGATGCCGTGGTACCGGCCGATCGCCTCGGTCGGGTCGAGTCCTAGCTCCTCGGACAACATCCCGACGAAGGGTTCGAACATCCCGATGACGAACCCCTTCGACTGCTCCAGCACACCACGCAACTCGGGGTCGATGATCGTGCTGAACACGATCGGTTTGGGACCTCGGTCTGCCGCCCTGTCGATCTCTTCGACGACTGCAGCCGCCTTCGACCTGTCGTCGACGAACGGACGAGTTTCATACTTCGCCTCCCACCCCTCGAACCGGGCGACGAGACTGTGCGCCAGCACCTCTGCCGTGACACCGGTGTGGTCCGACACGCAGAAGACGGGCCGGATCGAGTCGCTCATCGTCGAGCGATCGCAAGCCAGGTCTCGAGCACCGTATCCGGGTTGAGTGACACGCTCTCGATGCCTTCCTCGGCAAGCCACTGGGCGAAGTC
>JAUIIM010000017.1 GCA_030431785.1 Acidimicrobiia bacterium | reverse complement strand
GATCCGTTGGATCCAGCAGAACCTGCACGGCTCGAGATGGGCGATCTCGGACAGATACAACGATCCGAGCGTGGCGACGACCGCAACGGCACCGGCGAGCCACTTCGTCGAGCCGCGGAGGAACTCGAACGGCGATTCGTCCTTGCCCCTCCCGACGAACCCCACGACTAGGAGAACGATGGTGGCCAGGTTGGCCGCCAGCGCGGCGAGGGCGAAGAAGTTGGCCATGGTGCTGAACGACATGATGCGGACAGGGTAGCGGGCGCCGCGGTCTGATCTCGCCAGCCTGCAGATCCGACAATCCGACAATCCGAGTTGTGTCTTCTGCCCTCGGTCCTTTGTCCGCAGTAGCCTTGCCGGTATGAACGGTCCACTCTTCTTCGGCGTGATGATGGCGGTCGTGTTTGCGTTCGGCATCATCATGTTCTGGCAGGAATCGAAGCGTATGCGCCATCGAGAGGCCATCTACGGTGTCGAGGACTCGATCGAGTGGGTGTGGGAGTCGATCGGTGAGGACACCCGGGGACTCAAGAAGTCCGATGTGCGGCGGATCCTCGAATGGGAATTGCACTATCTCCAACAGCCGCACCTCTGGGAGTCGGATGGCGTGGCCGTCGTCGGTGGCGACGCCGCGGCGGCTTACGTCCAGGAGCGTGCGCTCGAGATGGGGCATGCCTATGAGCCGGAACAGATCTTTCTGGTCCTCGACCATCAGGCAACGTACCTTGCGGCGATTGGTGCACTCGCAGACCCTGTCGAGGACGATCCCCGATCGTGAGGAATCCATAAGACCGTGGCCGCTATACGGCCTCTGTTCATACAATCGAGCCGTCCCAAACCAACCCGACGAATGTCCCTCGGAGTCCCAACCATGGCAATCAAGTCCCGCCGATTCGCAGTCGCAGCGATCGCGCTCGTCCTCTCCGTCGTGCTCGCCGCTTGCAGCGATGGCGAGGCCACTGAGACGACCCAAACGATTCCCCCTGCCGATGAGCTTCCTGAGCTCGAATTCGGGCGTGGGGAGCTTCCCATCACGGTGCCCGCCAATTGGCCGATGCCCGAGCAGCATGCGATCGCCGGAACGATGATCAATGGTGCAGAGACCCTCACTGAGGTCGTCTACACGGCGCAAGGCAATCTGGACGAGATCCTCGAGTTCTACGAGTCCGAGCTCCCGGCTGCGGACTATGAGTTCACGACGTCGACCACGGAGCACTCGCGCTACTACGTCGACTTCTCCGGCAATGGCATCGAGGGTCAGCTCGTGTTGGCTCCGGCCAGTGGCACGATCACCGGAGCCACGCTCCAATTCACCTACTCGTCGTAGTCGAGGAAATCGACGACCACGTCTGCCAGCTTCTCGTGTCGGAACACGAAGAAGTGGTCTGAACCGGGGAACACGTCGATCGACGCACCAATCGACAATGCGTAGCCCTCAAGCGCGGCGACCTCGACGAACTGGTCACGCTCTCCGACGATGAAATGCCGTCTTGCGGGTGCAAGATCGTCCGGCTCGGGGAGCGCCGGCGTCAGTGGGCTGTCTACGGGTGGGGCGATTCCGACGTAGGGCACCTCGGAATGGGTCTGCGCCTGCCAGCGAAGGGACACGGCGGCGCCAAAGGACCATCCGACGACCCCGACCAGCGGCTCGCCGCCGTCGGTGATGAATCCGGCCACCGTAGCGACGTCGCTCACCTCTCCGACGCCCCGATCGTGGGTTCCCGTCGACTCGCCGACGCCACGGAAGTTGAATCGAACCGCTGTGAAACCGGCTCGAACGACGGCAGCCGCTACCGCGCCGATGATCGGCGCACGCATTGTCCCACCTTGCTCCGGATGAGGGTGACAGATCAACACGCTGCCACGACTCTCGACCCCGGTCGGTGGTCGCTCGACGAGGAGTTCGAGGACCGATCCGCCGGTCGATGGGACGAGTCTGTGGTCCGCCGTCACAGCGTCGAGAAGTAGATCCCTGTCGCGGCGAGGATCAGCAACGCGGTCGCCAACGACGCAAGGATCAGGTAGCGGGTCTGCATGCACCGGGAGGCTAGCGCTCGCGCCGCGCTGCGCTCGACGACAAAGGACCGCTCGCTTCGCTCGCTCTAGGACGAAGGATCGCTCGCAGCGCTCGCTGTAGGACGAGCGTAGAAGGTACGTCCTTCGTCCTTTGTCCTTGGTCCTTCGCCCTGCCCGCCGCTTCCTACGGTGCCGAGGCTTCCTATCCTGTGCGTCGAATCGTCGCGTCCCTGGGAGCAACATCGCATGTATGACATCGCCGTGATCGGTGGAGGGCCCGGTGGGTATGCATCGGCGCTCTATGCCCACAACTTTGGCCTTTCGGTCGCCCTCATCGAAAAGGACAGGGTCGGGGGGACTTGTCTCCTGCGAGGGTGCATCCCGGCGAAGGCTTTGATCGAGTCCGGACACGTCTTCCATACGGTGCAGACGGCGTCCGAGTTCGGGGTCACCACATCAGATCCCACCTTCGAGTGGCCGGTTGCGATGGAGCGCAAGACGAAGGTCGTAGAAGGTCTCGTGAACGGGCTCAGTGGTGTGTTGAAGACCCGCGGCGTGGAGACGATCAACGGCTTTGGCTCGATCGCTGGTCCGGGCAAGGTCACCGTGACCCACGATGATGGTTCCACGTCCGAGGTAGAGGCACGAAACATCATCGTCGCAACGGGCAGCGCCCCGAGTTCGATTCCCGGGTATGACCCGAATGGCGAAACGATCGTCACCTCAGACGAGGCACTTGAGTGGGAGACCAAACCCGAACGCGTCGCGATCATCGGGGCAGGCGTCATCGGTTGCGAGTTCGCATCATTCCTCGCCGATGTCGGCTCGGAGGTCCATCTGTTCGAGGTGCAGGACCAACTGGTGCCGGGTCTCGAACCCGAGGCCGCAAAGGTGCTTTCACGGGCGTTCCGTCGCAAGAAGGTCAACATGCACCTCGGCGTCGGTGTCGGCGCTCCCGAGATCACCGACGACGGCGTGGTGGTTCCGTTCGGTGACGATTCTGTCACCGTTGATGTCGTCCTCGTCGCTGTGGGGCGCAAGCCGATGACCGACACCATCAACCTCGATGCGGTCGACGTCCCGACGGACCGGGGCTACATCTCAGTCGACCGAGCAACGATGCAGACTTCCGCCGATGGCATCTACGCCGTTGGCGACATCGTCGCTGGGACGCCTCAGCTCGCCCACGTGGCGTTCGCAGAAGCGATCGCTGCCGTGACGCACATCGCAACCGGGGAAAATGCAGCGGTCGACTACAACGCCATCCCGATGGTGGTCTACACCAACCCGGAAGTGGCGTGGGTCGGGCGCACGGAATCACAGGCGGTCGCCGATGGTTATGAAGTGGAAGTCCATGAACATGGGATGCGCGGCGTAGGTCGTGCGATCATCCAGGGTGAGACCGGTGGGACCGTCAAGGTCGTGGTCGAGCAGGGTGGTCAGATCTTGGGCGCATCGGTCGTGGGGCCGGGTGCAGGAGAGATGATCCACGAGTTGATGTACCTGGTTGGTTTCGAGGCGCTGCCCGAAGACGCTGCTGCGTTCATCCATGCACATCCGACGATTTCGGAGGCGATCGGCGAAACGCTGTTGACGTCTGCCGGTCGAAGTCTTCACTAGCACGTACGATTGGATGCGGACCCAGTCCGCACGAAGGAGCAGATGAATGTCGGTCACCATCACGATGCCGCAGCTCGGCGAAACCGTCACCGAGGGCACGATTCTCACATGGGTCAAGCAAGTCGGCGAAACCGTGGCCGAGGACGAGATCATCGTCGAGATCTCGACGGACAAGGTCGACACGGAGGTTCCGTCGCCGGCGTCGGGCGTCCTGACCGAGATCCTCGTCGGTGCCGGTGAGACCGTCGAGGTCGGGACGGCGCTCGCAGTCCTGTCCGACGACGGCGGCGATGCCGCCGATGCGTCGGGTGACGACGCGGCCTCAGCGCCGGTCGATGAGACATCCGCACCGCACGCGGAACCGGTCTCGGCCGATGCTCCTTCCGGGACCCCGGCCGCCGAACAGGGCGAACCAGGCGACACCTCACGGCGCGGCGTGCTGTCGCCGATCGTTCGCAAGCTCGCCAATGAGAACAATGTCGATGTCGCAATGGTCCGAGGCACCGGAGACGGTGGCCGTATCACCCGCAAGGACGTCGAAGCGTTCATCGCCAACCGCCAGAGTGGATCGGCACCAGAAGCCGCTCCAACACCGCCGGCACCGGCTCCGGCTCCCGCGGCACCATCGGTGCCTGCGGCTCAACCGGCCACCGAAGCGACACCACCGCCACCGCCGCCTGCACCCGCACCAGTAGCTGCCGGAGGTGGGGGAGAGGTCGAAGAGATCTCCCGCTTGCGGACTCGTATCGCCAACAACATGGTCAACGCAAAGCGCAACACCGCGCACGTGTGGACTTCCGTCGAGGTGGACTTCGAACGGGTCGAGCAGACCCGCTCGCGCCACAAGGCAGCGTTCAAGCAGGCGGAGGGATATTCGCTCACCTATCTGCCTTTCATCATCCGTGCGACGGTCGATGCACTCAATGCGTACCCGGTCGTGAATTCCCGCTTCGACCTCGAGGCTGGCACCCAGACGTTCAACCGATCCGTCCACATGGGGATAGCGGTCGACCTCGATCAGAAGGGTCTCGTCGTACCGACCATCCGAGATGCCGACTCGATGACGCTCAAGGGTGCCGCACGAGCAGTGCGGTCGATCGCCACGAAGGCACGCGCCAGTGAACTCGGTCCCGACGACTATGCAGGGTCGACGTTCTCGATCACGAACCCAGGGCCGTTCGGGTCATTCATGTCGGCACCGATCATCAACGTCCCCAACTCGGCGATCCTCTCCACGGACACCGTTGCGAAGCGGCCCGTCGTCGTCGAGATGCCGGACGGTTCGGACGCCATCGCTGTCCACCATGTCGGCTACCTCGGTCTCACCTGGGACCATCGGGTGTTCGACGGCTCGACGGCCGTGTTGTTCCTCAACCGGATCAAGACCAACCTCGAGACATGGGACTGGGAGCAGGAGCTCTCGTGAACCCCGAGTCCGTGCCGACGCTGCGGACGCGCTGGCTCGGGCGGGTCACCTATAACGAGGCGTGGGACCTGCAGCGTGCGATCTGGGAAGGCCGCACGACAGGACGGACCGATGACGACTACGTCCTGCTCCTCGAGCATCCGCACACCTACACCGTTGGGCGGAACGGCGATGGCTCGAATCTCAGGATCGAGAAGAGTTTGCTCCCCGACATCGGAGCGACGATCGTCGACGTGGACCGTGGCGGCGACATCACGTATCACGGACCCGGACAGCTCGTCGGGTACCCGATCGTCGGACTGGAGCGGCTCGAGAACGGATTCGATGCGGTCGGCCACGTACGACGTATCGAATCGGTGGTCATCGCCACGCTTCGAGACCTCGGTATCGAGGCCTGGGCAGAGGACGGATACACGGGCGTCTGGACCCATCGCGGGAAGGTCGCGGCGATCGGTGTTCGGGCGACCCGGGGCGTGTCGATGCACGGGTTTGCGATCAACGTCGAACCGGATCTCAGCTACTTCGGCCACATCGTCCCTTGTGGGATCCCGGATCGCCCTGTCACGTCGGTGACCGATCTGCTCGGCCGGCGGGTCTCCATCGAGGAGGTCGTCGACGCCCTGCTGCCACATCTCGGCCTCCTCTCGAACCACAGGAAGCACGAGGTCCAACTCGGGGCGTTCGTCCGCGGGTCCGGACGTGGATTCGAGGTCGACGACATGGTGGCGAGGGGTGTGTTCGCTGCGGGCACGCCGACGGAGGCGCCGGTCGTGATCAGAGGGCTGCTCCCGGACGAACCGCCGAAGCCCGATTGGATGAAGGTCAAGCTCGACCTGACGGACGATCGTTTCCTCGAACTGAAACGGATGAACGCTGCGCTCTCGCTGAACACGGTGTGTGAGGAAGCCGGGTGTCCGAACATCTACGAGTGCTGGTCATCGGGTACCTCCACGCTGATGCTGCTCGGGGACGTCTGTACCCGTGCCTGTTCGTTCTGTGACGTCAACACCGGGAAGCCGGGGGAGGTCGATTGGGATGAGCCGGTGCGCGCAGCCGAGGCTGTCCAGCAAATGGGGCTGAACCACGCGGTCCTCACCTCAGTCAACCGTGACGACCTACCCGACGGGGGAGCAGGGATCTTTGCGGCGACGATCGACGAGATCCGATCGCGCCTCCCCGGTTGCGATGTCGAAGTATTGATCCCTGACTTCAAAGGTGACACGACGGCACTCGAGACCGTGATGAACGCCAAACCCTCGGTCCTCAATCACAACACAGAGACGGTGCTGCGCCTCCAACGGGACATCCGCACGGCGGCCAACTACGCACGGTCGCTCGCACTGCTCGCCCGAGCGAAGTGGCTCGTCCCGAACGCTTTCGTCAAGTCCGGACTCATCGTTGGTATGGGAGAGACGGATGACGAGATCATCGGGGCGCTCGCCGACCTGAACGCTGTCGGTGTCGACATCGTGACGATCGGACAATACCTGCGACCTACTGCCCACCATCGTCCTGTCCACCGATACGTGCATCCCGACACGTTCGTCGCGTACAAGACTGCGGGCGAGGCGTTTGGCATCAGCCATGTCGAGTCCGGCCCGCTGGTGCGCTCCAGCTATCACGCAAAGGAATCACTCGGGGCGACCCAGTGAACGTCCCCGTTCCCGCCGAGATCCTCTCCGCTCGCCTGCACCGTGTCACGGCGGCGATGGTCGGGCTTGGAATCGACGCACTTTGCCTTTCGATCGGATCGGATCTTCCCTATCTGACCGGCTTTCGCGCCCACGAGTCCGAACGATTGACGATGTTCGTGCTGCGGTCTGATGGTGCAGCGTCGGTTGTCATCGCTGAGCTCGAGGCACCGATGCTTCCGGAGGTGGAGGGTGTCGATGTCGTCGCGTGGGGTGAGCTTGAGTCACCTACGGCTGCCGTGGACACCGTTCTGGGTGGAGCGTCGAGAGTGGCCATCGGTAGCCAGACATGGAGCCGGTTCACCCTTGCGCTCCAATCGCATCGTGAGAGGGAGTGGCTTGATGCTGAGCCTTTGATGGCGCCACTTCGGATGCGAAAGGATTCTGCCGAGGTTGCAGCGTTGCGGGCGAGCGCTGCGGTCGTCGATTCCGTCGTGCCGCAGATCGCGTCGCTCGGATTCGAGGGCAGGACGGAGTTGGATCTCAAGCGCACGATCGAGCAGCTGACCTTGGATGCCGGTCTCGCCACCGTCGACTTCTGCATCGTCGGGAGTGGTCCGAACGGCGCAAGTCCGCACCACGCAGGTTCTGACCGAATCATCTCGGGAGGGGATGCGGTGGTGATCGACTTCGGGGGTCACAAGGACGGGTATTGCTCTGACACGACCCGCAACTTCGTGGTGGGGGAGCCACCGGAGGGCTATGAAGCAGCCTATGCGGTGCTCCAGGGAGCACAGCAAGCCGCAACCGCGATGGTCCGACCCGGGGTGACGACAGACGAGCTCGACGCTCACGCCCGATCGATCATCGATGACGCAGGCTACGGGGATCGGTTCATCCATCGGCTCGGCCATGGCATCGGACTCGACGTCCACGAGCCGCCGTATCTCGTGGAAGGTGATGGCACCGTTCTCGAACCTGGCATGGCGTTCTCGATCGAGCCGGGCATCTACACACCGGATCGGTGGGGGATGCGGATCGAGGACATCGTCGTCGTGACCGAAGACGGCGTCGACGTACTCAACCAATCGAGCCGCGCCTTCTACACCGTCGACTGAGGACTTCCACGGATCCGTTCTGGGTACTGGATACGGTCCTCGGTGGGATTCAGCCCACCGAGGACTTGTACTCTCAACGCTCGGAGGTGGCATGACCGAAATCGATCTACTCGCTGCAAACACGATCCGCGTCCTCTCCACGGATGCGGTCGAGAAGGCAAACTCCGGACACCCCGGGATGCCGATGGGGATGGCCGACCTCGCCGTCGTCCTGTGGTCCAAGTACCTGAACGTCGACCCGACTGATCCGACGTGGCCCGACCGTGATCGGTTCGTGCTCTCCAACGGGCACGGCTCCATGTTGCTCTACTCGCTCCTCCACCTCTCCGGTTTCCCGCTCTCGATGGAGGAGATCAAGAACTTCCGTCAATGGGGCTACGAGACGGCGGGACACCCGGAGGCCCACCAAGCCATCGGGATCGAGACCACCACTGGCCCACTCGGTCAGGGGATCTCGACCGCGGTGGGTATGGCGATCGCCGAAGAGCACCTCCGCGCAGTCCACGGACCGGACCTCACCGACCATCGCACCTTCGTGTTCTGCGGCGACGGTGACCTCATGGAGGGGGTTGCCTCCGAAGCCGCCTCGCTCGCTGGTCACCTCGGACTCGGTCGACTCATTGTGTTCTACGACGACAACTCGATCACCATCGACGGTTCCACCGATCTTGCGTTTACCGAGGACGTACCTGCTCGATTCGCTGCCTATGGCTGGCAGACGATGACGATCGACGGTCATGATCATGCCGCAATCGATGCCGCCATCCAGGAGGCGCTCGCAGATGACGGACACCCCACACTCATCTCCTGCAAGACACACATCGGCTACACGGCACCCACCAAGGTGGACACGGCGTCAGCGCACGGTTCCCCGCTCGGCGATGACGAGATCATGGGGGCACGTGAGGCGATGGGCTGGGAGCTCGAACCATTCGAGGTCCCCGAAGAGGTCTATGCCTTCTTCCACACTGCAATGGAGCGCGGCACCGCTGCCAACCAAGCATGGAAGGAACGCCTCGCAGCGGCTCCCGGCGACGTCCGCGACGGCTGGGACCGATACTGGAACCCCACCGACGTGACACTGGACGCTCCATCGTTCGACGCTGGGTCGGCGGTTGCGACACGGAAGCAATCCCACGCGGTCATCCAGCAGCTCGGGGAGCGACGCCCGGACGTGATGAGCGCATCGGGGGATCTCGCCGGTTCGACGAACTCGTTGTTCGATGCCTCACATGACTTCACGGTCGACGATCGCACCGGCCGGAACATCCGAGCCGGAGTCCGCGAGCACGGGATGGCTGCTGCGCTCAACGGGATCACCCAACACGGTGGTCTTCGTGGGATGGGTGCGACGTTCATGACGTTCAGCGACTACATGCGCCCATCCGTGCGCCTCGCAGCGCTGATGGAGGTCCCGTCGGTGTTCATCTGGACCCACGACTCCATCTTCCTTGGCGAGGACGGTCCGACGCATCAGCCGATCGAGCATCTCGCCGCGCTTCGTGCGATCCCAAACCTCGACGTGCACCGACCAGCGGACCCGACCGAGACCGCAGTCGCCTGGGAGGAGTCGATCAACCGTGTGGATGGTCCATCAGGGATCGTCCTCACACGGCAAGGTCTTCGCATCCCGGAAGCGGAGCCGGATCGGGCGGATGTCCGACGCGGCGCGTACGTTCGGCTGGAAGGCGACGACGTTGTGCTCGTGGCTACCGGATCGGAAGTACCCCTTGCCGAGGACGCAGCGGCGATTCTTGGAGACGCCGGAATCTCGGTCCGGGTGGTGTCGATGCCATGCTTCGAAGCCTTCGAGCGTCAGGACGCCGACTACCGGTCCGCCGTCTTGGGCACGGATCTCCCTGTCTTCTCCGTTGAAGCGGGGGCGACGTTCGGATGGTCGTCCATCGTCGCAAACGGTGGCGAGGCCATCGGCATAGACCACTTCGGCGCCAGCGCACCTGCGGGTGTGCTCGCGGAGCAGTTCGGGTTCACACCCGAATCGGTGGCAGCCCGAGTCCAATCATCGATGCAGAGCTAGGAGTGCCCATGATCACCATTGCCCACGGAGAACCCTCTGACGCGACCGTCGCCATCGTCCCGGTGCTCGCCGAGCGATCGACGATCGAAGGCGACCCTCTGGCACCGGATCTCGACGCCGTGGCTCCGCTCCTCGATGCGCACCGTTTCGAGGGCAAGCCCGGTCAGTCGCTCTTCGTGTCGTCGGACGGTGTCGTGGACCGGGTTCTCCTCGTGGGGCTCGGCGATGAGGCAGACGCCGAGGACCTTCGCAGGGCAGCCGGAGGCGCTGCCCGCCAGGTGAACGGTCACGAGGTCGTCGCGACCACGCTCCACCACGTCGGGATCGATGGTGCCGACGAGGCCGTCGCTCTCGGTTTCCAACTCGGTGCCTACTCGTTTGACGAGTACAAGTCAGACGCCTCACCGTCAGCTACCTCCCGACTTGTCTTGGTGGGGGAGGGATCAGGCGATCTCGATCGGGCCAATGCCATCGCCGATGGTGTCAAGCTCGCTCGGGACCTCGTCAATCGACCGGCACGCGACAAGAGCCCTAGGGCGCTGGCCGCGATCGCCGCAGACCTCCATGCCGACGTGTCCGTCACGATCTATGACGAATCCGAGATCGCGGACAAGGGCTTCGGCGGCCTGCACGCCGTCAACCTCGGCTCGGATGAACCGGCGCGGATGGTGGTGCTGGAGTATCGGCCCGAAGGCGCTGAGAAGACCGTGGCGTTCGTCGGGAAGGGCATCGTCTTCGATTCCGGTGGCCTGTCCATCAAGCCGGCATCGGGCATGGAAACCATGAAGACCGACATGGCGGGGGCGGCCGCTGTCTTCGGGGCCGTCCAGGCGATCGCAACGATCGGGGCGGCGGTGAACGTGATCGGTATCACACCGCTCACCGAGAACATGACCGGAGGGTCGGCCCAGCGGCCCGGCGATGTGTTGAAGGCCTACAACGGCAAGACCATCGAGGTCCTCAACACCGATGCGGAAGGTCGGTTGGTGCTCGCCGACGGTCTCTCACTGGCGGCCGAGATGGAGCCGGATCTGGTCATCGACATCGCCACGTTGACCGGTGCTTGCAAGGTGGCGCTCGGTACCAACATTGGTGGGTTGCTCTCCAACGATGACGAAGCCGCCGATCAGGTGCTCGCTGCTGCCCACGCGGCAGGGGAAAAGCTGTGGAGGCTCCCGCTCGAGGATGAGTATCGATCGCTCGTCGATTCCGACATCGCGGACATGAAGAACACGGGAGGTAGATTCGGCGGGACGATCACAGCAGCGCTGATCCTGCGTGAGTTCGTGGGCGAGACGCCGTGGGTTCATCTCGATGTTGCCGGTCCGGCACGGGCCGACAAGACCGAGCACTACGTCACCAAGGGTGGCTCCGGCTTCGGCGTCCGCACCCTTGTTGCCGTAGCAGAAGGAATGGCGTAGACCCGGCCGAGCCTCGCTGCGCTCGGCGACGAAAGACCGCTCGCTCCGCTCGCGCCTCGCTGCGCTCAGTGACGAAAGACCGCTCGCTCCGCTCGCTTAAGGACGAATGACGGCTCGCTCCGCTCGCTTAAGGACGGATCGTCCTTCGTCTTTTGTCATTTGTCATTTGTCATTTGTCCTTCATCCCTTCGTCCTTCGTCCGGCGCTCCGCGCCGGACGTACCCCTAGGTCGTTCGGCCCCCATTCATCGCTCAACCGTTCGCACTACGGACCCGATACAGAGAGAAGTCACACAACTGCTCTCCGTAAGGATCTGGGAACATGCGATTGGTACGCCGCCTTGGGGTCGTCTTCGCCGCTGCGATGTTGTTCGTCGCGACGATGGCGATTCCTGCCTCCGCCGGTCCGGCTGGCGAATTCATCTCTCTGATCAACTCCTCCCGTGCATCCGCTGGTCTTCCTGCCCTCCAATCCCACTGGGACCTTGCCGACAATGCCCGTTACCACTCAGCGGTGATGGCAGATCGCCAAGAGTTGTTCCACTCCGGGAACCTGGGTTCCGTCACGACCGGATGGGAGAAGCTCGGTGAGAACGTCGGGGTGAACTTCGACGCCGCGGGCATGCACCAAGCGTTCATGAACTCCTCGGGCCACCGTGCGAACATCCTCGGCGACTACAACTACGTGGGTGTGGGTGTCACCGTGGATGACGACGGGGTCATGTGGGCCACGATCATCTTCATGAAGGCACCCCCCGGTCACCATGATGGCGGGGGAACGACCACGACCGCTGCACCCCCAGCGACCACGACAACGACCTCGCCATCGATGCCTCCGGCCGACGATACGAGTCCGAGCACCACGGTCCCTGCTCCAAAGACGTCCACGGGCGTCAAGACGTCCACGGCCAGCTCGGGTGATGTCTCCGATGTTTCTGACTCTGGGGCCGCCTACCCCGGCGGTCTCGGCGACCCCACCCCCTGCGCCTACGCGATCTAGCCTTCGGCGTGGAGGCGTGGAGGCGTGGAGGCGTGTCGGCGTGTAGGCGTGTCGGCGTGTAGGCGTCGTGCGCCCGCTGCTGGCTCCTGGCTCCTGGCTCCTGGCTCCTGGCTTCTCTACTTGCCACACGCCGTGCAGGCTGGATCCTTCGTGAGCGGGAGGTGGTCGAAGTGTGCGGTCCGGGCGTCGTACATGGTGAGCGACCCGGTCAAACCGCCGCCGATTCCTGCAGCGACCTGAACGGCTGCTGCACCCTGGAGGGAGCCGATCACTGACGTCACCGCCCCGAGTGTCCCGACCGCGGAACAGTCGATGGCAGTGCCGGGTTCGGGATTGGTCGGAAACACGCAGCGGTAGCACGGGCCGTTCTCGGCATCGAACACCGCATGCTGACCCTCGAACCCGAAGATCGAGCCGTACACCATCGGAACCGAGTTCTCGATGCAGGCAGCGGTCAACGCATCCCGAGCATCGAAGGAATCGGTTGCGTCGACGACGACGTCCGATCCGGCGATCAGTGCGCCTGCGTTTGCCGGTGACAGTTGTTCGGTCGACGTCTCGATGCGGACGTCTGGATTGAGTGTGCCGAGTCGTGTCGCGGCGACCTCGGCCTTCATCATTCCGACGTCGTTCGGAGTGAAGAGTGGCTGTCGGTGGAGATTCGACGCGGCGACGGTGTCGAAGTCGATGATGCGGACGGTTCCGGCGCCGGCGGGCACGATGGAGTTCAGCGCGGGGCACCCGAGTCCTCCGGCGCCGACCACGGTGATGATTGCCTGTCCGAGGCGATCCTGGGCGTCTTGCCCGAATCCGGCAAGTCTGATCTGGCGGTCGTATCGATCAACAGCGTCGTCTGCTGCACGAAGAGCGTCGGTTCCCCCTCGCATCGACACGACACCGCTCGCTCCTGCCGATCGCAGCATCGCTGTCGCCACTCTGCTGCTGACGCCCCGATCACAGACGATCACGTTCCTTGCGGTCGGGTCGAGGAGGTTCGTTGGGTGTGCGAGAAGTTCGTCGAACGTCGTGCGGACGGCTCCGGCCAGTTGTGGCAAGGAGTGGGGTCTCGTACTGATGTCGATCAAACGATCGGCAGACGGATCGACATCATCCCAGTCGATCTCGATTCCCGGAGAGGTCGTGTCTGCGCCCATGGGCGCAGGCTAGATGGCTGCTACGCCGACAGGGGCGCTTCGGCATTGGCATGGATCAGTTCACGTTGGAGTCGGACCGGGAGCCGGGAACGCAGGCCGAGAGGGAGGTCCGGTATCCGATCCGGAACGCGGATCACGTGACCTTCCCGCGACACGAGGCCGTTCCGAAGGAGACTGCTCAACCGTTCGGGGCGGGGAAGGGAGCGGCCGCTGTGTGCAGCAGCGGCGAGTCGTAGCAAGTCAGCGACCGCTCCCGGACCGATGGCGGCAACCCAATATCGGCGCACGTACGGCGACGTGACGAGGTGTCCATCGCTGCGATGGGCGGGGGCCGGTCTCAGCATGGGGCGACGCTCGGCCGTGCGACGGACCAGCCCTGGGTCCGCGGCACCCGGGAGAGGCACTCGATTCCCGAAGGGAGGACGGACCTGTGGGTTCGATGTCCCGGGTGCCTGCGGAGACCTTCGGCGAGTCATGACTCAGTAGTATCAAATAGCAGCAGTTGAGGTCAAGTACCTTGCAGGGAGGACGCGAAACTTCGACCTGCGACCGATGGACGAAGTCCGCGGTGTGGCTATGCGGTGGGGGCGACCTCGCCGGTCTGCACCGCCCACAGCGCTGCATACGGTCCGCGGTTTGCGAGCAACTCGTCGTGCGTCCCGAACTCCACCACCTGTCCTGCATCGACGACGTAGATGCGGTCGGCGTTGCGAATCGTCGACAACCGATGGGCGATCACAACGGTCGTACGGTTGTGGCTGATCCGAGCGAGTGAGCGCTGGATCGCTGCCTCGGTTTCGTTGTCGACGGCGGAGGTGGCCTCGTCCAGGATGAGGATTGGCGAATCGGTGAGGAGGGCACGAGCGATTGAGAGCCGCTGTCGCTGACCACCCGAGAGTTTCTGTCCTCGTTCGCCGACGATCGTGTCGTATCCGTTCGGGAGCTCGAGGATGAAGTCGTGCGCCTCTGCGGCCATGGCAGCCTTCTCGATGTCCTCGGTCGAGGCACTGGCGACGCCGTATGCGATGTTCTGGGCGACGGTGCCGTGGAAGAGGAATACGTCCTGGCTCACGAGCGCGATCTGATCCCTCAGGCTCTGTTGTGTGACCTTCCTGATGTCCCGTCCACCGACAGAGATCGCTCCCGAGTCGGGGTCGTAGAAGCGAAGGAGCAGTTTGATGATGGTCGTCTTGCCCGACCCCGTCGATCCGACAAACGCTGTTGTGTTCGACGCTTCGATCTCCACATCGATGTCCGACAGCACGGGGAACCCTTCCTCGTAGCTGAAGGTGACGGAGTCGAAGACGATCGATCCGCTGCCCTCGTCTGCTGTCAATGTGTCGTCGCCATCGAGAATGACGGGCTCCGTGTCGAGGACATCGAGGATTCGGTTCGTCGAGGCCATTGCACGTTGATAGAGATCGACGGTTTGGCCAAGGCGGGTGAGGGGCCACAAGAGACGCTGCGTGAGGAACACCATCACGGAGTACAGACCGACATTGAGCGAGCCCTCGAGGGCCAGATAGCCACCCCATACGAGCATGGCGGTGAACCCGAAGAGGATTGCGACACGGATGAGTGGCGTGAATGCCGACGAGAGCTTGATCGCTGCCTGGTTTGCCGCCTGATAGCGCCGTGACTCCTCTTCGATCCTCGCCACCTCGCGGTCCTCGGCGGTGAACGCCTTGATGGTCGACATCCCGCCCAGGTTGTTCGAGAGCTGGCTGTTGATTGACGCTGCTTCCTCACGAACCTTTGCGTAGCGCGGTTCGATCTTCTTCTGGAACAGCAGGGAGCCCCAAAGGATGATCGGAATCGGAAGAAAGGCGAGCCATGCGACGCTCGGTGCGATGATGAAGAAGGACGCACCGATCAGGGTGACCGTCGTCAAGAGTTGGATGACCTCGTTCGCCCCGACGTCGAGGAATCGTTCGAGCTGGTTGACGTCGTCGTTGAGCACCGCCATGAGGTCGCCGGTCGACCGGTCCTCGAAGAATCCGAGATCGAGATCCTGGATGTGCTCGTACGTATCTATCCGCAGGTCATGTTGGATGGATTGGGCCAGATTGCGCCACTCGACGCCGAGGAGGTACTCGAACAAGGATTCGAGCCCCCAGATGATGCCCGACAGCACCGCGATCACGACGATCTGGCTTCGTTGATCCTCGATTCCGAACTGTCCGAGGAGCGAATCACTGCCATTCACGACGACGTCGATTGCCATACCGATGAGGAACGGGGGAGCGATGTCTACAGCCTTGTTGAGGAACGACCACGTCGAGGCGAGGATGATCCGCTTTCGGTAGCCGGAGGCGTACCTCCAGAGGCGTTTCAGAGGGGGGACGACCGTGTCTGCGGATGCTGGCATGACCGCTCAGCGTATCAGCGGGCATCCCGAATCGGAAAACCGCAAGCCGTCCGCTCGTCGTGATTGGAGCGTGGAACGGGACGGCCTGTGGCCGGCCGACCTACGGTGCCCGGCCGACCCGAATCTCGATGACCTGACCATCGGAGACAGGCGTCCCCGGTGCCGGGTTGGTGGACACGACGATGCCGTGCAGCGACGGGTTGGACGTGATGACGTCGATGAGGGTCCAGTTGAGCGAAACACCGGTCTCGGCGGCAAATTCCGCCATTGCCGCATTGATCTCCGATGGCAGATAGCCACGCAGATCGAGCAGGGAGATCTCCGGAGCCTCGCCGCTCGACACGTGCACGATCACCTCAGATCCCTGACGCAGCGACGTTCCCGGTGCCGGCAGGGTCTCCACGAACGACCCGGCGGGCAAAGCGGAGGGCACTTCCACGATCGAAGCGAAGAGACCGACGGCGAAGAGGTCCTCGACCACCTCGGCCGTGCTCAGCCCCCACTCGGGTACCCGAGCGAATGGTGTCTGTCGGTACAAAGCCGTCGTCTCGGGTTCCGCCGGGAAGTTCATGGACGGAATGCCGATCGTCGCAAACTCCATGAATTGCTTCCAGATGGGCGCCGCCAACGTTCCACCGAATGCGGTCCGGTAGTACTGCTCGGTGCCCTCAAGGTCGTTGTAGACGGTGAAGTCTTCCAACGGGATTGTTCCGTCGGGATCGCCGACCCACACGGAAGTCGTCAGCTGTGGGATGAAACCGGTGAACCAGACGTCGGTGCTGTTTGTCGCGGTCCCCGTCTTTCCTGCTTGGGGGCGTCCGATGTCCGCCCTGCGACCGGTTCCGGACGACACGACCTTCTGCATCGACCCGACGACGGCGGCGGCGATGTCAGCGCTCAACACCTCTCGGTCGGTGCGCTCGTGTTGGTAGATCACGTTGCCGTCGGCGTCCGTGATCTTCTCGATGAGATACGGTTCGTGGTAGGTGCCGTAGCTTGCAAGGGTCGAGTAGGCCACCGCCATGTCCTCCGGTGTGACCTCCTCTGCACCGAGCGCGATCGAGAGGTTCGGGTCGATCGCCGTCCTGACACCGAGCCGGTACGCCATCTCGACGACGCGCTCGGGGCCGAGGGCGGAGACGAGGCGGGCGTACACCGTGTTTATGGAGTTGTAGGTCGCCGAGTCAAGGGTGCGGAGATCGTGCCCCGAGCTGCCGCCTGCATTGTTGACGATCCACACGTCGTCGTTCGGTGGGCACGGTGTGTCGCACGGGATCTCGGCGGGGGAGGAGTCGTCCCAGTAGGTGCCGAGCGTGATCGGGTTTCCGTTCCGGTCTCCCGATTCGAGGGCGGCTGCGAGCGTGATGGGCTTGAACCCGGATCCGGGCTGCCGCCGCGCTGCCGTGGCGAGGTCGTACGGGCGCTCACCTGCTTCGAGGTCGTCCCCGAAGTCCAGCCCACTCGCCATGACCCTGACTGCCCCTGTCGCGTTGTCTATGGTCGAGATCGCCCCCGTCGGGCCGTCGATACCCGGGCGGAACCAAGCGCGGAGGATCCGGTTGGCCTCCTCCTGCCATCGCATGTTGATGGTGATATCGATCTTGAGTCCACCGCCCCCATCGCAGTCGGTCACCGATGCCGGGCAGCCGAACACCGCGCGTTTGCGCTCGTCGTAGGTCGCTCCGAGCCCATACTTGTTGGAGTCGAGGAGCTCTTGCTTCACGCGGAGGAGGATCTGCGGAGAGGAAGACTCGACCGTCGTGTTCGGGACGACGCCGAGCGGCGCCGCTTTCGCTGCCTCTGCATCGGCCCGCAGGATGTAGCCGTTCTCGACCATCCGGTCGATCGTGCGATTGCGTGCGGCGAGCGCGTTCTCCGGTCGAAAACGCGGGTGGTAGAACGTCGGGTTCCGGATGGGGATGGGGAGGAGTGCGGCTTCTGCGATCGTCAGGTCGTCGAGGTCCTTGCCGAAGTATTCCTCCGACGCTGCCTTGATGCCGTAGGCGTTCGATCCGAAGAACACCGAGTTCGCCCAGAACTCGAGGATCTGGTCCTTCGTGTAGGTGCGCTCGAGTTCTGCCGCAAGCACCGCCTCGCACAGCTTGCGTTCGATCGTCTGCTCGTTGGAAAGGAAGTTCTGTTTGACGACCTGCTGGGTGATCGTCGAGCCACCGCCAGCCGGCGTACCGGTCACCCGACCTACGACGGCGCGACCGATCGCCGAGAAGTCGATCCCTTCATGTTCGTAGAACGACTTGTCCTCCGCCGACAGGAGTGCGGCGACGACCAGGTCGGGCATCTCGTCGAGCGTGACCGGCTGCGAGTTGCGCTCCGTGAGTTCGCCGAGCGCCACCCCGTCGTACGAGTGCACTGTCGAGAGGGAGGTCAGATCCGGAAAAGCGAGGTCGTACGCGGCTGTGTCGCAGAGGTAGTCGTCGGACAGGCTCTCGGCTGCACCGTGTGCGGTGTTCAAGCTGAGGAAGCCGAACAGCCCGAACCATGTCGCAGCGACGAGGACGACGACGCCGATCCCGATGAGTGCGGGTGCGCGGCGTCGTTCTCGTTCGTTTCGCTCGACTTCACGGATCGTGGGGTCCATCGCGTCCTACCGGCCCTGTGGCACGTGCTCGGATTGCCCGTGGAGGTACCATCGGGCTGCATTCGAGCATAGGAACGGACCCCGAATACGCATGGAATCCGAGCACCACTCCGACGAATACACCCAGGCGGATCTGGGAGGTTGGGAGCCTGATGAAGCCCTCGGGGCGGCAGGGTCCTATCCATTCACACGCGGCCCGTACCCCTCCATGTACACCGGTCGCCTCTGGACGATGCGCCAATATGCCGGCTTCGGGGATGCCGCGGCGACGAATGAGCGCTTCCGTTCGCTCCTCGATGCAGGACAGACAGGGCTCTCCGTGGCGTTTGACCTCCCGACGCAGATGGGGCTCGACTCGGACGCCCCTCTTGCCGCAGGGGAAGTCGGAAAGGTCGGTGTCGCGATCGACACCGTCGACGATATGCGTGTGTTGTTCGACCGAATCGACCTCGGAACCGTCTCGACCTCGATGACGATCAACGCAACCGCGGCGATCCTGTTGCTGATGTATCAGATCGTCGCCGAGGAAAATGGGGTGAAGGCGAAGGATCTCCGGGGCACGATCCAGAACGACGTGCTCAAGGAGTACATCGCCCGAGGCACGTACATCTACCCGGCGGCCCCTTCCCTGCGCCTCATCACCGACATCTTTGCGTACTGCGCCGCAGAGATCCCCAACTGGAACACCATCTCGATCTCGGGCTATCACATCAGGGAGGCGGGCTCGACGACGGCACAGGAGGTCGCGTTCACGATCGCCAACGGTTTGGCTTATGTCGATGCCGCCGTCGCTGCAGAGATCGCAGTCGATGACTTCGCCCCGAGACTCTCGTTCTTCTGGAATGCACACAACGGTCTCTTCGAAGAGGCAGCGAAGTACCGGGCCGCTCGTCGTCTTTGGGCGCGCCTGATGCGTGAACGAGTCGGGGCCACCTCGGAGAGTTCTTGGAAGATGCGTTTCCACACGCAAACCGCCGGCTCGTCGCTCACGGCCCAGCAACCACTCAACAATGTCGTTCGCACCGCGTACCAAGCACTGGCTGCGGTCCTCGGCGGGACGCAGTCGTTGCACACGAATTCGTTCGACGAGGCGCTCGGTCTACCCACGAACGAGTCGGCGATGCTCGCATTGCGCACCCAGCAGGTCCTGGCATACGAGACCGGTGTGGCCGATGTCGTCGATCCGCTCGCTGGTAGCTACTACGTCGAATCCCTGACCGATCGCATCGAGGATGAGGCAATGGCGCTGATCGAACGTATCGACGAACTCGGGGGAGCGGTTGCGGCGATCGAGGAGGGATTCCAGCAGCGCGAGATCGAGGCGGCGGCGTATGCCTATGCACGGTCCGTCGATGCCAGCGACACCGTCGTCGTCGGTGTCAACCGATTCACCGAGGAAGAGGATCAGCAGTCGGACGTCATGCGTATCGATCCCGAGCTTGAGCGGAGACAGATCGACGCACTGGTCGAGCGGCGGGCCAAGCGCAGCAACGCTGCCGTCGTCACCGCACTCGACGATCTGACGGAGGCGGCAAACACCTCGGACAACCTTCTGTACCCGATGAAAGCTGCACTTCTTGCCGGAGCGACGATCGGGGAGGTATCGGAGGCGCTTGTTCCCGTGTTCGGGCGCTACCGTCCTGCCGGTTGACCGACGGAGGTTCACAAGTGTTCAATCCAGAAATCCCGACCAAGGTTCTCGTGATCGGTGGTGGACCGGCGGGTCATGCGGCCGCAACGACCGCTGCGCGGTTCGGGGCGAAGGTGACACTCGTCGAGGACCAGATCGTCGGTGGAGCGGCTCACCTTCTCGACTGCATCCCGTCGAAGGCGATGGTGTCGAGTTCGATGCGGATGCGTGCGATCCGCAACGCCGAATCCTTGGGGATCTCTGAGCAAGGTCCGGTGGGCGTCGACATGGGGCTGTTGTCCGATCGTGCGTCGCGGATTGCCGAGACCCTTTCGGGCTCGACCACCGATCTACTTGAGTCGCAGGGTGTAGAGATCATCCGCGGGCGTGCGCACTTCACCGATGCCCATACCGCAACGGCCGTCACCGAAGATGGTTCCGTGCACCTCGAATTCGATCGCGCAGTGATCGCTACCGGATCACGGCCTCGGGTACCGCAGTGGGCACCGTTGGATGGCCAGCGTGTCATCACGACACGGGACGCCTACCACCTCGAAGAGCTCCCGGAACGCATCGTGATCGTCGGATCCGGCGTCACCGGCGTCGAAATGGTCCACATCTTCTCCTCGCTGGGGTCCGAGGTGGCGCTGCTCGTCTCCCGTCATCACGTGTTGCCGCATCGTGACGCTGAGGTGGCGACCGTTCTCGAAGAAGACTTCCTCATCCGCGGTGTCGAGCTTCTCAAAGGGTCCCGCGCTGCGAACATCGAGCGGGAGGGCGACGTCGTCAAAGTGATGACCGAAGACGGCAGGACGGTTCGTGGATCCCACGCACTGCTTGCGGTCGGGTCGGTCCCGAACAGCGAAAACCTCGGTCTCGATGAGCTCGGAATCGCGGTCGATCACGGGTTCATCGAAGTCGACGAGTTCCAGCGAACGACCGTTCCGCACATCTATGCAGCCGGTGATGTGACCGGCCAGATGCTCCTCTCCTCTGTGGCGACGGCCCAGGGCACCAAGATCGCCCGTCACATCCTCGGTCACGAAGTCGCTCCGATCGACTACCGGAAAGTTGCACAGGCGATCTTCACATCGCCGGAGATCGCTTCCGTCGGTCTCGAGGAAGTCGATGCCGCTGCCGAGGGTCGCAAGGTTCGGATCACCAAGGTTCCGTTGGCGCCGAACCCGCGTGCCGTCATCCAGGGGGAGACGGGTGGCTTCGTCAAAGTGGTGTCGGATCCGGCGACGCGGGTCGTGCTCGGTGGGACGATCGTCGGTCACCATGCATCGGAGCTCATCGGATCGATCGCCGTTGCCACGAACGCACGGTTGAGCGTCGACATCCTTGTGGAGACATTGATGGTCCATCCGTCGCTGACGGAGTCCATCGCTGAAGCGGCCGAATAGATCGTCGGTTCACCATGACTCTGTACCGTGATGAACCTAGCGGTTAACCATTGACAGCGGGTATATCCGCTAGTATCATATCGGTTATGAAGTCGATGTCTGATCGTGCGATTCTCGAAGAGCTGGGTCGTCGTTTGCGTCGTGAGCGGCTCAACCGCAACCTCACCCAGAGTGAACTCTCCGAGCGGAGCGGGGTGTCGGTCGCCACCATTCGCAAGTTCGAGGGTGGCGCAAACGTGTCGCTCGAGACTCTGATCGCTCTTCTCCGTGCGCTCGGATTGGTCGAGCGCCTCGATGCGTTCCTTCCCGCTCCGCCGCTGAGCCCGATCGAGCTGGCCAAGCTGGGAGGCAAGCGACGCGAGCGAGCGACGGGATCGCGCACCGACGATGGCTGAGCGCGTCGATGCAGCGAACGTCCACCTCTGGGGACGACATGTCGGTGCCGTCGCTTGGGATCCCGACCGATCGCTGGCGTACTTCGAATACTCCGAGGAGTACACCCGAGGAGGGATGGAGCCGGCTCCGTTCACCATGCCAGCCGCTGGATCGGCGCACACCATCTACAGCTTCCCCGAGCTGCCCCGGTCCACGTTCCGTGGGCTGCCGGGGATGCTCGCCGACTCTCTCCCTGACCGGTTTGGGGAGACGATCATCGAGGCATGGCTCGCACGGGAGGGCAGGGACCGGATGTCGTTCACGCCGGTCGAACAGCTGTGCTATGTCGGACGTCGCGGCATGGGCGCACTTGAGTTCACGCCCGCGATCGGTGGCGTTCGGCGGACACAGACGGTCACGGTCGATGCACTTGCGGATCTGGCCGGCGAGGTGCTTCGATCCCGCACTGCGTTGAGGTCGACGATCGACGATGAAGGTCTCGAAGAGTTGCTCCGGGTCGGGACGTCGGCCGGGGGTGCGCGGGCGAAGGCCGTGATCGCATGGAAGCCCTCATCGGGCGAGGTGCGCTCGGGCCAGGTGGACGTCCCCGCCGGGTTCGAGTATTGGATCGTGAAGTTCGACGGTGTCGGTGGCGGGGATCACGGACTTGCGGACCCTGAGGGCTACGGCAGGATCGAGTACGCCTACTCGTTGATGGCTCGCGATTGCGGGATCGCCATGGCACCTACGCGGTTGGAGGTCGACCGTTCAGGTCGCGCCCACTTCATGACGAAGCGGTTCGACCGCACCGACGACGGGGGCAAACTCCACATGCAGTCGCTGTCCGCGTTGCGGCACTTCGACTTCAACCAAGCAGGTCGCCATGCGTATGAGGACGCCTTCTCGACGGCATTGGGGCTCGACCTCGGTGCGCCCGCAGTCGCTCAGCTCTTCCGGCGAATGGTGTTCAACGTCGTCGCCAGGAACCAGGACGACCACACGAAGAACATTGCGTTCCTGATGGACCGCAACGGCGAATGGAGCCTCACGCCTGCGTTCGACGTGACGTGGGCATTCAATCCGTCAGGAGAGTGGACGAGTAGCCATCAGATGACGGTCAACGGCAAGCGTGACGGATTCGTCCGCGAAGATCTCACCGAGGTCGGTGAGGCGTTCTCGGTCCATGCGCCTTCAGCGATCATCGACGAGATCGTTGACGTCGTCGCGGCATGGCCCCGGTACGCAGCCGAGGGCGGGGTCGAAGACGATCGGGTCGTGCGAATCGCATCGACCCACCGACTGGACTTGTGAGAGCGAGGGTGGGCTACCGAAGCGTGAACGGTGGGTACTCATCGGTGACGAGCAGGACGACGTAGGCGTTCACCCGAAGCGTCCATCGCGTGACGCCAGTGACATAGTCGAACAACCCCTGCGGGTATCGGCCGGTGAACAGAATCGCAAACCAGGCGATGAACACCGCCAGCATTGCACCGAGGATCAGGAACACCAGCACGAACAGATGGGGAATCACCAGGAGCCACTTGATGAGCGGCAGCCAGCGGTTCAGATCGTTCTCGGCGTCGGGGTAGTCGACCTCGAGGTGCACCGCCTGCTGTTCATCGGTGGATGGATACCGGTCGGTCTGGAGCATCATGTAGGTCGCGATGCGGGTTGCAAACCGTGTGAACTCGAGGGCGAAGTCGAACCACCAGCGTGGGTATTTCTGTCGGAAGATGATCATCAACCCGGTCGCCGCCGACAATCCGGCGACGATCCCGCCGGTACTCCACGACACCGTCTCGATGACCTCGCCGTTGGTCGTGACGACCTCGGTCCAGTAGTAGGAAGCTCCTGAGAGCAGGCCGTAGATGATCGCGATCGGGATCACCCAGAAGATGCGAAACGCAGTCGAGAGTCGATCGAGGGTGTCCGGCGTGTCGATGTCGTAGGTCAGGGCGTAGTTGCTGCTGGGTTGGGTCACCGGGTCCTCGCCTTCGGTTGGCGCTACTTGATCACCATCAGGATCGCTCCGGCGGACACCGTGTCCCCGACTTGGACCTTCAGGTCGACGATCGAGCCACCGTTCGGCGCCTTGATCTCGTTCTCCATCTTCATCGCTTCGAGCACACAGACCGCTTCACCAGCCTCGACGGTGTCGCCCGCTTTGTGGTGGATCTTGACGATGGTTCCCTGCATGGGGGCCGCCACGGCGCCCTCGCCACCACCACCGGCAGCCTTCGCTCCCAGCTTCGGCGCCCGACGTCGTGGAGCGACCCGTGCCCCCGAGCCAGGTGCGGTCATCACCTTCGCCCAGTACTTGACCTCGAACCGGCGCCCACCGACCTCGACCGTCATCGAACGTTCGGCGAGCTCTTCGTCTTCGGGCAGCGTGGGGGCGGTCGAACGCTCGAGGTCGCTGAAATCCATCGAGTCTTCGACGAGCCGGGTGTTGACATCGCCGGAGACGAACGCTTCGTCATCGAGGATCTGGAGGTGTGCGCCGATCGTCGTGTCGACGCCGCCGACCTCGAACTCGGTGAGGGCACGCTTGCTGCGGCGTATCGCTTCGTGGCGGTCCGCACCAACCACGATCAGCTTGGCGATCATGTTGTCGTAGTACTGGCTGATCGTCGAACCCTGCACGACGCCGGAGTCGACCCTGATCCCCGGCCCAGCGGGCTCCTGGTACCGCACGAGGGTCCCGGGATTCGGTGTGAACCCCTGTGCCGGGTTCTCGGCATTGATGCGGAACTCGATCGCATGGCCACGTGGTGTGGGCGTCTCTGAGATCGACAGCTCTTCACCCATCGCAACGCGTAGTTGCTCCACGACGAGGTCGACGCCGAAGACTTCCTCGGTCACGGTGTGTTCGACCTGGATCCGCGTGTTCATCTCCAGGAAGTAGAACTCTCCGTCGGCAAACAGGGTCTCGACGGTCCCGGCTGACTGGTAGCCGGCGGCGTGACCGAGGGCGAGGGCGAGTTCCCCGAGCTTCTCCCGTAGCTCCGGAGTAAATCCGGGTGCCGGTGCCTCTTCCACGAGCTTCTGGTGTCGGCGCTGGAGCGAGCAGTCCCGTTCCCCGAGGAAGACCCCGTTGCCGTGGGTGTCGAACAGAACCTGCGCTTCAATGTGACGTGCGTTCTCGAGATACCGCTCGACGTAGACCGCCGGGTTGCCGAACCAGGCCTCAGCCTCACGCCCTGCCGACTCGAATGCATCGGCGAGCCCGTCGGCTGATCGGACGACCTTGAGTCCGCGTCCTCCGCCGCCTGCAGCGGCTTTGATCGCCACGGGGAATCCGTGCTCTTCGGCGAATGCCTGGACCTGCTCGGCGCTGGTCAGTGGCTCGAGTGTGCCGGGGACGCCGTGGACGCCGGCCGCATCGGCGGCGACACGCGATTCGATCTTGTCGCCCATCATGTGGATCGCCGACGGGGGAGGCCCGACCCACGTCAGTCCCGCATCGATGACCCGCTGTGCGAAGTCGGAGTTCTCGGCGAGGAATCCGTAGCCGGGGTGTACCGCATCGGCCCCCGATTCCTTTGCGATCTCCAGGATGCGATCGACATTGAGATACGACTCGGCGGCAGGGGCAGTGCCGACGTTCCATGCTTCGTCCGCCATCCGTGTGTGGACGGCGTCGCGGTCGAGTTCCGAATAGATCGCGACGGTGTGCAGGCCGAGGTCCCTCGCGGCACGGATGATCCGGACGGCGATCTCGCCACGGTTTGCAATGAGAAGTGAGTTCACGCGCTGAATCCTAGAGCTTCGCCGAGACCTGAACAGTGAGACTGTTCACGTCCCACATTGGTTACGAGATGGAAGTGCGGTTGGGTGCCATCAGTGGTCGCGGAGCAAAACGGTGCCGTCGGGGGTGTGGAACGCGATGAAGTGGAGACCGTCCGAGGTTTCACCCGACACCAGCGTGGGAGCGTGGGCCGATGCCGGTGCGCCGTCGACATAGTGCCAATTGTCAGTCGTCGGGTCGTAGAACCCGATCCTCCCCGCATCGATGCCAAAATGCTCACCTGGGAACAGCACCGCGAGCTCGCCGAAGTGCTCGGTAGCGGACATGGAGGATGCCCACCCTTCTTGGAGGAAGTTGGGCCCATCGGGCGGCGTAATCGTCCTCCATGAATCCGACTCCGGTGAATAGGCGATGCCGGCGATCAGGGGCACGAGTGAGAACTCTCCATTCCGACTCTGACCCGAGAAGTTTGCCCCGAAGACCACGAACTCGTCTCCGACCCAGTCACCGACGGCATCGCTGAGTTCTACGTCCTCAGGGATCGTGGGCAGCTCGATCCAGGTTTGCGTCTCGGGGTTGTATCGCGCACTCGTTGGGGGCCGCCGGGTAGCTGTGACAGTGTCGTGGCCGTCGTCGAACACGAACAACTCAGAACCGGACCACCCGAGTACGAGGCGCTGTTCGGTCGCTCGAGGAATCGGCGCTACCGGGATGTCGCTCCAAGTGTCGGTCGCGGGGTCGTAGATCGCCCCGCTCCGTTCGGAGCTGTCGCTCAGGTCTACAATCGCGAATCGGTCACCGATAGTGAGTGTCTGGCGGGTGAAGGCGGGGGCTGGCGCGATCGTTCTCCACTGGAGCGTGACAGGATTCCATGCGGTGATTGGACCCCGGAACACGTACATGTCGCTGTCGAGCCACACCGCAGACTGTCCGAATCGACCGGGATAGGGTGCAGCGGGAATTCGGTGCATCGGACCGTCGGGATATTGGTAGCCCCAACCGATGTCGGACTCCTCAACCAGCCCGTGGCCCCCGAACCACAACAGCTCGGCGCCGGACCACACGAGCGTCGTTGACGCAAGTCGGTCCGCTCTCGGGTTCGGGAGGAGTTCCCATGTCGGCGGTTCTCTCGACACGGCTGATGGACTCGACCATCCGCCCGATTCGTACGCCGCCGAATCGAATCGCCAAAGCGACTCGGTGCCGTCCTCCACGCACCAGACGAAGACGCGCTGTTCCTGAAGCTGGCTCGTCGTACCGAGGGTGGATAGGCATGCTCCCCACGAGCCCGGATACAGGTTGACAGCGCGGACCCATCGGGATGCGATCCCACTCCAGATCGCAACCTCACCGCACGATGCGACAAACAGATTGGAACCGAAACTGGTCGATACCGAGCCGCAGTCTGTTGACTCAGTGGGAATATCGGGAAGATCCGCCCAGCCGGTACCGCGTCTCCATACGCTGGCCGCGCCAGTCCCATCCCACGCTATGAGGGAGTCATCGACCCACGCCGCGTCGAGGAGGGATCCGCCGCGGAGCGTTGGCGATTCGTACGATGTCCAGGTCCCGGTCGCGATCTTGAGACCGGCGAGCTCGCTGTCGGACCTCGATCCCGGGTTCCACCCAAGCAGTAGAACCTCTTCGCCGGTCCAAAAGGCCTTGGCAATATCGGAGCGGAACGGAGGGGGGTCGAACTCGCTGCAGCAGGCGAGGCCATCGTCGTAGGCGTACGCAAAACGTCCGTCCAATCCTGATGAGTGCGTACCGAGTACCACGATCCTGTTGTCAGCGTTGATAACGGCGGTTGATCGTGCTGCTTCGGAACGCCAGCTCGGAGTCTCAATGCTGCGCCACGAGTCATCTTCTGGATTCCATGCCGCCATCCAGCCACTGTCGATGAGCAACTCGGATCCGGTCCACACGGCATTGGCCGCGACTTCGGGTTGACGCGGTGGGTGGGCAATGGCGTGACCCGTCGAGGTCGAGGAGTCGAACAGCGTCGCGTGGAACCCACCTTCTTCCGATGCGAGGCCAACAATCCCGCCAGGGACTGCGGTTAGATCCCAGAGAGTGAGTGCATCGTCGACCTCGGTGGTGAAGACTTCAAGCCATCCCGACCCGCGCGTCGCAGAACGCACGTAGATCGTCGTCGATGTCGATGTCGATGTCGATGTTGTGGACGGTGTCGTCGTCCGCGAACTGAAGTCGAGACTCGTGGTGGTGCTTCTGATCGGTGTTTCGGAGCGGCTTAACAACACGAACACAACAAAGATCGCTGCCGTCGCCGCCAGCACGATGTAACGAGTGCGTCGAGGGTTCACCCTCCAATCGTAGGTTCCGCTCCACCTAGCGGCAATGGCCACCAATGCTCCGCGACGAGTTGGAAGGGCGGCGACGCCATCAGTGGTCAAACTCCTCGAACGGCACCGATGGTCCGCACTCGTAGCGTTGTCCGTCGAAGACGAATGAGTCCTCGCAGCCTGGTTGCAGTTTGCGTCGTAGCGGGCTGCACTCGCCGGTGCTTCCGATGATGGTCTGCCCGTTGAACCCGTGAGTGGTCAGAAGGCCCTCCTCGAGGCGGACGTCGTAGCTCCGGCCGATACCGTTGACAGTGAAGGATTGCGGCGAAACCGAAGAGATCCACCAGGGTCCGATGGTTCGCCGCGGCTGATGTGTCTCTATCAGGTAGATCCAGCACTCCGCCGTAGCTCGGTCGACGGTCTCTTGGGCTTCAGCTACCCCGTGGTCCGAAGGAGTCACAACGACGATGTATGCAAGTCCCAGCACGACAACTGCGGCCACGCCAGCAATGACCGCGGAGCGTCTCCGGGCTCGTGGATGCAATGGCTGCGTCGGGGAGGTGTGGTCGTTCGCCATCAGTAGCAGGACGCTATCCGAGTGGTCATTTTGTCCGTGGACGGCCATTGGGTGCGCTCCAGACATGGCAGGGCCTGACGTTCACGGTGGAGCAGAAGAGACCTCTTGACAATCGAACATATGTTCGATACCATGCATGCATGAAGAACAACACCCGAACGGGTGAGTTCTTCGGTACCGGTAGCGACTTCCCCGCCTGGAGGTCCGACGATCCACCTTCGGATCTCCAGGCGCTCCACGAAGAACTCGCCGTCATCAGTGACACCGACCTCGAGACGAGGATCGTCCAAGCCAAACGTCACATGGACGCAGTGCATGCCCGGTGGCTGCTCGACATCGCCGAGTACGACCGTCGGCAGATCGCCGATATCTCTTACCGCCTGTCGACGACGGGTTGGCTGAAGTCTGCGCTTCGACTGTCGGGGCGGGTCGCTTCGACGCTGGTGCGCCAAGCCCGTGGACTAGTCCGGATGCCTGACGTCGCGCAGGCCGCCATCCACGGTGAGGTCACTCCCGATGCGGTCGCACAGCTCGATCGCGCACGCCGGCGGCATCCCGATGACTTCGTCCATCACGCTGCGGTGTTCGCCGACATCGCGACCTACCTTGACCCGTCGGAACTACGGCAGGCGATCGGACATTGGGAACAGCAGATCGACTATCCGTCCGCGGCTGCCAAAGCTCGCAACCAACGCCGGCGCAGGCGATTCTCGATCAACCAGACCTTTGATGGGGTGTGGGCCGTCGCTGGCGAATTGGATCCGGAAACCGGTGCGTTGGTCAACCGGGCGGTCGAACACGCCGCACGCTCGGCGTATCTCGACCCGAACGATCAGCGGGCACCCTGGCAGATCAGAGCCGATGCGTTGGCCGACATATGTGAGCAGTCCCTGCGTCGCGGTACCGCTACGTCGAAAGGTGTCAAACCACACGTGACCGTGACGATCGATGCCGAGGTGCTGCTGGGGCTGCGCGAAGGTCTCGGGAGCATCCATGAAGTCGCCGTGCCGCCAGAGACGGTGGACCGATTGGTGTGCGACTCCTCGATCATCAGGATCCTGGTCGACGACACCGGGTCGCCGATCGACGTCGGGCGTGCCACGCGAGTGGTGCCCTCCGGGATGCGTAGGGCCTTGGATGCCCGCGATCGGGGTTGTCAATGGGCGCGTTGTGATGCTCCAGCCGATTGGTGTGACGCCCACCACATCGAACACTGGGCGGATGGGGGACCAACCGAACTCGAGAATCTGGTGCTGCTCTGCCGCACGCACCACACCGCCATCCACGACCCCAACAGCTCCAGCACCGACCTGTCACCCGGCCACCCCGAAACCGCCAGAGCTCCGTGAGTGCCGGGACAGCCGGGAGCCAGGAGCCAGAAGCGAGGAGCGCCGCAGGTCCTACAACGGAATGTTGCCGTGCTTCTTCGGCGGGAGTGTCTCGCGTTTGTTGCGAAGCATGGCGAGCGATCGGATGACACGGTTGCGTGTTTCGCGCGGCTCGATGACGTCGTCGACGAGACCCCGCTCGGCGGCCACATACGGGTTGTTGAACCGTTCCTCGTAGTCGCTCACGAGATCGGTACGAAGGGCATCGGGGTCATCGGCAGCGGCGAGTTCGCGTCGGTACATGACGTTGACGGCACCTTGGGCACCCATCACCGCGATCTCGGCCGACGGCCAAGCGAACACGACATCGGCGCGTACTGCCCGGGAGTTCATCACGAGGTAGGCGCCACCGTATGCCTTGCGGAGGATCACCGTGATGCGGGGGACCGTCGCCTCCGAGAAGGCGTAGAGGAGCTTCGCACCGTGGCGGATGATGCCTCCGTGCTCCTGGTCGACCCCGGGTAGGAAACCCGGTACATCGACCAAGGTGACGAGCGGGATGTTGAACGCATCACAGAACCGCACGAACCGGGCGCCCTTCACGGACGCATCGATGTCGAGGGTGCCGGCGAGGACGGCTGGCTGGTTTGCGACGATGCCCACGGTGTACCCGTCGAGACGGGCGAGGCCGACCACCATGTTGCCGGCCCAGTGTTCATGGACCTGATAGAACTCGCCATCGTCCACGATCGATTCGATCACATCCACGACGTCGTACGGCTGGTTCGACGAGTCGGGGATGATCGTCGTGAGTTCTTCGTCTTCACGGTCGGGTGCGTCGACTGGTGTGAAGAACGGGGGGACTTCCATGTTGTTGGATGGCAGGAGGGACAGGAGGTAGCGGATCTCGTCCATCGCCTCACGGTCGTCGGCCACGACGAAGTGGGTCACGCCCGACTTCGACGAATGGGCATGGGCCCCACCGAGTTCGTCCATCGAGACTTCCTCGCCGGTGACCGTCTTGATGACGTCGGGACCCGTGATGAACAGGTGGGACGTGTCTTCGACCTGGAAGATGAAGTCGGTGAGGGCAGGGGAGTAGACGGCACCTCCGGCGCACGGACCCATGATGACGGAGATCTGGGGGATCACACCGGATGCGCGGACGTTGCGCTCGAAGATACGTCCGTAGCCGTCGAGACCGACGACGCCCTCTTGGATGCGGGCACCGCCGGAGTCCTTGAGACCGATGACGGGGGTGCCGGTGTCGAGGGCGAGATCCAAGACCTTGCAGATCTTGTCGGCGACCACCTCGCCGAGGGAGCCACCGAAGCGGGTGAAGTCCTCGGCGAAGACGAGCACGTTGCGTCCATCGATCGTCCCCCAGCCGGTGACGACCGCATCGCCGAGCGGACGCTTGTCTTCGATCCCGAAACCTTGGGTGCGGTGGCGGACGAATGGGTCGATCTCTTGGAACGATCCTTTGTCGACGAGGAGCTCGATACGTTCCCGAGCCGTCAACTTGCCCGCATCGTGTTGTCGATCGATTGCGCGTTGGTTGTCCGCCTTGAGTGACTGCTCGCGCAGTTCCCGTAGCTTCTCGATCCGTTCTTCAGTGCTCACCGGTGCCCTCCGGAAGCTCGCCAGCGTTGTGTGTCTGACTTCGTCACTGTCGCTTTGGCTACACAATACGTCGCCGAGCCGTGCTCGGAGAACCTCAGATCCCAGATCTCAGGCTCTCCGTCGAAGATCTCGACGCCAAAGATGCCGACTCGGGTCATCTATCGTCTCCGCGATGGCAGCTCGGTACGACCTCGTTCACCTCACGGAAGTGGCCTCTACACAAGACGTGGCTGCCGAGCGGTTCGATGGGAGCGATGACGACGTGCTCGTGATCGCAGATCGACAGCTCGAAGGACGCGGACGTCAGGGCCGGAGGTGGGAACAGCCGGACCGTGCCCTGTACTCATCGTTCGCATTCGCTTCGGCGTGGCTGCCCGAGCATCGAGGGCCCCTTCCGCTCGTCGTAGGCATCGCGGTCGGGAATGCGATCCGGGACCAGTTCGGGGTACCGGTCGGTCTCAAGTGGCCGAACGACGTGATGCTGGCCGGGAGCAAGGCTGGCGGAATCCTCGTCGAGGCATCGGGAGACCGCATCGTGGCTGGCGTCGGGATCAACCTGTTCTGGGAGGATCCGCCTGACGGTGCCACCGCTTTGTCGTCCGATGATCCCGGACCCGATGCCACAAAACGACTGGCGACCGGCTGGGCCGACCGATTCCTCGACCTCGTCGGTCTCGGATTCGACGGCTGGCCCGTCGACGACTACCGCGATCGTTGCGTGACCCTCGGCCGAGAGGTGTCGTGGGCATCCGGGAGCGGCACCGCCATCGACATCGCACCCGACGGTGGGCTGATCGTGGACACGGGTGGATCGACGACCGTGATCCATGCGGGTGAAGTACATCTGCACGGTCACCGCTAGCCTGCAACCGGACCCGAGGGAGCGTCGAGATTGGCTGTCCAAACCGGTGAAGGCACCGTAGAGATCATCTACCACCCGA
>JAUIIM010000114.1 GCA_030431785.1 Acidimicrobiia bacterium | reverse complement strand
TTCGCTTGCACCGGGTTCCAAGGTCGTGACGGATTACCTCACCGTGTCGGGGTTGATCGACGACCTCGAAGCAGTCGGCTTCTACACGGTCGGCTACGGCTGCACGACCTGTATCGGCAACTCGGGGCCCCTCCCCGCAGAGATCTCCGAGGCGATCAACGGCCACGACATCGTCGCTGCCTCCGTACTGTCGGGGAACCGCAATTTCGAAGGTCGCATCAGCCCGGACGTCCGGGCGAACTATCTCGCTTCGCCACCCCTCGTCGTTGCGTATGCGATCGCCGGTACCGTCGACATCGATCTGACGACCGAACCACTCGGTCAGGACGCCGATGGCAACGACGTCTTCCTCTCAGACATCTGGCCGACGCAGGAGGAGATCGCATCGGTGATCGAATCCTCTGTCTCTACGGAGCAGTTCAACCGCGAGTACGGAGCGGTGTACGACGGATCCGCAGAGTGGCGTGCAATCGCCGACGAGGGATCCGCTCTCTACGCCTGGGACCCGAGCTCGACGTACATCCAGGAGCCACCGTTCTTCCAGGACCTCGGTCCGGAGCCCACGCCGATCCAACCGATCAGCGGGGCGCGTGTCCTACTCAAGCTCGGCGACTCGATCACGACCGATCACATCTCGCCCGCCGGAGCGATCGGGGCAGACACGCCGGCCGGTCGGTTCCTCACCGAGGCAGGTGTGGAGCGGCGCATGTTCAATTCGTATGGTTCGCGTCGTGGAAACGACCGGGTCATGACCAGGGGTACCTTCGCCAACATCCGGGTACGCAACCAGATCGCTCCCGGCACCGAAGGTGGTTGGACCACGGACTTCACCGATGGCGAAGTGCGATCGATCTACGACGCCAGCCTCAACTACCAGCGTGCGAACACGCCACTGGTCGTCCTCGCGGGGATCGACTACGGCATGGGATCTTCACGTGACTGGGCAGCGAAGGGAACCTTCCTGCTCGGCGTCAAGGCGGTGATCGCCCAGAGCTACGAGCGCATCCACCGGTCGAATCTGGTGATGATGGGCGTCCTCCCGTTGACCTTCCAAGAGGGCGAGAACGCCGACACCCTTGGTCTCGACGGCACGGAGACGTTCGACATCGCGGTGAACGATGACCTCCAGCCGAGGCAGGATGTCCGTGTGACCGCCACGAAGGCGGACGGTTCGACGGTGTCGTTCGATGCGGTAGCAAGATGCGATACACCGATCGAGGTGGACTACCTCCGGCACGGTGGAATCCTCCACATGGTGCTGCGAGAGATGGCAGCAGAAGGCGGCTCCGCCGCCTGACGATCCGATTGTCGGATGATCGGATGATCGGATGATCGGAAGATCGGGACTATCACAATCGATGGACTCGGTCCAACAATCCGACAATCTGACAATCCAGCTGCCGTGGTCGAACAACTCCCGCGTTTCGCTCCGAGTATCGTGACCCCATGCAGAGTGACGCCGAGAGCGTTGAGGAGTACCTCGCCCAGTTGCCCGACGATCGCCGTGCGGCGATCACGAAGGTGCGTGACACCGTCCGGGCGAATGTTCCCGACGGCATCGTAGAAACCATGCGGTGGGGGATGATCGCCTACGAGATCCCGCTCGAGCGGTATCCGGATACCTACAACGGTCAGCCGATCGGCTATGCAGCCATCGCGAGCCAGAAGAACCACATGGCCGTGTACTTGACCGGTCTGTACATGGACGACGATCTGCGCGATGAGTTCCTCGATGCGTACCGTGCGACAGGCAAACGGCTCGACGTGGGCAAGTCGTGCGTGCGCTTTCGCAAGATCGAGGACCTCCCACTCGAGCTGATCGGTGAGGCGGTGGGACGCTTCGACGGCGTCGAGTCGTTCGTCGAGACCTACGACGCTGCTCGGAAGCGCTAGCAGCGCGGGTGCCTCGCTGGCGCTCGGTGACGAAGGACCGCTCGCTGCGCTCGCTGTAGGACGAAGGATCGCTCGCTGCGCTCGCTCTAGGACGAACCCCGAGCATCCTTGTCCTTTGTCGTTCGTCCGTTCTCCTCCGCCCCTCATCTACCTTGCCGGTATGGATCGCATTTCGATCGTCGGCAGCTCCGGTTCCGGGAAGACCACCGTCGCACGAACGGTCGCTGAGCGCTTGTCCCTGCCGCACCTCGAGCTCGACGCAGTACACCATCAGCCGGACTGGACGCCGTTGCCGGACGACGAGTTCCAGGCGGCCGTCCGACCATTCGTCGAGCAGGATCGATGGGTCGTCGACGGGAACTACGACAGCAAGGGTGTGCTCGACATCGTGTGGGACCACGCCGACACCGTCATCTGGCTCGACCTGTCCCGAGCGGTCACGATGTGGAGGGTCACGACGCGCTCGATACGACGCGTGGCGAAGAACGAGGAGCTGTGGAACGGCAACACCGAGCGGTGGACCTACCTCGTCACGCCCAATCCACAGGAGAACATCATCCTGTGGACCTGGACGCGATTCGGTCACAACCGCGACCGCTACCGCACCAGGATGCAAGACGATCGATGGTCAGCGTTGGAGTTCGTCCACCTGGAACGTCAGTCGGACATCGACGACTTCCTCGCAACGCTCGGTTGACCGTGCGTCGCCGACGTTGATCAGTTCAGGTCCACGGTCACCGGTCGTGCGGCGGCGGACTCGAGCAGTCCCTGGACGATGCCGTGATCGAGTCGGCAGAGGACATCTGGCTCGTCGTCGGGATCGGAGCTGAGCGGGCAGAAGCGTGCGACGATCCGGTTCTCCGATGCAATCGTCGACGCTCCCAGCCCCTTGCCCATCATCGCCGTGGCGACCGCCATCGCCGCCGATTCGTACCCCTCGTCCTCTGCGTCACCGATCTCGGTTCCGAGCTGGACGCCGTAGTCGTGTCCCACAGAGAACGCGATGTCCCCCGCACGGCCGTCATCGATCTGGTTGATGACCGATACGAGGAGCTCGGCAAGAGCGTCGTACTTGCGCGGCGAGTACTGCACCGAGACTGCTTTGTCGGTCGCCTCATAGTGCTTCGCGGGCCGACCGGCCGTCCCGGGCGATCGGGTTGTCTCGCTGACCTGGATGAATCCGTCCGACATCAGCCGGTCGAGGTGGTGACGGGCGACGTTCGGGTGTATCTGGAAGCTCGCTGCGATCTGTCCGGCAGTCACGGGGCCCTGCGATTCACGGATCATCACGTAGATGCCGCGCCGTGTCGTATCCCCGAGTGCGCCGGCGATCGTCTCGATCTGTTGGTCAAAACTCGGATCTGCCATTGGCTACCTCCGGACACACAGTCTACGAGGCAGTCCATCGTGATGTGGCGAGAGCGCCGGTGGCTTGAACACCTACCGTCATTAGCCTCGACACGAGCCCATCAGGAGTTTCACGTGCCGGACAATGCAGCCGTTCTCGCCGCCGTCGAAGGCGTCATCGATCCCGAACTCCGTTCGCCGATCGGGGCCCTCGGGATGGTCGATCGCGTATCGATCGACGGCGAAGACGTCGCGATCACGCTCGTCCTTCCGCTCGGAGGGCATCCGCAAGAAGAGGAACTCATGCGGCGCATCCGCGACGCCGTCACGTCTGCCGGTGTCGTCGGCAAAGCCGAGGTCGCCATGATCGCGATGACGGATGAGCAGCGCAGCGAGCTCGGCAAAGTGATGCGGAAGGGCCGTGAATCCGGTGACCGGACGGTTGCCCTTGCCGATCCGGGAACCACGACCCGGGTGATTGGCATCGCTTCCGGCAAGGGCGGTGTCGGCAAGTCATCCGTGACGGCGAACCTCGCCGTTGCGCTCAGTCAGCAGGGTCACCGTGTGGGGATCATGGATGCGGACGTGTGGGGCTTCTCGATCCCGAAGATGATGGGACTCGACCGGCCCCCGTCGGTACTCCAGGACATGTTGATTCCGCCGGTTGCCCACGGTGTCGCGGTCATCTCGATGGACTTCTTCGTCGAGCCAGATCAGGCGGTCGTCTGGCGTGGCCCGATGCTGCACAAGGCACTCGAGCAGTTCCTCGTCGACGTGTACTGGGGCGACTTGGACTTCCTCCTGATCGACATGCCGCCGGGCACGGGGGACGTGTCGATCTCGATTTCGCAGTACCTGCCTCGTTCGGAACTCGTCGTCGTGACGACTCCGCAGCCCGCAGCCCAACGCGTCGCGGTGAAGGCCGGCTTGATGGCCAAGAAGGTCAATCAGGAGCTCGTCGGGATCATCGAGAACATGTCGTGGTTCACGGGCGACGACGGAAAGCGCTACGAATTGTTCGGGTCTGGGGGCGGCGAAGCCTTGTCCGAGGATCTCGACGTTCCGCTGCTCGGAAAGGTTCCACTCGTGCCGGCGCTGAGGGAGGGCAGTGACGTCGGTGCGCCGATCGTCGCTACCGACCCTGATGGTGAGGCGGCGCAGGCCTTTGCGGCGCTTGCTTCAGCGCTCGTCGAGCGCCGCCCGAGGTTGCGCACGCATCCAGAACTCGTCATTTCGTAGGAACCAGACCAGGAGTACAGACATGGCAGATGTGATCACCGTCCGAATCGGCCTTGAGGCAGCTCGTGAGCTGGAACTCGCCGTCGAAAATGAACAGGCCTTCGCCGATGCATTCGAGGCAGCCGTCGCCAACGACGACGACGTGTTGTGGGTGACGGACATCCACGGGCATCGATTCGGGGTCAACGTGGACTCGGTTGCGTTCGTCGAGATCGTCAAGCCGAGAAACACTGGCGTAGGGTTCTGACGCACGCCTTTGGCGAGTACACAGTACGAAGTACTCAGTACACAGAGAGCCGCCCACACGGGCGGCTCTCTGTTTGATTCTTCGCTGTGGACTGAGTACTGACTACTGAGTACCCCGAGCGCAGCTCGGCTAGGATGCTTGGCGGCGTTTGCGGCGTTCGGCGAGCCAGCGCTTGCGGTAGCGGCGACGGTCATCTTCGGGGAGTCCACCCCAGACGCCGGCTTCCTGGTTGGTTTCGAGGGCGTAGAGCAGACACTCTTCGAGCACGGTGCAGGAGGAGCAGATCGCCGTTGCCCGTTCGATCATCTCGACGGCCGGTCCGGTCGTCCCGATCGGAAAGAAGATGTCGGGGTCGGAATCTCGGCAGGCGGACAATTCACGCCAGTCGGTGACGGTCAACACGGTCGTCGCTCCTACGTATTACTCGGGTGCCTCGTTGATAGTGAAGTCTTTCACAAACGACCCCCGCATGTCAAACGAAATTGGGTTTTTTGTGAAAATCCTTCGACAAGAGCGAGTCTAGAAACCTCTATACATACAGATCCGGCGTCTAACGGATCTTTTCGCGACTTTGAGGGACGAAGGGACAAAGGGACAAAGGGAGGAAGGGAGGAAGGGAGGAAGGGGCAGTGGGATGAAGGGATGAAGGGACAGAGGGACAAAGGGACAAAGGGACGAACTGCCAGGAGCCAGGAGCCAGGAGCCAGGAGGTCGCGCTTGCCTATACGCCTACACGCCTACACGCCTATACGCCTACACGCCCATACGCCCATACGCCCATACGCCCACACGCCTACACGCCTCCGCGCCTACACGCCCACGCGCCTACCCTCACCGGCATGACCATCGAATCACAGTTGCTAGAGGATCAGAAGACAGCCATGAAGGCGGGGGACAAGGCGACGCTTGCGGTGGTGCGCTCGGTACGCGCC
>JAUIIM010000113.1 GCA_030431785.1 Acidimicrobiia bacterium | reverse complement strand
TGGTCCAGAGCGAAGTTGGCGACGGCGATGTCCTGCTCAAGATCCGGGGCGCGGGTGATGTACTGGCTCAAACGCTGTGCAAGGACGAGGTTGTCGTCGGCATGCCGGATGAGAAACTCGGCCGATGTCTGCGTCACAGCTGCCCGACCTCATCGGGGATCTCGTAGAACGTCGGATGACGATACGGCTTGTCGTCGGAAGGATCGAACATGGCCTCGGGGTCGGAGGATGCGTGGATCTCGGTCGACGGCACCACCCAGAGGCTTGCCGTGTCACCGCGTCGCGTGTACGCCTCCCGAGCATTCAAGAGCGCCGTGTCCGCGTCCGGTGCGTGGACCGAACCACAATGTGTGTAGGTCAGGCCTCGACGGGGCCGCACGAACACCTCCCAGAGCGCCCAACCATCACGCCGGCCAGTTGCAACCTTCGCCTCGGCGCTCTCACCATCGCCGACCGGGACGTCGTAGCTCATGCTGCCTCCTCGGACATCGAAGACGTCCGGCCTGCATGCTTGTCGGCGTATGCCTGGGCTGCCTCCCGCACCCACGCACCGTCCTCCCACGCCTTCCGCTTGTGTGCGATGCGCTCTCGATTCATGCGGCCGTTGCCTTTCACGGTCGCCCAGAACTCATCCCAGTCGATGTCACCGAAACGCCAGTGTCCACTGTCCTCGTCGAAGTGCAGGTCCGGATCGGGGATCTCGACGCCGAGGTAGTGCGCCTGTGGAACCGTCTGGTCGACGAACATCTGCCGCAGGTCGTCGTTGGAGATCCGCTTGATACGCCACTCCATCGATTGTTCGGTGTGCGTCGACTCGCTGTCGTGGGGGCCGAACATCATGAGCGACGGCCACCACCACCGATTCACCGCATCTTGGAGCATCGCACGCTGTTCCTCGGTGCCTTCGGCGAGACGCATCAGGATCGAGTACCCCTGACGGGCGTGGAAGCTCTCCTCTTTGCAGATCCGCACCATCGCACGTGCGTACGGCCCGTAGGACGTCCCTTGCAACATGATCTGGTTCACGATCGCGGCGCCGTCGACGAGCCAACCGATCGCACCGATGTCCGCCCATGAGAGCGTCGGGTAGTTGAAGATCGACGAGTACTTCTGCTTCCCACGATGGAGCAGGTCCTGGAGCTCGTCTCGTGAGACGCCCAGCGTCTCCGCAGCCGAGTACAAGTAGAGCCCGTGACCGGCCTCGTCCTGCACCTTTGCGATCAGGATCGCCTTGCGTTGAAGCGTTGGCGCACGCGTGATCCAATTCGCTTCGGGCTGCATCCCGATGATCTCGGAATGGGCGTGTTGGGCGATCTGTCGGATGAGGGTGTTGCGGTAGCCATCGGGCATCCAATCGCGCGGCTCGATCTTCTCGTCGGCCCCGATGGTTGCGTCGAACGCTGCTTGGAAATCGGCGTTGCTGGTCATGACGTCCTCCTGACTCCGATGCTACCAAACAAACGAACGTTTGTTAGAAGAGGGCCCCGACGCCGCGACACACCTGATCGACGTTTTCGGTGGACCTAGCGACCCTTGGCGATCTGTGTGAGGCGACGAACGGCGACGAGCGCGGCCGAAGAGTCCAGGATCCCATCACGTTCCAGCCAAGTGAACAGACGCTCGCGGCGCGGGATCATGCGTGGGAACCGCTCGTACTGCGCATCGAGGGATCCGTCGCATTCCTCGAGGATCATGGCCACGACATCGCGACGCATCTGTTGGAGGTCGTCGCGCAACGACTCGGAAGCAAGCCGTTCAAAGGTCGAGTGACCAGGCAAGTCGCGAATCCTTCGTTCGAGCCAGTCGACACGGAACTCCGAGCTGACCCTCGTGTAGATCTCTGCCACCTCCATGGCATCCCGACCGTGCGTGAGCGCGAGATCGATGATGTCGGGGGCACGACGAAGGGCACGCTGATAGGCATGGCGTAGCGCGATCTCGTCGGGAACACCGCGGGCACGCATCGCTTCAGCAGCGGCGTCATACGGTTCGCGCCATTCGACCGAGCCGAGCGTCGGCATGCCTCGTGCCAGGTCCTCGAAGTGGCCCTTGGACAATTCGATCTCTTCGTCGATCGTCGTCGGGGTCTGTGGCCGGTTGAGATACCAGCGAGTGATGACGGACACGAGCTTGTCGATGTCGATGAGCAGGTCGCGGTACACGTCCGGGTCGACTCGCCCTGCGAGCGCCTCGATGTCCCCCCAGCGCTCCGCGGCGGAGGTGATGGCGCGTGCTGCTCGGAACGCACGAACGATGCGGGCGGCGGGCTCGCCGGTCAGGGTGCGCATGCGTGAGTAGAAAGGAGATCCCAATCCATTGAGCACCTGGTTGGCAACCATCGTGGAGATCAGCTCCCGACGCAGGGGATGCTGTCGGATCTCGTCGGCGAACTGTTCACGGATCGCCTGTGGGAAGTACTCCATGAGATCCGTTTCGAAGTGCGGGTCGTCGGGGAGGTCCGACTCGACCAACAAATCGGTCAGGTACTGCTTGGCGTACGCCAAGAGCACGGCGATCTCGGGCCGCGACATGCCGACCCCTTCACGACCGCGTTGAATCATGTCCTCGGACGATGGGAGCGATTCGAGATCTCGGTTGAGCACACCCTCGCGTTCGAGACGGTCGATCAGGTCGCCGTACTCGAGGATCCGGCGACTCGACGACACGGCTTCTTGGGAGATGATCTGTGCCTGGAGAAAGTTGTCGTAGAGGATCGCTGCCACGACATCGTCGGAAACCGATTCGATGATCTCGTCACGTTCTTCCCTGGTGATCCGACCCGACTCCTCGGCGATGCGGAGGAGGATCTTGAGATTCACCTCGCGATCGGATGCATGCACACCGCCGGAGTTGTCGATGAAATCGGCAAAGATGTGACCGCCATCGCGGTCGAACTCGATCCGCCCATTCTGTGTGACCCCGAGGTTGCCCCCTTCCCCGACCACCCTGGCCCGGAGGTCCCGGCCGTTGACCCGAACGGCATCGTTCGAACGATCCTGGACCTGCTCGTCGGACTCGAACTTCGCCTTGACGTACGTACCGATTCCACCGTTCCACAACAGGTCGACCGGTGCTCGCAGGACGGCTCGGATCAGCTCGTTCGGGCTCAGCGACTCCGCACCCGTGTCGAGTACCTCCTGCATCTCGGGAGTGAGGTCGATGCTCTTGAGCGTGCGCGGGAAGACTCCGCCACCTTCCGAGATCAAGTCCTGGTCGTAGTCTGCCCACGACGAGCGCGGGATCTCAGAGATCCGCTTGCGTTCCTGCCAGCTCGTCTCGGGATCCGGGTTCGGATCGATGAAGATGTGCCGGTGGTCGAAGGCTGCGATCAGCTTCATGTTGCGGGACAGGAGCATTCCATTCCCGAACACATCGCCGGACATGTCTCCGATACCAACCGCGGTGATCTGCTCATGTTCGATGTCGATCCCGAGGTCGAAGAAGTGGCGACGAACGGACTCCCACGCACCGCGAGCGGTGATACCCAGCGCCTTGTGGTCGTAGCCGGCCGATCCGCCCGAAGCGAACGCATCGTCGAGCCAGAACCCGAACTGATGTGCGATCGCGTTCGCCGTGTCCGAGAAGGAAGCCGTTCCCTTGTCCGCGGCGACAACGAGGTACGGATCGTCGCCGTCGTGTCGGACGACGTCCGCCGGAGGAACGATCTCGTCACCTCGTCGCGTGTCCGTGATGTCGAGGAGCCCACGGATGAAGATGCTGTACCCGTCCCTGACCTCGTCATAGGTGGGGCGACCGGGCTCCGACGACCGACGGATCACGAATCCGCCCTTGGCACCCGTCGGCACGATGACCACGTTCTTCGTCATCTGAGCCTTCATCAACCCGAGCACTTCCGTGCGGTAGTCCTCGCGTCGATCCGACCATCGGATTCCGCCGCGGGCGACGCGCCCACCCCGGAGATGGACGCCTTCCACGTCGGGTGCTGACACGTAGATCTCATAGAGCGGCTTCGGATCAGGCATCTCGGGTACATCCACTGAACGCAGTTTGAGCGATAGGGACGATCGACCCGCGACGTTCAGGTTCGTACGTACGGTCGCATGCACGAGTCCGAGGAACCCGCGGAGGATCCGGTCCTCGTCGAGCGAGGCCACTCCGTCGAGCCCCTTCCGGATCGCCTTGCTGATCTCCTTCTCCGCCTCTTCGTCGTAGCCGCGGTCGAATCGTGCTTGGAACAGGCGCACGAGCTGTTCGGCAATCTCGGGGTGCGCTGCGAAGGCGTCGTCGACATAGCCGATCGAGAACGCCGGGGTCACCAGACGCCAGTAGTTGCGATAGGCCCGGAGGATCGCGACCTCGTGATGGTCCAGGTCGGTGAGCACCAGGAGTCGATGCAAGGAATCCGACTCGGCGGATCCGTCCAGGACCGCCTCGATCGCTCGAGTCACCTTGTCCCCGACCCTGTCGACGTCGAGCTGTTCGTCGGTGGTGGTGAGCACTCCGAAGTCATGGACGAACCAGTCTCCATCGCCCCGCAGCCGCGTCGGCACCTCCTCGATGACCGTGAGACCGAGGTGTTCGAGCAACGGCATCACCGACGACAGGGTGAGCTTCCCGGTCCGCCGATACACCGTGATCCTCGTGAGGGGTTGGGAAGCAGCGGGAGCCTTCCCCGACGTCGATTCGTTCTGCAAACCGACGACGATGTCGCGGTCGGACTCGGCAAGACGATCGAGTTTGACGATGTCGCCGATGGTGAGTTCCAGGGCGGTGGACGACTTGTAGTAGTCGGGGAACCGCGGGGCCCACTCTTCTGCAAGGTGGCGTGCGGCCTCCTCGTCGTACCGCTCGGAGAGCTCGTCGAGGAGTCGGTCCTCCCAGGTCCTGGCCAGCGAGAGCACTTGCTTCTCCAGCGCTACGACGTCGACCTCGACGGGTCCACCCTGATCGAGCCACGCGGTGAAGTGGATCCTTGCATCGCCGGACTCGCCGAGTGAAAGGCGATAGTCGATCGTGTCGGTCTCAAACTCTGCCTTGAAGAGTTCTTGGAGTTGTACGCGGAGCGTGGCGTTGAACCGATCACGCGGAACGACAACCAGGATGCTGACGGAGCGCTGCAACGCATCCCGACGCACGAACAGCCGGACGTGCTGCTGCTCCTCGGCATCCACGAGCCGGCCAAGGGTCTTGCTGAGATCGGCCACGGAGGATGCAAAGAGGTCGTCCTTCGGGAACGATTCGAACAGCTGCACGAGCAGCTTGTAGTCATGGGAGCCCTCGATGACGTCCTGACGTTCCAGCACCTGAGCGAGTTTGCTCCGCAGGATCGGGATCTCGTTCGCCGGGGTCATGTAGGCCTTCGACGTGAACAGACCGATGAGGCGATACTCGACCTCTGTCCGCCCGTCCTCGTTGACCTTGCGGACACCGATGTAATCCATCTTGGCGTCCCGATGCACCGTCGAGTGGCTGTTCGTCTTCGTGACGACCACGAGGTCACCACCGAAGTAGCGATCCTGGACGTAGTTGGGAAGCTCGGCCATGCGAGCCGGCTTCGAGTCGCGCCCGTTCGGTCGAAGGATGCCGAGGCCCGATTCTGCGCGAGGTGCGATCACGAGGTCGTCATCGGGCCCGGATACCTCGTAGACCTTGTAGCCGAGGAACACGAAGTTGTCCTCGAGCAACCACTCCAAGAACGCGACCGCCTCTGCGACATCTTGGTAGCCGTACGCGGTGACGGACCCCTTCGCCACCTCGACCAT
>JAUIIM010000112.1 GCA_030431785.1 Acidimicrobiia bacterium | reverse complement strand
CGTCGAAGTCGTCGAGCTACGCGACACGAACACGTCACTCCTGAAGCGGGTTCCGCGCACCCTCAAGGGTGTTTGGAAGATTCGACAGAACCTCTAAGAGGCTTCTGCCTGATGATCGACGATCGAAGATCGATCATCAGCGTCGTCTCCTGAATCGGCTTTGCCCTCCGAGAGGGCCTTGCGGAACACCACATCGCGGTAGCCGGCGAGCTTCGGAAGGATCAGGAGACCGGCGGCAAACACCAGCGCAACGTTGTAGCCGAGCCGGTCCAGCGGTCCGAACATGACGTCAGCGATCCAGACGATCGCGACACTGGCGAAGTAGGCAGCCACGTTGACCACGAAGAAGGACACTGTCTCACGACCCGACACCTTTCCGTCCTTCAGCTCGAACGTCCAGCGACGGTTGATGAGGTACGACATGAAGGTGGTGAGGGCGAAGGACACGGTGATCGACCAGAACCACGACATCCCGAGCGTCAGGAACACATTGAACAGCGCAAACGACACGATGGTGTTGAGTACCCCGACGAGTCCGACCTTGACGGCCTGGTTCAGGGACTCCTTGTTGGCGAAGGTCTTCAGGTAGTTCTTCACGCGTCTGCCCTGGTCTTCCGTCGACGCCGCACGATGAAGTAGGCGGCCAACCCCGCGACGGTGACCATGGTGAGGATGGCTCCAACATTCTCGACCCATCGGTTCTGGAACTGAAGCGATACGTCCGCCTCATCGGGCACGACCACCATCAGCGACGGTGCTGCGCGATAGACGCCCTCTCCGCCCTCGAACTGCCAATTGGGGAAGTAGGAGACTTTGACGAGATGCGGTACCCCGACGGCATCGGTCGAGAACGACACCTCATGGTCGTCGAACGTCGTGACCGTTGCGGAGCCGACCGCGTCGTAGGGCCGCGGATCGTCGAGTCGTTCCTCGACCGAGGTCACACGGCGCCACTCATCCGGTCCATCCTCGACGAGCCACTGATCGAGGTTGTCCACGTCGTCGTACCACTCGAGTGCAGCGTCGACGAAGTCTTCCTCGCCAGCCCACACGACTGGCTCGTACTCCGCGACGTCGATCAGGTCGGAGTCTGGGAGGGCGAAGACCGTCCATGGGCTCGGCTCGGCGAGGATGTCGAGACCGTAGGCGACAGCTCGGTCGCGGGCCTCCTGCGTGTACGACACGTAGTAGTCGACGTTGTAGACGCCAAGGTGCGGCACCCCGCGTGAGAAGTTCATCGAGTGGTAGTTGAGGCCACGCACCGGGTTCGATGGGCGATACGAGACCTCGGCGGCGTTGAGGAAGTGGAACGGTGTGGACAACGAACTCTCGAAGAAAAGCCCTTCCATCGACGGATGACCCTCGCTCCAGAACGGGAACAGCATGAGCGCCATCGGGGTCCCGTACTTGTTCATCTCACTGTTTGCTTCCCACATGATCCGCCCGTCGGGCAGTTCATCGACGGTCGCCATGAGGTTCTCGTACTCGGGCCAGTCGGCCTTGCCTTCGTAGCCCTCGTAGTTCCACTTGACCCAACCGGGGAGATCGTGCATCGCAGCTCCCGTGACTCCGACCATCAGGACGACGGCGACCACGCCTGCGGTGATGACCGACGACGACGAATCGGAGAAGCGCCGTGCCAATGCCCGCGCGGTGTAGGCGACCGTGATCCCGGCGAAGACGAACATCCCGAAGAACCAGTACGGGAGGAGGCGGGCGTTGTAGAGGATCGTCAGCTCGGCAGCAGCGAGGAAGAAGTAACCGATGAGCGGACCGATGGTGAGCCACATCATGATGCCGACGCCGTCCTTGCGCAGCATCGTCCAGAGCATCCCGATCAATCCGAGCACCAGCACCGGGACGAACTCCCCCGGAATCGGGGACCCCGGCGCCTGATATGCACCCGTGATGGTCTTCACGGGAGCCCAACCCATGTCCGAAGTCATGCCCGAGAACACGTTCACACCGAGGGCGAGCGCCCAGAACGCGGACACCCCGAAACCGACGGCATAGGTGACAGCGAGGCCGAGCGATCCTCTCGCACGATCCCGGAGCTGCGAACGGTCGCCGACGACTGAACCGAGCCAACCGAACAGCATGGGCACGGTGGCGAACACGACCACGATGGTCGTGATGACATGCGACAGGGCGGTGATGCCGAGCACGATCGCCGCCCACGGTTCGAAGACCACGCCTCTCCGATAGTTGCGAACCGCCATCCCGACGAAGACGATCGACAGGGCAAACGACCAGGAGAACGAGAATTCCCCCGCGAGCGTCGACTTGATGTTCGCTCCGAAGATCGAATAGCTCTCCATGAAGACGAACAGCGAACCGGCGACCCCGGCGATGGCAGCGACGTAGCGAGTGAATCCCTGGAGCTTCACGAAGAAGTAGGCGCACACCGGCATGGCGAGAAGGCCGAGGATCGTGGTGATCTTGAATGCCACGCCATACGGCAGGACGAGGTCCAACAAGACCGTGGTGAGCGCAGGAAGCGGGAAGTAGAAGTACAGCGCGGGGAACCCCGCGTACCAGTCCATGCTCCATCCCATGAGACGCCCGGTCGGGAGGATGTCTTCCAAGAGGACCTTCGGGAGCAGGACGTGCGCACCCATGTCGCCGCCTGTCGGCGTGTTGGCCACGAACAGGTACGGAGTGCGCAGGAGCGACTGACCCTGACCGAATGGTCCGAGGGCGCCGGACATCGTCAGGAAGATCAGAATCGTCGGGGCAGCGATGGCGGCGACGATGAACCATTTCGGGACGGTACGCCGCGGGGGCGGGTCCTCAACGGGGTCGTCGAGCGCGATCGGCGGCTCCGGCGGGGCTTCGGTGGTCACACCGGCAGGGTAATCGGCGTAGGGGGTAGAAGAGGGATGGAGAAGTAGAAAGTAGGAAGTAGCAAGTAGAAAGTAGAAGGGATCAAGGGATCAAGGGACGAAGGGACGAAGGGACAAAGGGACAAAGGGACAAAGGGACAAAGGGACAAAGGGACGAAGGGAACAAGGGAGAGAATCTGGGATCTCGCGGATCAGGGATCAAGGGACGCAGGGATCAAGGGACGAAGGGAACAAGGGAACAAGGGAGAGAGTCTGGGATCTGGGATCTGGGATCTGGAATCTCGGATCGGAGATCGGAGATCTGGCGCTATCAGTTTCCGACGATGTCGATGATGCCGTCGACGTCGATCCGCTCGCCCTCTTTGTCCCACCAGCGGGCCTCGCAGACGTGGCATGAGCAGAACACCACTTCCGTGTCATCGGGCAGGGTCATCGCGATCTCGATGACCGAATTCTGCCCGCACGAAGTGCACGACAAACCGGAATTCGATGCATTACTGGTCATGGAGCCCTCCAACCTATCCAAGCTGCCGCCCAACAGCAACCCTGAGTATGGCAGGGCTACGCCATCATCCCTTGATTTGTGGGCCCCACCGCTCCTGGCTCCTTGCTCCTGGCTCCTGGCTTTCCTTGCGAGGTCGGAGATCGGGGATCGGAGATCGCTGAGTACGCAGTACTCAGCCTTCGGCTTCCGGCATGTCGTCGGCACGACCGAGATACTTGGACCGTCGTTTCCCGTCTTCATCCCAGTAGGCATACAGGTAGGGGCCATGGGGACAGGTCGTGCACGAGTCTTTCCCGCACTTGACCATCTTCTTGCGGACCTTCACATCGGGGCCGAGATCCGGGAACTCGTGACCCTGGTGTTCCAGACGTGCTCGGGCGAGCATGAAGAGCCTCCGGAGCTCCGGTTCCTCCATCTCACGGACCGCTTCGAGCACTTCCCGGTCGATGGGCATCAGTCCAGCCTCCGGTCCAGGACCTCCGTCGGCATGGTCACCCGTCGATCGATCGTCTCCCATCCGAGCGGGGCGGAGAACCGGCCAGCGTGTTCCGCACAGAGAAGGATCCCATCGTGACGCTGCTCGTGTCCCTGGACGTCGTCGAGATACGCAGTGGCATCAGCGTGGCGGTAGGTCAACATCGTGGTGGCTCTCCCCTGGCAACGGACGCAGACGGGCATCAATGGCGCTCCAAGCTAGACAGCGCATCGGTTTCCACCAAGGACTGGCGTGCATACAGACTTCGGCGGGTCACGTCGGGGTGACTCCGATGCGTCTCGCCTCGGACTTGAGTGTCCGAACCTTCGGGACGCCCGGCAGGATGGCCGAGGTCGAACCATCCTCGGTGACGAACACCGTGAGCGGCACAGCGATCACCCCTTGCTCTTCGAACCGTTGACCCTCGAGTTCATGCGTCACCTCTCGGTACAGGAGGCCGGCCTCTTTGAGGTTTGCGATGGTCGCCTTGCAGTTCGAGCAATCGACCGAGCTGAACAGGACGATCCCGGGTCGGTCGCCGAGGCCGGTGACGTCGATTTCGGGATGCATCGGCGTGCGGTAGCGGTTCGCGACGACGGCAGCGATCACCGCAGCACCGATGACAAGAACCGGGATGACGAAACGCCAGACGTCCACGATCAGTTCGCCGAAATCGCTGCGGAAAGTGCGACGCCTCGGTCACCAACGATCACCCACGCGACACTGACGGGCGTCGACGAATCGACGAAGTAACCATAGATCCCTACGCCGGACGTGACAGGGACAGGAGCGGTGGTCCCCGGCTCGATCGTCACGGTCGTTGACGCATCAGGTTCCTCGGCGAGAGGCTGCAACGTCACCGCCGCTACCTCGTCGGTGGCGTTCATTATCCAAACCGTGGTTTGCGCGTCGAGCTGCGTCTCGAACGGAACGATCCATTGGCTTGACGGAGCCGCTGCGCCGATCGTTCCTGCGAGACCTCGGATGAACGTGTCTTCGGTCGGCGCCACGGTCGTCGTCGTCTCGTCGGCGATCGTCGTCGTCGTCCCTGCGTCCGGTTCGCCAGGAATCTCGTCGGGGTCGGCCTCCGGAACAACTGCGATGACCGAAGCAGCCACCAAGCTCGAGGCGCGGACTCGGACACCGTAGGGTGGTGCTGCGATGTCGGAGATCGGAATCAGGGCCGGGGTCGCAGAGTCGACCGTGACCGTTCGGGCATCACGGGTGATTCCCGTTTCGCCGACGATGTCGATCGTCACCGTGATGTCGTCGTCACCGGCGGACATCACCGAGATGAATGGTTCGAGTTCCCCCGCTGTCACGATGGGGAAGTCCCAGGTCTCGGATGCGCCGGAACCTGGGATCATCGCCTGCCCCCGCTCATCGGACCGGACCAACACCGGGATCACCAGACCAGTGGTCGACTCGACCGTGAAGACGAGCTGATCACGCAACGGCACGAACGGCTCCATGTCGATCGTGGTCCACTCGCGTCCCGGAACATCGAAGCCGTCGAGTTCCGTGATGAGATCCAAGTCGAACTCCGAATACGCCGTGACCGTGACCTCGGCGTTGTCGGCGAACGGATTGAAGATGCGCAGTTCCGTGAAGGATCCTGTCTTGGTCGAGCCGCCGGTCAGATACCACGTCTTCGGGATCGACACGGCGCACCGGTCGCCCGAGATGAAGGCGTCAGAGTGGTCGATTGACGACACAGCGGCTGGACCGTTGGACAGCTCCACGATCGTGGGAGACTCGCCCCGACGTGCGATGCTGCCGACGTCGACGCCCGTCCCGGAGGGGCCCGAGATGTCGAAACCGAAGACCGCGGGATCGCCATTGGAGATGGGATTCAGCACGGTCATGTTGACCGAGGTCGCCACCTGTGAACCGACGACCACCGTCGTGTCGACGACATCGCCCGCCTCGACCCAC
>JAUIIM010000016.1 GCA_030431785.1 Acidimicrobiia bacterium | reverse complement strand
TCGAATGTCCATCGAGGCGGGACGACCGAGCCCGTGGAACTCGACGATGCAACGAAACAGGTAGCAATCCGTTCCGCACAGATCATGGGTCTCAAGGTCGCCGGCGTCGACATGCTCGAGAGCGACCATGGACCCCTCGTCATGGAGGTCAACAGTTCGCCGGGCCTCCAAGGAATCGAGACCGCAACCGGGCTCGATGTAGCTGGCGCGATCATCGACTACATCGACCGCCAGGTGGCCTTCCCGGAGATCGACGTTCGCCAACGGTTGTCCGTGAGTACCGGATACGGCGTCGCAGAGTTGCAGATACGCGAAGGTGCCCCGCAAGTCGGTCAGACCATCGACGAAGCGCTCAGGGACCGTGACATCGTCGTCCTCACGCTGACCAGGGGCACATCGGTGATCCCGAACCCGTATCGGCAGCGGGAACTCGAAGCATTCGACCGGATGCTGTGCTTCGGGCCCTATGAAGCGATGCGTGACCTCGTCCCGCAGAAGCGGCGTCGGCGGCGCAGGATCGACGTCCAACCCCTCCCGGACGACCCACTGTGAACCGTGGGTAGCCCTTGCCGAAGTCACGATCGGGAGGTACGTTGGAGACCATGAGTTGGTCATCACGACGCACCCTCATGTGGTTAGGTCTCGCCATCGCGGGGCTGTCAGCGCTCGCGCTGGTCCTGGCGATCGGCGAGCTCGGCGGCGGAGTCGGCGACATCCCGAGCCACTGGTGGTCGGGACTCCCTGTCGTCGGGATCCTCGCCGGTGTCGCCCTGATGTTCGTCTCGGTGCGCGACTAGTGCTGCGAAACCGAGCGCAACGCGCCGATGCGCTCCTGCGTCGTCGGTTGGATGCTCTCGTCCCTCGACTCCTCGACGAAACCGGCGTCGACTGTTGGGTCCTGATCGGTCGTGAGTACGCCGAGGATCCGGTCCTCAGGACGATGCTTCCCGCAGATTGGCTGTCCGCACGCCGCACGACGATCCTGGTCCTCACGAAGGACCGGCGCGTCGCGGTGAGTCGCTATCCGGTCGGCGAGAACTTCGAGGCGATCTGGAATCCCGAGGATGAGCCGGATCAGTGGCGTCGCCTCGATGCACTACTTGCCGAGATCGACCCGGACACGATCGCCATCGGGACCTCACCACACCAGGCCCACGCCGATGGGCTCACCGTGTCGATGCACGACCGTCTCCGCTCGGCGCTTCGACCCGAGATCGCCGATCGCGTCGTATCTGGCGGCGACCTCGGTATACGTTGGCTGGAGACTCGACTCCCCGAGGAGCGGGCAACCCTTGCGGAGGCGACGTCGGTCGCCCACGGCATCCTGCGAAGAGGACTCAGTCATGAGGCGATCACGCCAGGGTCGACCACCACCGACGACCTTGTCTGGTGGTATCGCCAAACCGTCCACGACGAGGGGTACGACAGTTGGTTCCAGCCGTCCGTCTCCATCCAACGTCAGAGCGATGACCCGACCGCAGTGATCGTCGAAGGCGACTTCCTGCATGTCGACTTTGGCATCGTCTTCGACGGCATGTGCACCGACCAGCAGGAGCACGCCTACGTCCTCAAAGACGGTGAGGACGGCGCACCGGCCGGCCTCACCACCGGAATCCGGACGGCGAACCGGGTGCAGGACATCCTGCTCAGCGAGTTCATCACGGGGCGGACAGGGAACGAGATCCTCCGAGCCGCGCTCGACAGATGCGAACAAGAGGAACTCGACGCATTGATCTACACGCATTCGATCGGCGTACACGGACACGGGGCCGGGATGACCATCGGACTGTGGGACCAGCAACAAGGCGTTCCCGGTGCGGGGGACCACCAACTCTTCCCCGACACGGCGTACAGCATCGAATTGTCGGCCACGCAGTTCGTCCCTGAATGGGACAGCGACGTCCGCTTCATGCTCGAGCAGGACGCCTGGTTCGACGGGACGGACGTCACCTGGCTGGATGGTCGCCAGACCGAACCCCACCTCATCTGACCAACCGGTCGGGTACGACCCCGGCGACCCGGTACGATGCGTCCCCATGAAAGGCATCCCACTCCCTCCGGCCTCGGAGGACTTCACCGCAGACCCCGTCGAGCTCTTCTTCGACCTGGCGTATGTGTTTGCGCTCTCACAGATCGTCGGACTCCTCGTGCATCATCCGACCTGGGGTGGCGTGGGGGAGGCGGCAATGCTGTTCGCACTTCTGTGGCTTCCCTGGCAGCAGATGACATGGGCAGCGAACGCCGTGTCAGGCAACGGTCGGGCCGTCCGCACGATCTTCCTCATCGCGACGGTGGTCAGCGTGCCGATGGCTGCTGCAACGCCGTCAGCATTCGACGCAGGGGGAGCGGTATTCGCTGTAGCCCTCGGGGCGATCATGGTCCTCGGATTCGGTATCCAAATCCTTGGCTCAAAGGAGCACGCAACGCTCCGGTCGTCAGCGATCAAGTGGATGACGCCCAACCTGCTCGCCATCGTTGCCCTGTTGGTCGGCGCAGCGCTCTCGGACGGCGCTCGCATGATTGCCTGGGGTGTCGCGATCGTCATCGTGCTCGCTGCGATGATCCTGGCTGGACAAAGCGAGTGGCTCATCCGGATCGGTCACATGGCCGAGCGTCACGCATTGATCGTCATCATCGCTCTCGGCGAGATCATCGTGGCCATCGGGTTGCCTGTCGTTGCGGCGCTTTCCGATGGAGACGGGCTCGACCTGGCCACGATTGGAGCTCTTACAGCGGCTGGTGCGTTTGCGGGGCTGATGTGGTGGGCGTACTTCGACCGCGTGATGCCCGCACTCGAGCATCGAGGCGAAGCCGTCGAAGGCGATCGCGACCGCGGCCGCTACGTGCGTGACATCTATACATGGGCGCACGCTCCGATCGTCGCCGGCATCGTCCTCGCTGCCGCTGCGCTCGAAGAGGTCGCCCTCCACCCCGAGTCACCGGTGCCGACCGCCTTCGGCGTCATGCTCGCCGGGGGTCTGGCCCTGACGACGGCCGGTGTCGCCGCTGCGATTCACCGTGCGTTCTCGGTCTTCCCACCGGAGCGAATCGTCGGATTGGCTGCGATCGTGGTCTGGGTCTTCGCCGGTGCGTCGCTGAACGGGGTCACGATCCTCGCAGGCGTGGTCGCCCTGATGGCGGTCACCCTCGTCGTCGAGCAGCAACGCATCGAGCGATAGCGGGTTTGCGCCTCAGATCCTCCCGTAGGCCGCCAATGCACGATCGCGCGCCCATCCGTGATCGATGATCGGCGCCGGGTAGTCCAGACCAAGCCGCACCCCAGCATCGGCCAGTTCTTCGGGCGAGGACGATGACGGCTCGTGAATGGTCCGATCTGACAGCGACCGAAGTTCGGGAACCCAGCGGCGGATGTAGGCCCCTGTCGGGTCCCACCTCCGAGATTGTGTTGTGGGGTTGAAGACGCGGAAGTACGGGGCGGCATCGGCACCCGTCCCGGCCACCCACTGCCAGTTCCCGACGTTCTGCGCGGTGTCACCGTCGAGCAGGTGGTGTCGGAAGAACCGTTCACCGATCCGCCAGTCGACCAGCAGGTCCTTGGTGAGAAACGATGCAGCCACCATGCGAAGCCGATTGTGCAGCCGACCGGTCGCCACGAGCTGACGCATGGCCGCGTCGACGATGGGGAACCCGGTCGCGCCTGTCTTCCAGGCTTCGATGTCGCCAGGATCGTCAAGCCACTGGAGCGATGAGAACTTCGGTTGGAACGGTTGCTCGAGGGTCTCGGGCCACTCGTACATCACCTGGGCGTAGAAGTCCCTCCATGCGACCTGACGGCGGAATGCATCACGGTCGTCCGTACCGACGCCGACGACGTCAAGGACACGCCGTGGACCGAGCCAGCCGTACTTCAGGTCGACCGACAGGCCGGACGCAACACCACCGGTGACGTCGTCGCGCATCTCTGTGTAGCCGCTGTCGATGACGTCAGCGAACGACGCAAGCCTGCCCCTCGCAGCTGACTCGCCTCCGGCCATCGGCGCCTCCGTGTCGCTGTCGGGGACTCCGTCGCCGTGATTGGCGGCGATACGACCATCGACTGACGGATGCAGCGTTGGGGGAGTGGTGTGGTCGGTCCAAGACCTCCAGTACGGGGTGAAGACGCGATAGGGCGTGTTGCCGCCGGTCCGTATCTGATCGGGGGGTACCGTCGTCGTACCGTCCATCGTTCGAAGAGGAATTGCCCGTTGCACCTGTTGATCGCGTGAACGCCCGAAGGGGGTGATCGATCGGTTTACCCACACATCGGGAGCCCCGATCGTCGCAGCGGTCTCGGGCACGAGCACAGCGGGATCGCCGTGGCGCACCAACAAACGCCCACCGAACTCCGTGAGTGAAGCGTCGAGATCCCGCAATCCGGCGATCAAGAGCGCACGACGTGGGGGAGCGACGTGATCGACGAGTCGCGGATCGAGGACGAACAGGACGGTGAGCCGCCCACCCGCGCTCAGCGAGCCAATCGCACCGTCGAGGGCAGGATTGTCGTCGAGCCGTGCGTCGTTACGAACCCAGAGCAATGCATTGGTCATCGGTACGGATTCGCTGCCAAACGGTCGACCGGATGTGTAGACCACCGTACGGGCGGGTAGGACATCGGTATCCAAAACGAGGAGCACGAACCGTGGACAACGAACTGCCGAACACGACACCCGACACGACGACCGAGGGGAAGACCGGCCTCATGGACACGCGTCGGGGAGTAGTCGACGACGCTACACAAGACGACAGTCCGATACCGGCGAAGCAGAGCATGGGGTGGGCGGTCATCGTCCCGCTGACCCTGTGGATCGGCCTCGGAGCACTCATCGTGGTCGTCTTCCTGACCGGGTACTCGTAGACGCACCTATTCGCGTCGACGGCGAAGGGAGCCACCGACGAAGCCGCCGATTGCGCCACCGATCCCAGCAACGAGGTAGTCCGTCGCATCCATGTCGAGCCAGACAGACAGGATGGCGGTGGCGAGCACGAGCGCCGCTGCCATGAGGATGGCGAGACCAAGGGGCGAATCGAAGCGACTCATCCCCGAAGTATGACAGACGAGGAGGGGACGGGCATATCTATCTTCTGATCGTCCCAGTGTTACATAACATGGATTATGGGCGCTTTGTCCCACGAAGGAAGGACTACGGGAGATGCGTGAACCGGTAGATGGTCCCACCATCGGTGATCACGTAGAGACGCTCGGATCCGTCCGTTCCGAGGCTCGTGACGCTTCCCAGGTCGCCGAACTGGGACCACTCGGTGAAATTCGACACGGCACCGCCAGGCGTCACCTCGAAGCTCCACAGGTCGCCTCCACAGAAATCAGAGAAGAAATAGTGTCCGATCTGCTGCGGCAGCTCGCGGCCCCGATACACGTACCCGCCGGTCACCGAGCAACCGCCGCCACGGCCATACTGATACACGGGAAACGTCGTGTTCGCCGTGTTACACCCAGAGGACGGCTCGTAGCACAGGGTGCCCTCCGTGTGGTTCCACCCGTAGAACAAGCCAGCCTCGTCGACATCAGCGACATTGATCTCCTCACGGGCGTTCTGACCGACATCGCCGATGTACAGGCGCTCGGCAACATGATCGACCGAGAATCGCCACGGGTTTCGTACACCGTACGCCCACACCTCGTCGGCTCCGGCCGCCGTTCCGACGAACGGGTTCGACGCCGGGATCGCATAGTGTCGGGTCGAATCAGCCGGAAACGCATCCACGATCGGATCGATGCGCAAGATTGCCCCCAACGGTGTCGTCGGGTCTTCACCGTGGTCGAAGGGATCGCCAGATCCTCCCCCGTCACCCATGCCGATCAGCAGGTACCCGTTCGGGTCGAATGCGATCATCCCGCCGTTGTGATTCGTGTATTGGTTCGGCTGGTCGATCTCGATGATGTCGACCGCAAAGCCAGGATTTGCCAGATCCCGATTGGACGACCGTCGATACTCGCGAATACGGGAGTCTCCTGCGGTGTCCGTGTAGGACACGTAGAACTTTCCGTTCGTGTCGTAGTCCGGATGGAAGGCCAATCCGAGGAGACCTCGCTCCCCCTCGGTCGAGACCAAGGCACGCATATCGAGGAACGGCTGTGCTTGGATCACATCATCCTTGGCGAGCAGGATGCGCCCATCCTTGAGGACGATGAACTGTCGATCGTCGCCGGGAGGCGACGTGAGGAACAACGGTCGTGCCAATCCGGTGTGGACCGTGTTCATCAGTGGGATCCGAGGGGGCGGCACCATCTCCGTCAGGCCCTCGGCACGACCGGTGAACGATGCGATCTCGTTCCGCTTCGTCGTCGACTCGCCACAGAACAAGGTTCCTGATGGATTGCAACCCATCGTGATCCCTGCATTGGCCAATAGGTCCGCATACGGCTCGTACCAGGTGCCGTCATCATCATCGAAGAAGTCCCCCGGCCCCGGGTCCGTGTAATTCCAAGCACGCGTCCAGATGACGGCGATCTCCGCCCTCGTCGCGGAATCCTCGGGGCAATAGTGTGTGCCCGCCTCGTTGCAGCCGGTGACAATCCCGGCCGCGGCGAGACGGTTCACGTCGGTTTCGTACCACTTGCCGTCGTCATCGACGAACCAGTCCTTACCACCGTCGTCCGTGATCCCGAGGGCCCGGACGACGAGCGCAGCGATCTCCGCACGGGACACATCATCGTCGGGGCAATATTCGTCGCCGTACACGGCATTGCAGCCCTGGACGATGCCCTCGGCGACGAGCGCCTCGATATAGCCCTCGTGCACGTCGTCATCATCGTCGATGAAGGTTCCCCCGGGAGGCAGTACACCAGCGCTCGCGACACCGGGAATGAGGAGAAGGAGGAACACCACCAAGAACCCGAGACACCTACGCATGGACAGACCATACCCGCGTCGTCGAGATGGGGGTACGGATCAGATGTGCTGGTCCACGAGGATCGTGTTGCCATCGGGATCCGATATGACAAAGCTCGCCGGTCCCGCTGGACTATCTGCGGTCGTGTCCTGGACGATCTCCACCCCGGCTTGGGCAAGGTGGTCACGAATCGTCCGGACGTCGATGTAGTCGTCGACTGCCTGGTTCTCGGCGTCCCATCCCGGGTTGAACGTCAGGATGTTCCCTTCGAACATGCCATGGAAGAGCCCGATCGTCGTCGTTCCGTTCCTGAGCATCTGCCAGTGCTCCCCGTCCCCCGCGTCCGGAATCGGTTCAAACCCGAGTTCGGTGTAGAACGCCAACGACTTCGCCATGTCGGCGACGGACAGGCTCATCGAGAATGCTCCCAATTCCAAGGTGACCTCCCGGTCTCATCGAGCCTTCGTTGCGGGCACCCTAGCGGTTCAGTACCGCGTCAGCAGCTTGACACCGTCTTCGTCGAGAAGGGAGAACCGTCGACCACTGACGATGCGGATCGCCTTCTCCCTGTCGAGTACCTCCCCGACCAAACCGTCTTTGTCGAAGACGATCCACCGGTCGAACACACGCGTGAATTCGCGATCGTGGGTGATCGCGATCTGTGTGGCGTCGAGGTCGAGCAGCACCCGCTCGATCACCTCGATCGACTCGAGGTCCAGGTTGTCCGTCGGCTCGTCGAGGAACAGCAGATTTGGCTCCTCGCGTTCGAGAAACATCAGCTGGACTCTCGCCTTCTGGCCACCGGACAGCTGCGTGTATCGGTGGCGTGCATGACGGGCGAGCCCGTATCGACCCAGGGTGTTGAGGATGACCTGATCGTTGGGATACTCCCTTCCCAAGATGGCGTGGAGGCTCCCGTCCTCGTCGGGCAACGTGTTCTCCTGGGAGAAATAGCCGGCAACAGCGTTCGGGCCGTACCGCACCTCTGCACCGTCGGGCAGGTCTCCCCTGACCAACCGTTTGAACAGGGTCGATTTCCCGACGCCGTTTTCGCCGAGGAGTGCGATGCGATCACCGTGGTAGACCTTGAGGTCGAACGGCAGGATCAGGTCCGGCACTTCGAAGTTCGTGATCCGGATCGCCTCTTTCCCTGCACGGGAGCCGCGGAATTGCGGATTGATCTCGCGTTCGGGTGGGGGTAGCTCCGGTGGGCCCTCGTCCCGATATCGCTCCCACCGGGCCTGTGCGACACGCATCCGCTGTGCGGCCGCTTCCGAGCTCCCTGCCTTCTCTTTCCACCGCATGTAGTCGCGGTGGAGACGACGCTCTTCCCGCTGCCACAACGACAGGTCCTTCGCAAGCCGCTCGATACGTTCCCGTCGCGCACGCCGGAACGTCGCATAGTTTCCCTGGTGGACCCACGATCCGTTGTGCTCGAGCACGATCATCCGATCGACCGCGTTCGTCAGCAGTGTCCGGTCGTGGGACACCATGAGCACTGTCTTCGAAGTTCGACGCAGTTCGGCCTCAAGCCAATCTTTCGAGAAGAGGTCGAGAAAGTTGTCTGGCTCGTCGAGGATCAGGGTCGGAACCGATGACAACAGGTAGGCGCGGAGAATGATCGCCTTCCGCTCCCCTCCCGATAGCGTGCTCAACGGACGATCGGCGACATCGGCGTACCGCTCCCCCAGCACTGCGGTGGTGATCTGATCCCACGAGCCCTCTTCTTGGTACCCACCCATCTGTTGCCAACGCTCCAGGGTGTCGCCGAGATCGGCACCAACCTCGGCGCCGTCGGCGAGCTCGCGGTACAGGCGGTGGAGGTCATCGTGGAGCGGCCGCAGGTTCTTGGGCAACGACAGGGCAACCGCATCCCGGACCGTGGCTTGTTCGTCGTCGTCGAATCCCGGATTCTGACGCATGTAGCCGATCTCGGTGTCCGAGCGAATCGTGCCCTCATCGAGTTCCAGGTCGCCGGCGATGAGATTCAGGATCGTCGTCTTCCCGACCCCGTTCGGTCCGACAAGCGCAGTGATCGAACCCGTGGGCACCTTGAACGACAACTCGTCCAGGACCGGGGTGCCGTCGGGATAGAGGAAGACGGCGTTGGCTACTTCGATCGCCATGGGAACGTCAGGCGTCCGGGTGCTTGCGACCCTCGGCGTCCGCCCGGTACTCCCCCGCATCGAGCACCGCTACCAGAACGTAGACGAGGCCCCCGAGCGGCATGGCGACGATGACGAGGATGGACCATCCCCATTTGGGCATGAACGGGACGTCATGGGTGGCGATATGCCACAAACACCAGATCGTGAAGATCACGACGGCGATGAAGATGGGGGTCCAAGCGATGAAATTCATGATGACCGGGGGTCTCGGGACTTCTGAGGGTACGGCAAGGACAGCGCCAGTCTCCCTCGCACCCCCGACTAGTGTCCGACGCGATGTCCTTTCCGACCCAGCCGTACAACGACCTCCCAATCCGAGATGGAGAGCGGATCGATGTCGCTCGATCGGTCTTCGAGGAGATGGACGCACGACGCTCCGTGCGGGCGTTCTCCGAACGACCGGTGCCGCGGGAGATGATCGACGCGGCGATCGCCGCAGCATCGACCGCACCATCCGGCGCACACATGCAGCCGTGGACGTTCGTCGTCACTGGTGACCCCGAGGTCAAGCGACGCATCCGCCTCGCAGCCGAGGAAGAGGAAAGGACGAACTACGAGGGCGGCAGACTCCCGGAGCATTGGCGACAGGATCTCGAGCCGCTCGGAACCGACTGGCGAAAGCCGTTTCTCGAGACCGCCCCGTGGATCGTCGTCGTGTTCGAGCAGCGATACGGCACCAAGGCGGACGGGACCCGGCAGCACCACTACTACGTCAAGGAATCCGTCGGGATCGCCTGCGGGATGTTCATCGATGCGCTCCATCGCATGGGACTCTCGACACTCACCCACACGCCGAGCCCGATGCGATTCCTCAAGGACCTCCTGGGACGGCCGGACTCCGAACGACCGTTCATCTTGTTCCCCATCGGTTATGCGGCCGACGATTGCCGGGTTCCCGACCTACGCCGGAAATCACTGGACGAGATCGTCGTCGAGGTGACGGAAGCAGACCTGCCGATTGGCGAGCCTAAGGAGCCTCAGTAGGCGCCGCGACCGCTCAACACCGCGGGGACGGTCAGCACGAGGAGTTTGAGGTCGAGCCACGGCGACCAGGTCCGCACGTACTCCAGATCCATGTCGACCCACTGATCAAATTCGATATCCGAGCGACCGGACACCTGCCAGATACACGTGAGACCGGGGCGGACGAGCAGACGCTGTGCTTCGCGGGCCGAGTACTTGGCGACCTCAGCAGGGAGTGGAGGCCGGGGCCCGACGAGGCTCATACGTCCCGAGATCACATGGAGCAACTGTGGCAACTCGTCGAGGCTCGTCCTGCGCAGGAAGGCTCCGAACGGCGTGATCCGCGGGTCGTTCTTCATCTTGAACACCGGACCCCGCTTCTCATTGAGCGATGCCAACGCGGCCTTCTCCTTGTCGGCCCCCGTACGCATGGTTCGGAACTTCAGGAAGCCGAACTCCGTGCCGTTGCGACCGACGCGTTGGGAACGGTAGAACACCGGACCCGGCGAGGTGAGTTTCACCGCGATCGCGACGACAGCGAACACGGGCGAGAGCAAGACCACGAGCGTCGATGCGATGAGTAAGTCGAATGCCCGTTTCACGGCGCGTAGCGGTGCCGATGCGGTTGCGAGTCCTCCGATACGCGATGGGATGAGGGCTGGACGACTGTCGACGGGGCGCTCCTCCACAGGAGGCTCGACGACCGGTTCGAGCGGGATCGCAACAAGGCGTTCGAGGTCGAGTGCGGGTGACGACGGTTCGAACACATCGAATTCGATCGTGATGTCTTCGGTGTCCTCGACCACCCGAAGGTCGACGACCACCGACCCGGGAACCCGATCCGATCCTCGTTCCGCATGTCGCATCGCGACATCGATGATCGAATCCGAGCTGTTCGATACGTGCGGCATTGCGACCACGTCGTGGTCTACCAGCGCTTCTTCCGCCATTGCCTTCCCTGATGCCCTCAGTCCGTGTCGATCGGTAGCCCGTCCGATGCAACGCGAATCGTCCTCTTGCCCTGTTTGTGGGCGGGAATGTGCCGAGGGCACGCTCCCGTCCAAGCCCACTTCGACACTACCCCTACCCCGGACACTCGGCAAGGGCGGTTCTTGGCGGCTTCCGAGAACTAGTCATCACCCCGAAACGCAGGTGTAGCAGGCGTTCTCGGCCGTTCTGGACCGAACCACCGGATTTGCGCCTGCTTGACAGTTCACAGTGCTGACGTAGCATCGCCGATAGCGAGGAACACCCACACTGGTGTACCGTCGTTTGGTCGATTGACGCCGTCGCAATGGTGAGGAAGAAACGTGACGATCTATGAGCTGACCCAGGCAATCAGTCGGTATCGCCGCGCCATATTCATCAGCCTCGGGGTATTGGTGTTCTTGATGCTCGTCACCATGTTCACCATCGAAGATGGCAGCCTCGGCTGGCGTGGTGGCCTCAAGTACGAATCAGCGTTCGAGATCGCAGTGGTGGCTCCGGGCACCGAGACGCTGAGCGCACCCGATCCGACCGGCGATCTCAGCGAGACCGCTGCTGAGTATGCGGCGCTGCTCGGCAGTGCGGAAGCCGCCGAGGTCATCGGAGAGATGACGGGCTACGTTCTCGAAGAAACAGTGAGCGCGGATACCGAATTGAACTCGTCGATCATCACCGCCTCCGTCATCGGTCCGAGTCCCGATCTCTCCAAGGCCGCGACCCAGAACGCCTATCTGTGGCTGGCCGACAAGATCCAACGACCCCTCGAGGCACTTCCCGTGGTCCCGACCACGATTCCACAAGTCCCCGACGTGAACCTCGAGGGCCAGTTCCCGTCCACTCTCTCGATCCAGGTCGACGAGAGCCTCAGCGAGGTCGCTTCGGATCTCTTCGTCCTCGTCGGTGCCGTCGGTGATCAAACGGCTGCGGTTCCGGTAGTGGAACGTGCAGGCGGCTCTGTCGATGCCACGATGACGATGGAGGCCGGCGGGTCGCTCCTCCTCCGACTGGAGACGTCAGAGGGCGAGCTCTATGACACCCTCCGCCTCGCACCGGCACCACTGCCGGCGACCGCACCTGCGTACCCCGATCTCGTGATGACGCTCGGACCGGGATCCCTCAGGGAGTCGTCCGGTCCCGCTGACGAGAACGGGGACTCCGACACGATCTGGGTCTTCGTTCCCTCGGAGATCACCACCGAGTGGATCGAAGGTGTTCCGGATGTGGAATCCGACGACGAGGTGGCGAGCCGTCAGGTTCAGGTAGCGATGCTGACCGACGTACCGACGGCACTCCAGATCGGTGGCCGTAAGGCACCGCTGCTCGGCTTGACCGTCTTCGTGGTCGGGCTCATCGCCATCCTCACGGGTGTGATCGTCGCCGACACATGGCGCCGTTCCCGAGATGCGAACACATCGTCGCATGTCCGCCTCGATGTACAGCGCGATGCCGCTGCGGCGACTCCCCCACCGGCGACCGAGTACACGGATCCGCCCGATATCGGGACATGACGTCAGCAACGACCCCGTTGCCCTCGCTGGACGGTGTCGAACGTCCGGATGACCGCCTGAACCCCATCGGGCGCGTGGTCTTCGTCCTGGTGGTCGTCTACTTGATCATGAATCGGGTGATCCCCGATCTCATGGTGCTCCCCGTCGGGTTCTCCCTGCGACCGTACGAAGTGGTACTGGTCCTGGTCCTCGGAGCCTGGTGTCTCTGGATGTTCGTGGAGCCACAGCCGATGCCCTTGGGGCTCGTCGGGGCCGTGGGCCTCCTTCTACTCCTCTTCCTCACCGCTGCGCCCTTCCTGAACTGGTGGGGACTGTCGACGTACCAGCTGAACGGGGCTGAACGGGGCCTGTTCCGTCTCTTCATCCTCGCCGGACTGTTCCTCGCCTCCTATCACCTCGGTACCCGCCTCACCTATGCCAAGAAGCTGCTCGGGTGGGTCGTGGTCGCCACGATCTTCCAAGCGGTACTCGGTGTGTGGGAATACATCACCAAGGCGCCGCTGACGTTCATGTTCGACTTCGCCGAGGCGATCGGTCTCATCTTCGACCCGAACGCTATCCGCGACGAACTGACCAACATCTTCTCGCGCCAGACCGGAGAGCTGCGGGCTGCAACGACCGCACCGCACCCCATCGTGTTCTCTGCGGTCGTCGCCGTCGCCCTCCTTCTCGTCGTGGCATGGGTCGTCTACACCGACAACCGCAAGACACGACGTTGGCTGGCTATCAGCGGTGGCATCCTCGTCCTTGCCCTCCCCGTGTCGAACTCCCGTACCGCATTCGTGATGCTCGCGCTCGCTGCGTTCCCCCTCTTCCTGCTCCTCATCGACAAGCTCCCCAAGGTGATCCCGCTGCTGCTCGCGGGGATGCTCGCTCTCGGCGTTGCCTTCGTCCTCTCACCGGAGACCCCACGTCTGCTCGTAGACAGTGTGTTCCGGTCGGATGAGGACCCGAACACGCAGATCCGTCTCGAACGATTCGAACGCATCCCTGAACTGCTTGCTCCACGCCCGGTCGTCGGTGCCGGCTATCTGACGCACAATCCGGAGATCCAGATCTTCGACAACGCCTACAACCTCGGACTGATCGAGTTCGGCATCCTCGGTCTGATATTCACCATCTGGTGGTTCCTGTGCATCCTCGTGCGATGTTGGACTGCGACACGATGGTCGGATGAGTCTGAACGCTTCATCCCGATCGCGGGCGCGGTGGTGCTCATCGCGATGATGGCTGGCTCGACGGTGTTCGATGCGTGGACCTTCGACCAGTTCTTCCCGACATGCTTGGTGATCTTCGGTGTCGCCGTCGGGACGTCCGACCGCGTCATCCGACGTGAACGGGCACGCAGGGCGGTCGCCGCTACCACGGCCCCATGACGAACCACGACGTCCGACGTCGACCGATCGTCATCTTCTCCGGGGCACCGCTCTCCGGGGTACGACGGAGCGCAGCGGCGATGGCCGAAGCGTTGTCGGCGCACCACCCGGTCCTCTTCGTCGATCCCTCACGCTCCAGCCGGCACGGCGTCGGCCTCGACCTCTCACCGACGCTGTCGAAGGTAGGCGGCAACCTGTGGCATCTCGAGGGTGTCGCCGTGCCGGCCCATACGCGTACGGCCATGGGGCCGCTCACGGCACATCTCGTAGGTCGAGCGACCACCCGAGCGCTCGACACGATCGGTGCGGGTCTGCCGGTCGCCACCCTGCTTCAGACGCCCCAGACGCCCGTTCTCGGGCAGGTTCCCGCCGATGTGAAGGTCTACTGGGCAACCGACGACTTCACGGCCGGAGCGGCGCTGATGGGCGTCGACCCTTCCGCGATGGCAACCGCAGAAGCCCGTTCGGCCGCGGATGCCGACCTCGTGGTCGCCGTCTCAGAACCGCTTGCCGGTCGGTGGATCGCCCACGGCAAGGAAGCGACCGTCATCCCGAGCGGAGTCGACGTGCCACCCCTGTCCAGCTTGGAGGTCAACAGGGCACCGACCTCGCTACAAGAACCGGCGGTCGGTGTCTTCGGTACGCTGTCGCCCCGCCTCGACTTCGGGATCCTGGAGGCGATCGCCGACCGCGGGATCTCCACGCTGCTCGTGGGTCCCGCCGTGTTCCGTCACGATCGCGACCGGTTCGATGCGTTCGTCGACCTGAGCAACGTCGAGTGGGTCGGTCAACAGCCACACCATGCGTTGCCATCGTTCTATGCGACGATCAGCGTCGGAATCGTCCCCTACGTCGACTCCGATTTCAATCGGGCATCGGCGCCGCTCAAGGCGATGGAGTACCTGGCGATGGGCAAGGCAGTGGTCTCGACGCCCCTCCCGGCGATCGAACGACTCGACAGTCCCGATATCGCATTCTCCGCCGATCCCGAGAACTTCGCCGGGGTCGTCGCCGAGCGTCTCTCACGACCCATCACGCACGCCGACATCGACCGCCGACGGGACCAGATGCGCCAGCATGACTGGACGAATCGAGCGCTGGATCTGCTCCGGGTCATCGGCAGTCCCGCATCCGACTAGCGTCCGCGCACCTCGACCGGCCGAGCATCCTCTGACAGGAGCGCAGCGAGCCCTGCCCGGTGGATCCGATTCGAGGAGAACCACCGAATCGCTTCATTGCACACGAGCCCGAAGTGGAACAGCATCGAGCGGACGCCTCCGTGTCGTCGCCGATACAACCGGAAGCGATTCCAGATCGACATCGACCACAGACGCGGATTGCGCTGACTCGGTCCTACGAGGTGGACTGCCTCGGCCTGAGGCACATAGCGCATCACGACACCGGCGTCGCGGGCCCGCAGGGCGTAGTCGAGGTCCTCCGCGTAGAGGAAGAAGGATTCATCCCAGGCGCCAACCCGTCGCCACGTCTCTGCATCGATCATCCATGCGCACCCGCTCGCCCATGTGATGTCCTGCATGGTGTCGTATCGCGCTGGTTCTGCGATGGTCTCGGACCAACCGAGTCTGGCGGCTCGCGCACCCCCGAGAAACGCCTCAGCGTAGACCGTGCCCAACGTCGGTTCGCGACGCAGCGACTGCAGGAGTGCCCCCTGTCCGTCGATCAGTTTGGGGACGACGATACCCACCCCGTCGCCGCGGATGGAGTCGGACAGAATCGAGAGGCAATCGGGACGCAGGCGGATGTCGTCGTTGAGGACCACGAGGGCATCCCACTCACCGCGCACCGCAGCACCCGCGTTGATCCCTGCCGAGTATCCACGATTCTCCGCGAGCGGGACAATCTCCGCCCATGGAGCCTGATCGCGCACGATCGCAAGGGTTTCGTCGATGGATGCGTTGTCGACGACCACGAGTTGGAGGTCCACACCTTCGCTATCGAGTCCTGCAAAGGACTCGAGGAAATCGCCGATGAGGTCCTCGCTGTTGAAGGTGACGACGACGGCCCGTACCACCATCGGCGTCGTCCGGTCCCGTTCACTCATCGCGAGTCCTCGTCGTCGTGTCACGTTCCCAGGTCGAAGCCAGGACGCGAGCGTGACGCTTCGCCCTCAGCCATGTCCACACCTGTACGACGACGTACCAAGGAACCAACGGCCATACGCCGAGGGGTAGTCGTCGCGCCTTCGCCGCGAGACTCCGGCGCGTCGTGTCGTCGGCGAACAGCTCCGGGTACCCCTGTCTCAGTTGCCTGTTGCCCATCCGACTCCGGGTCTTGATCCTGACCAGCGAGGACGTCGTCCGTGGTACGACGACGATCGATGTCGCCGATCCCACGCGCTCGGATCTTCCAGCGAACATCGCTCGCACATAGCCGTCGTCCGAGATGACATCAGGGAGGTCCCGAAGAACGGCGTCGGCAGCGGATTCATCCAGAACGTACACGCCGCCACCCACGTCACCGATCTCCGTCCCATGCAGCGCCAGCCACACGCGGTAGAAGGCCCGAACCGGGGCCGTGGCCGAAGCCGTGTCGAATCGAGCGGTCGGCTCGACCATCGATACGCCGCTGCCGGCGACCCTCCCGAACAGTGCGGCGAGATCGGTCCACGCGATCACGACGTCGGCGTCCACCACCGCTACGGGACCATCTGTCCGGGTTTCCATGCCAGCCCGGATCGCGCCTGTCTTCGAAGCCGCAGGGACCTCGACGACCCGAACCCCAGGACCGGCAGCCCGGGCGATGCTGGCCGTTTCGTCGGTACACCCGTTGGCGACGACGACGAGCTCGATGGTGGGGGGCATGCCATGGGACAGTCGGTTGAGGAGACGGCCGACGACCGGCGCCTCGTTGTGTGCGGGAATGATGACTGTGGCAACCATGAACGTCGGCACCTTACCGCCAATATCTGGTTCCACGGTTCCCTCAAGTGCGAAGTTCTCCTCCCGATAAATTGGATAGCCCTGTTACATCAGCGGTTCTGAACTACAAAAGACAAGCAACAGAGAGGCCGGTCGCAATGACCACCACCACCCTCCCTCGTCGCAATGCTCGACGCCGAATCCTGCTCACTCTCGCAACCGTGGGAACGGCGCTTTTCATCGCACTCTTGGGGACGACAGACGCCAACGCCGCTGGACTATCGGATCCTTCGGCACTCACGAAACACAACGGCGGGATGACCGTCACTCAGGACGGCGCCGTGATCGAGAACCTCGAGATCCACGGAACTCTCCGCATCGAGGCGAGCAACGTCACCGTACGGAACGTCTGGGTCTACGGCTCAGAGTTCTGGTCCGTGTACGTCGCAAGCGGCTCGGCACGATTCGAAGACGTCGAGATCGGTCACGCTTCGCATCCCGGATCGCGCGGGATCGGTGGCAACAACATCGTCGCCGTGCGCGTCCACATCCACCACGTCGAAGACGGCATCAAGCTTGGGTCGAACTCGACCTACTCGGGGGTCGTGGTCAACAACCTCGCCTCACCAGCCGGGTCCCCGCACTACGACGCACTCCAGGTCGAGGGCGGCGCAAAGAACTCCACGGTCCGCAACTCATCGCTGTCTTCGACGGGGTCAGGGCTCGGCAACTCTGCGGTGATCATCAAATCTGATCTCGGTCACCCATCGAACCTGAGCTTCGTCAACAACTACATGAATGGCGGCAACTACACGATCTACGTCCGTGACGGCGGTCATGGTGTACCGACAGGCATCTCCTTCATCGGTAACCGATTCGGTGACGACCGTCGATATGGACTGACATCGATGGAGGGTTCCGTCGAGTGGCAGGACAACACGTGGGCGTCCACCGGTGAGTTCATCGATCCGAGTGGGAACGTCATCGGATCCGGAGGAGGCGGTACGACGACCACCACTGCTCCCCCACCCACGACGACCACCACGACCAAGCCGCCGTCGACGACGACCACCACGACGAAACCGCCGTCGACGACCACCTCCACGACGACCACCACCTCGTCAACGTCGACGACCGTACCCGGCGACGTCACGACCACCACGGTGGCCGATGGATCCGACGACGGCCAAGCAGCACCGCCAATCGCGGGGACGACGGGCTCGACGACAACGACGACGCTTGCCCGGAGCTTCTTCGAGTCCGACCCGGCTCCGTCGGATCCCGATGTGGCTGCGGTCGCCGCTCCGGTGATCGGGGACGACAGCGACGACGGCGGTCTGTCGACCGACCTGTTGATGGCGGTCTTCGTCGCGATTGTCGTGGTCGGCGTCGCCGGCTACTTCATCGGCGAGCACTTCGACAGAGGCCCCACCGGTTGATCCCTCGATAGCGCGGTCACGCAGGGGTTTCGGATAGCCACCCACCGGTAATGTTCCGACGGAACATGCCGATACGAGGTCTATGCCTGCTTCTTCCAAACGACGCGTCCTCATCGTGGTCCAGAACCTGCCGGTGCCGTTCGATCGTCGGGTCTGGCTCGAAGCTACGTCGCTGACAGAGGCCGGCTACGACGTCACCGTGATCTGCCCGAAGATGAAGGGCTTCAACGCCTCGTACGAACGGCTCGAGGGTGTCGACATCCATCGATACCCGATGCCGCTCGATCCCTCGACCAAGGTCGGCTTCGCTGCTGAGATCGCGCTCGGCTTCCTGCGCACCCTCGGCAAGTCGATCCGTGTCGCGTTGTTCGGTCGAGGATTCGATGTCATCCACGCGTGCAATCCCCCTGAGACCTACTGGGCGCTCGCGTACCTGTGGAGGCCGTTCGGGAAACGCTACATCTTCGACCACCACGACCTGTCCCCCGAGTTGTACGAGGTCAAGTTCGACGATGCAGCGAGCGTCGTCCACCGGGCCCTGTTGTGGTTCGAACGAATGTCCTACCGCGCTGCGTCCGTCGCCATCTCGACCAACGAGAGCTACAAGGCAGTGGCGGTGGCCAGAGGCGGGATGGATCCCGATCGGGTGTTCGTGGTGCGGTCCGGACCCGACACGGACCGTTTCGACCGGTATCCGCCCGATCCCTCGATCAAGAACGACAAGGCGCACCTCGTCGTGTTCCTCGGCGAGATCGGAACCCAGGACGGGGTGGATGGTCTGATCCGTATCGCCCGCATCGTCCGGGAAGACCTCGGGCGAGACGACGTCCACTGGCTGGTGATCGGTGGAGGAGAGCACCAACCAGCGATGATCGAGTATGCCGAAGAACTCGGCATGTCCGACGTCTTCACGTTCACCGGCGATGTCCGGGACGACGAACGGTTGTGCCGGCTTCTCTCGAGTGCTGACATCGGGATCGATCCGGTGCCCAAGAACGACTGGTCCGATCGCTCCACGGCGAACAAGATCGTCGAATACATGTACTTCGGACTTCCGGTCGTTTCCTACGACTTGAAGGAAGCTCGTCAGTCGGCCGGTACCGCCGGCTCCTACGCCGAGGCCGACTCCGAGCCGGACTTCGCACGCAAGATCGCCGACCTCCTCGATGATCCCGACCGACGCTCCTCGATGGGCCAAGAGGCGATCGACCGACTTGAGTCCTCGTTGTCATGGCAGCACTCCGTGCCGAACCTGCTCGCCGCGTACGACACGGCGTTCGACGACGTCGGCGACCGATCCGCCGGGCGCTGACGAACATGCGACGCTTCCTCCGAGCTCTCCTTCGACCGCGGGACTCAGGCCTTTTCAACCAAGCCATGAGCGCAGGGTTCTGGGCGGCGGCGCTGCGCTTGCTGTTCCGAGCCTCCACCACGGTCAGAACCGTCATCCTCGCCCGCCTCCTCTCCCCTGACGACTTCGGACTCATGGCGATCGCGACGTTGGCGATCCTCCTCCTGGAGCGGTTCACCCAGATCGGGATCGACTCGGCACTCGTGCAGCGATCGGACGACATCCGTCCCTATCTCGACACCGCGTGGACGTTGCAGATCGCGATTGCGTTCGGCACGGCGAGCATCCTTGCGCTTTCGGCTCCCGCCATCGCAGCGTTCTTCGATGCTCCGGAGTCTCAAGCGGTCATCCAAGTACTCGCAATCGCCGTCCTGTTGCGCGGTTTCGTGAACATCGGCGTCGTCACGTTCGTCAAGGAACTCGAGTTCAACCGATTCTTCCTCTTCCAAGTAGCCGAGCGTGGCACCGAGATCGTCGTATCGATCACTGCGGCGATCATCCTCCGCAACGTATGGGCGCTGGTGCTCGGTGTCGTTGCAAGCGCAGTTGCGAAGGTCATCGCCTCCTTCATCATCTCCCGATACCGCCCGCGTCTGGCATGGGTCCGGTCGAAGGTCAGTGACATCGTCCACTTCGGCAAGTGGATCCTCGCCGGGAACATCCTCAACTATGCAACGGCGAACATCGACGACATCTTGGTGGGCCGTGCGCTCGGTGTGCAGGCCCTCGGGTTGTATCGGATGGCGTACAACTTCAGCCAGGCCGTCGCGACCGAGGTCGCACAGGTGACCAACCAGGTTGCGTTCCCCACCTATTCCAAGTTGCAGGATTCGGTCGACCGGCTCCGTGCTGCGTACCTCGGGACGCTGCACCTCGTATCGTTCGTCGGATTCCCGTTGGCGATCGGGACCATCCTCGTCGCTTCCGACTTTGCGATCGGCGTCCTCGGCGACCAGTGGGCTCCCATCGTGGTCCCGTTGCAATTGCTGGCCATCGCCGGACTCGCCAGAGGTCTCGGAGCGACGATCGGTCCACTCTTCCAGAGCCAGGGACGCCCGGAGATCCCTCCCATCTTCTCGTTGATCAAGCTCGCGATCTTCGTCGTATTCCTCTATCCAGCGATCGAGTGGCGTGGCCTCGACGGTGCAGCGGCCCTCGTCGCCATCGCCGCGACGACGACCGGTGTCCCCGCGCTCATCGTCGCCTTCCGGCATGTAAGGGCACGGACGCAGGATGCCGTCCAGTCAATCGTGTTCCCGGCCCTCAACACGTTGATCATGGTCCCCCCGGTCTTGCTGGTCGGCGCCGTGATCCCTCGCGACACGTTCCTTGCGTTCCTCGCCCTCGCCATCACCGGTGTTGCGACCTATGGCCTGGCGGTTCTCGCCACAAGCCGATGGACTGCGTACCGCGCCCCGTCGGACCTGATCGATCGGATCCGGGGGGCAGCTGCATGACCCCTGACATGGCTAGCGTTGCTCTCGGCCCCGATTCCTCCGAGGCGACTGTCCGATGACCCAACCCACCCCCACCCGTGTGCCGACCGTGTCGATCGGGATGCCCGTCTACAACGGCGAGCAGTTCATCGAACGTGCACTCGACGCCATCCTCAGCCAGACATACGAGGACTTCGAACTCGTCATCTCGGACAACGGTTCCACGGATGCGACGCGTTCGATCTGCGAGCGGTATGCGGAGGCAGACCAACGGATCCGGTACCTCCCCCAACCGGAGAACCGAGGCGCCGCATGGAACTTCAACGAAGTCGTCCACCAGGCCAGAGGGCGCTACTTCAAGTGGGCCACCGATGACGACCTGATCGAGCCGACATTCATGGCGACATGCGTGGAAGCACTCGAGGGCTCCACGGACGAGGTCGTGCTCGTCTATCCGAAGACGATCCTGATCGATGCAGACGACGAGCCGATCACCGCCTACGACGACAATCTCGACATTCGGTCTCCACGACCGGCGGATCGATTCCGCACCTACCTCGAGAACTACGAGTTGAGCAACGCCGTCCACGGTCTCCACCGCATCGACGCACTCCGACGTACGCGCCTTCTCGGCGCATATCACTCGTCGGATCTGGTGCTGCTCTCCGAGATCGTGTTCGAGGGACAGATCTGGGAGCTGCCCGAGCCACTCTTCAAACGCCGATGGCACGACGGGATGTCCCGTGTCGCAAACGTGACCGACAGCGAGGTGACGGAGTGGTTCGATCCGAACATCGAGGATGCACGGATCATGCCGCGCACTCGCCTCTTCGGCGAGAACCTCAAGAGCATCGCCCGATCGTCCCTGTCCCTCGGTCAGAAGATTGCCTGCGTGTGGACACTCTTCCGAGTTTGGGTCCCGCGGTATTGGCGGGTGGTCGGTGGCGAATTCAAACGCGAGTTGAAGAAGCTGTTCCGACGACGCGCACGCGGTTGACTCAGCCCGGTTCCACCAGTAGGTCGGTGCCCGAGAGAAGTCCGACCGCCCGTTCGACGACCCCCCGATCGAGACCTGAGTCGATGACGACATCATCGATGTCGTGTTCACCGTCGGCATAGGTGAGCACCCACAAGACGGCGTAGTGGAGATCTTTGGGGAACGCATCCCCTTGCACCGATTCGTAGAGACCACGACGGCCCAACTGGGGTTCTCCGATGGTCCCCGATCCTTGGAGGATCCGCCCGGTCTGGAGACGCTGGACGATCTTGACCACCGCATCAACTGCTTCGGCGAGCGACGCAGACGACACGAAATCCGGGTCGTCTGCGCTCGTGTGATACTCGGGATAGCTGCCATGACGCGAGCGCATCAACGATCCGAACGGAAGACGCACACCAGGCGCGTTGAACTGTCGCTCGTCGTACCCGAACGGGTAGTAGTCGATCGTCGAGCCACCGAACTCGGCAACTGTTCGACCCGCTACCCGGTCGATCCTTCGGTCACCGGAGAACGACCGCTTGTAGCACAGATCGCCTGTATCCCCGAGGGACACCAGGGTGAGCCCGGCATGCACGCGTTGGTGACGGCGCGGATCCATCGCAAGCCACGTGATGGATCCGATCGTTGCCGGTCCAAGCACCAGACGGACGCCGAATCGCTGCTGTGGGAGCTCTGAGAGGCGTCGCATCGCCTCCGTGGCCACGACGATACCCGACAGGTTGTCGTTGGCCAGAGACGGATGGCATGTATGCGAGTACAAGACGATCTCATCCGCCGTCCTGCCGTCGATGACGGACTCGCCGAGGGTCAGGGATCCGGTCTCGTCGTGGTCCGCATCGATGTATACCCGATACTCACCGTCCTCGAGCCGTCTGCGGGTGCGATCAGCGAGACAGAAACCCCAGTCGTCGGAGAAGTAGGCGGTTCGGTACGGAATCGCCTCCGGCATCGACTCGATCGAGTGCAGATGTGGCTCGAGTTCACTGAGGGGCATCGACGCATCGATCGCCGAACTGTTCGCCACGACGTGGAGGTTCGAATCGGCGAGGTCGACGACCCGGTCGCCACCGGGTCCCTCGATCCATGCTTCTCGGATCTTCCATTCCGGGGGCACCGTCCAATCCCCCACTCTGGTACCGCTCTGGACCTCGGTGATGTCGATAGGGATCACGTCGTCGAGTACCGCCAATGTCTCCCGGAGGCCGTCGCCGGTCATGGACCGATGAATCGGGTACAGACGTTCGAGCAGCGCGTGGAGGTCCGAAAGTCCGTCGGAACGTTCCGAGTGTCCGTCGCCCATCAGCCGACGGAGACCTTGGCCGTGAAGAACGACTCCGCGTACCCATCGGGTGCGTTGCACTCGACACCGCGGACCCGCATGAGCCCGAGGAAGACCTCAGGGTCGAACCACGTCTTGCCCTTCTGCGACGAAAAGTGTTCGGCGAGGTGTGCAGGCTTTCGGTGCGCTAGTGATGAAGGAACCGGCACGTAGACGTTCGGCGATGCCAGTCCCCCGTCGAACTTCACGATCTCGTACTCGAGGATCGCTTGATCCCGACACAGCTGACCGGCAAGCTCCCGTACGAACCGATGGTCCTGATGGGCATCGGCGTGGTGGGGAGCGATCACCAGGTCGACGGACCCTGGGAGGGCCTTCCGTGCGAAGTCCTTCACGCCCACGGGATCGTCGTACGGAAGGAGGGTGTCACGGAACCCACCAATCGCGACGGTGACACGGTCCCCCAACAGGGCAGCTGCGCTCGATCGGGCCTCGTCGGATCGTTGGTCGTCGCCCGCGGCGATCACGAACGAGAATCGTGCCTCTGGCCGCTTCTCGGCGATCGTCGCGAGGAGGCCGAAGGCCCCGATCTCGATGTCATCGGGATGGGCCCCGAAACACACGACATGGTCGAGGCCCTCCGGGAATGCGAACGACTTCATCAGTGTCCGTTCTTGTGGAGCAGCCACGGGACATTCCCTGTCTCATAGATGCTGTCAAGGTGCTTCTTGTCCTTGAAGGTGTCCATCGGTGACCAGAATCCGTCGAAACGATGGGCGTAGAGATCATCGTGCTCGATCATCTCGCGGAATGCACCATCGGCGAGGTCCTCATGACGATCCAGGTAGTCGAAGATCTGCGGCCGGAAGACGAAGTATCCACCGTTCAGCCAAAGATCGGCATCGGCGATCGGACCGATCTTCTTCGGTTCACCATCGCACATCGTCACGACGTGGTACGACTGCGGTGGGCGCACGGCGAGCAAGCCAGCGGTGCGTCCGGATGCCTCGAACGCCTCGACATATCCGGAGAGATCGAGGTCGGTGACGCCGTCCGCATAGTTCGCGAGGAACATCTCTTCACCGTCAAGGTGCTCCCTGACGCGGTTGAGTCGCTGCCCGATCTCGGCATGCATGCCCGTGTCGACGAAGGTGATCGTCCAGTCGTCAATGTCGCTCGCCAGCAACTCCTTCTCCCTGCCGCCCTTTCGCAGCACGAAGTCGTTGGACACCGCTTCCTCGTAGTTCAGGAAGAAGTCCTTGATCGCGTTCGCTCGGTATCCGAGGGCCAGGATGAAGTCGGTGTGGCCATACTGTGCGTAGTACTTCATCACATGCCACAGGACCGGTCGGTCACCCACCGGCACCATCGGCTTGGGCACCTCGTCGGAGTATCCCCGCAGCCGCATGCCTTGGCCGCCACAGAACAGGACGACTTTCACGCTGCATCCCCCGCTTCGACGACACTCGCCACGGGGATCGGGATGATGAACTTCCCGCCCCACTCACCGATGTGTCGGAGCTGGTGCATGATCTCCTTCTTGAGGTTCCACGGGAGGATGAGTACGTAGTCGGGCTGCATCTCGTCGATCCGCTCCGGGGGGTAGATGGGGATGTGGGTGCCGGGTGTGAACCGTCCATGCTTGTAGGGCGTGCGGTCGCTCGCAAAGTCGACGAAGTCGGTACCGATGCCGCAATAGTTCAGCAGGGTGTTCCCCTTGCCGGCTGCTCCGTAGATCGCAATCGACTTGCCTGCTTCTTTGATCGGAATGAGGGTCTCGAGAAGAGCACGCTTCGTGCGCTTCACACGCTCATCGAACGCCGTGTAGGTGGAGAGATCACGGAGTCCGAACGACGCCTCTCGTTCGAGCATCTCGGCGACACGGGCAGTGGTCGACTTCGTGTTGTCGGTGAGATGCTTGACGAACAGGCGAAGGCTCCCTCCGTGTGACGGCAACTCCTCCACGTCGAAGACCTCAAGCCCATGGGACCGGAAGATCTCCATCGTGGTACCCAGCGACAGATAGGACCAGTGTTCGTGATAGATCGTGTCGAACTGGTTCTCGTCCATCAACCGCATGAGATGTGGGAACTCGAAGGTCGCCACACCGGTCGGTGCGAGCACAATCGGGATACCGGCGACGAATCCGTTGATGTCTGGCACATGGGCGAGCACGTTGTTCGCCGTGATCAGATCGGCGCGGAAACCGGCATCCACCTTCTCTTGCGCATACGTCGCGTCGAAGAAGCGGACGTCGGTCGGGATCCCCTTCTCACGGGCAGCGTTGGCGACGGTGAACGCAGGATCGACACCGAGCACCTCGATCCCTGCGTCCTGGAAGAACTGGAGCAGATAGCCGTCGTTGCTGGCGATCTCGAGCACGGAACTCGTAGGTGAGAGATCGAAGCGATCGATCATCTTGCTCACGTATGCCTGGGCATGTGCCAGCCATGAATCCGAGTAGCTGGAGAAGTATGCGTAGTCACCGAAGATCTGGTCGGGTGGGACGAACTCACCGATCTGTGCGAGGAAGCAGTTTCCACAGACACGGACATGGAGCGGATAGTGGGGCTCCATCTCGTTGACCTGCTCAGCCGTGAGGAAGCTTTCGCATAGTGGGTGCATCCCGAGATCGACCATCGTCACGGACAGCTCCGTGCCACAGAACCGACAGGTCTCGTTCACAGCCATGTGAGATCCTGTGACAGGGCACCAGCTGCCACTTCGGCGTTGATCGTCGACAACCTCGTATAGCGACCGAAATCTTCCTCGCGGAGACCAGCGGTGCGAAACCCGTCCACGAGTTGTTCGACGCCACTTGGGACCGTCCACACCGGTTCGAACTCGGGAAGCTGTGACTCGATCTTGCCGAAGTCGACGCGATAGCTACGGGTATCCGGTTCGATCACATCAGGCATCTCAAGCTCGGCGTCGGGAACGGCTTTTGCGACGATCGCCGCGATATCCCTGACCTGGTAGTTCTCGCCCGATCGTCCGACGTTGAACGCTTCGTCGTGCACCCGCTCACGCGAGGCGTCGAGCGCTGCTGCAAATGCTCGGCACACGTCTTCCACGTGCACCTGGGGTCGCCACGGCGTCCCGTCAGACAGAAGCACGATCCGACCGGTGCCGACTGCCCACGCAGACAGGTTGTTCACGACGACGTCGAGACGCAACGATGGGCTCAGGCCGTACACCGTTGCGTTGCGGAAGTAGGTCGGCGAGAAGTCGTCGTTCGCCAGCCGGCTGAGATCTTGCTCGACAAGCACCTTCGCGTCTCCATACGGGGTGACCGGAGCGAACGGGGCTTCTTCATCGACCGCTTGGGCACCCGCCGCACCGTACAGGCTGCAGGACGAGGCGAAGAGGAAGCGCTCGACGCCAGCGTCGCGGGCGAGCGAGGCGAACGCAGTCGTCGCTCGGTGGTTGATCTCGTAGGTCAGATCGGGGTTGAGGTTGCCGACCGGGTCGTTGGAGAGAGCAGCAAGATGGACGACCGCATCAAATCCTTCGAGGTCTCCGACGGTTGCTTCCCGGATGTCGCGACCATCCGGGGTCGGTACACCCGGAGCGAAGGCACCGGACCGATAGAGCCCGAGATCGAAGGTCTCGACGTCGTGGCCGGCGGCGCGCAGGAACGGCACCATCACGGCACCGATGTACCCACTGGCGCCAGTGACGAGAGTCCTCAATTCTGCTCACCTCCCGTGCCAGACCCGACATCTCCAATGTACCGGAACCTGGGAATCTGATGGGTGCCATTATTCGTCCCCCGAAGTGACCAGTCATCGTCGGACAGGGGGACGCCTTGGGGTCTGTGGAGCGTCTCAGGCGGAGGCAGCATCCTCGAGACGGACGCGGATGCGGCGGAAACCGCGGCCCTTGTTCTCGGCCTTCGGGATCGTGATCGAACCGACCTCACCGGTCTCCCCGACATGGGTGCCACCGTCTGCCTGTCGATCAAGACCGACGATGTCGATCACTCTCACCTGATCGATGGTCTTCGGGAGAAGGTTGACTTTCGTACGGATCAACGATGGATCCTTGTCTGCGGCGTCACGCGGCAGGAACGAAACTTCGATATCCCTCCGGCGCGCAAGCTCAGCGTTCAAGTCTGCTTCGACGAGCGGCAGATCGTCGGAAGACCAGTCCGGAATGTCGAAATCGAGGCGTCCCTCCCCTGGCTGCATGTTCCCGCCGGTGACGGGGCTCTCGAAGCGCTGCCAGATGACACCACAGAGCGCATGGAGTGCGGTGTGGGTACGCATGAGGCGATAGCGGCGATCCCAATCGAGCGCACCGGACACGTCGGTGCCGGTCGACGGGATTCCCCCTTCGAGCCAATGCCACACCCCATCGCGATCAGCGGTGACTCGGACGACGTCGAGCACATCGTCGCCGATCCGCAGCGTTCCGAGGTCGTGGGGCTGGCCTCCCCCTCCCGGGTAGAAGACGGTGCGGTCGAGCAACACACGGCCGTCATCGGTATCGGTGCGGACGACGACAGCATCCATCGTCCGGGCGTACGCATCTGTGGAGTAGATCTGTTCTGTCATCCGCCGAGCATAGGCGTCAACGACTCGCCCGCCAGACGAGGGCAGCCGTGCCGACAAGCGCGATCAGGGCGAAGGCGAACCATTGGACGGCGTACCCGAGGTGACTTCCCTCCGAGAGTTCTTCTGTCGGAATCGGGGTCGGGACCTCTCCCCCTGCGCTGGGACGTTGGTCGTCGAGGAGGAGCAGGTACGGCAGGACGTCGCCGTCGACGTACTCATCGATGTAGGCGAGATCGAGACGACTCAGTTCGGTCAGGGTTCCGTCGTCAGGAACAGGTTCCGAGATGCGTGATGGCTCTTCTCCGGGCGTGATGCGTCCCTCGACGAACACGGAGCCGAGTGGCACCGGATAACCCTCCATCGGCGGGCCTTCCGTCGCGGGAGGAACGATCCCGCGAACGACGATCAGCACGTCGCCGCCTCCGATGTCGAGGGGCGTTGCCACCATCGTGCCCTTGACGTCTCCGTACACGCGCCCGACGCTGATGAACTCGTCTTCATAGCGGTATTGGCCCTCAGCGATCGTCCGCCGGAATGCCAGCTCCTCGGGGTCGTCGTGATAGTCGATCCGGAGCGACGTCAACGCCCTCGCAGGTTCGTCGGTCCGGGACTCGATCGTCGCATTGCGCTCTCGCCGTTCGGCGAGCCGGTCGAGCTGCCAGAATCCGAGCACCACACACATCGCAGCGACGAGGAATCCCACGATGACAGCGATGATCCAACGCGGGCGCTTGAGGGTGGACAAGATCGACGACACATCGAAAGCGTAGGACGACCGACGTCTAGGCGAGCCACTGCGCCCGGGTGAGCGAGAAGATCCGCTCGTCGTAGCGGACGCCCTCCTTCAGATATGCCGAGGGTCTCCCACCGACATGACGCATACCAAGCCGTATCGCAAGTGCTGCGGATGCCCGGTTCGGGGCCATCACCGGGGCGAACAGTTCCATCGCACCAAGTTCGTCGAAGAGATAGCGAATGAGAGCTGATGCTGCGGCGGTGCCGATCCCACGTCCCTGGTGTCCGGGAGCGAGCCACCATCCGATCTCATACGTCCCGGTCCGTTCGCCGACACCCGCCTGGGACCCCACTCCGCCGACAACCACACCTTCGGACAACACGGCGAAGTCCAACACCGGATCCTGACTGGAGGCGAAACTGATCCAGTCGTACGCATCGTCGTCGGTGTACGGGTACGCAAATCGGTCGGACATGTAGCGGTGGATCGACACTGCGGAAGCAGCTGCCACAAGGTCGGTGGCCATGGCGAGTTCCCACGTCCGACAGACCACCGATGGGAGCTCCGTCGTGAGTGTCCTGGGTTCCGGTGCGTCAGCGGGCTGGGTCGTACGACCACCGATCCTCCAGTAGGCACCGTCGGCCCGATCCATGAATCCCTCGTCGATGAGCCATCTGCGAACCGCCGCGTAGTCGGCGTAGATCAACTGGATGCTGAAGTTGACGTCTCGTTCGTGATACCGGACGCCGGGCTCGAAGCGCATTGCGATACGTTCGAGTACGAGACGCCGCTTCGCTGCACTCGACGGGATCCGTTTGAGACGATCACCATCGAAGAACCGGCCCAACACACGGGCTTCTTCGTCGGTCCACGGTCCCGTGAGATCTGTCGGCGAATCACCCGGAAGCTCCGCCGCGATCTCGTGGAACACCGCGATGTCGAGCCGATGTTCGTCGTCGAGGAAGCCTGCCGTGGCGAGATAGCCGATCGCCTCTGCGATCTGACGCTTGGTGGCACCGGTGCGGTTGGTGAGGTCTTCGATCGAGAGTGGACCCTCGTGCGCAGCAGCGAGGACGGCAAGGCGAACGGGATCGAGCACCGCACGCACCAGGCTCGCAGCGTCCGGGCGACTCGTCTCGCTCATGTCAGTGCGGTGCCTCCGCCGATGCGCACGGCACCGGAGCGGCGGGGATCGGCAGCTCCTTCCAACTCGCCGTTCGGATGTGCCATGGCGATCTGGACACCCCCGAAGTACATCGAGTGCGGGGGCAGTTCCCTCACGTGGAGGTCCTCGACCAGGCTCGTGTCGACGCCTGGCTCCACCGCGAGCGTGGGAGCTCCTTCGAAGACCTCCGCATGCAGCCTCGGGGCGTCGACGGCCTCCTCGATACTCATGTCGCAGATGATGCCGTTGTACAACACCGTGCCGATTGCCGATGTGATCCGATCCGCCCCGGGTGATCCGATCGCGAGGGTCGTCCCGTCCGGATGGCGAGCGACCGTCGGGGCCATGTTGGAGGCAAGGCGGGTACCTGGCGGCTGTTCGTCGAACGTGGCGTGCATCAACTCGATCTCGCCGAGCGAGTTGTTGAGCCCGAATCCCGTGCCCGGGATCGTGGCTCCGGAGCCGTATCCGGCCGAAGAGGTGATGGCGCACGCAAGACCCGTTGCGTCGACGGCGGAGACATGGATCGTCGATGGCGACCGGTGCAATGCAGCAAGATCGGCCCGGTCCGCGGAGGCGAGCGCGAACTCCGCAGCGGTGAGGCGGTCACCGTCGTTGTCGAGGTCGGTCCGCCGGAAGGAGAACACGGCGTCCTGTGCCGCTGCGATCTTCGCCACGTCGAGCGCCGACCAGCCCTGGAGACCGAGACGCTCGAGGTAGGTCAGCAGCGTCGCAACCGTGATCCCCCCGATCGCCGGGGGCGCATTTGTTGCGATGCGCCATCCTCCGAGCACGGTGTGGAGCGGATCGCGGACGACGGCTTCGTAGGCACGGAGGTCCTCCGCCGTGATGCGTCCGCCGCGCTCGGCACATGCATCCACCAGCGCACGACCAAGATCGCCTTGGTAGAGCAGGTCGGCCCCCTCCTCCCCCAGGGCCTCCAACGTCGACGCCAACGCCTCGTTGCGGACGATGTCCCCGTGCTGTACCGCCGTTCCGTTTGGTCGGTGATACGAAGGCGCGGTCTCGTCATCCCATCCATAGACAACGTCGTGGGCGTACTGCAGGTAATAGCCACTCGCTGCGCTGACCGGGAATCCGTGACGTGCGAGGTCCACCGAGGGCGCCAGCAACTCGTGCCAAGGGGCACGACCGAATCGCTCCCACGCTGTCTTGAATCCGGCAAAGGCTCCGGGCGTCGCCACACTACCCCATCCCACGATGGTCTCCATCCCACCGCCATAGCCCATTGCGACGGTGCGGGCATCGACGACAGCGTCCGGTGGGAGTCCGCGACCGGGCATCTCGGCGTATCCATCGATGACGACGGGATCGCCGTCAGGTGACCAGATCGTCAGGAATGCACCGCCTCCCGGCGACACGATGCCCAGTTCGGTCGTCATCGAGACCAACGCCGCAGCGATCGCAACATCCACAGCGGAACCGCCGGCGTCGGCTACCTGTTGACCGGCTTCGGCTGCCTCGGCGGAGGCTGCAGCGACAAGGCTTCGTGACATCCGGCAACCTTAGGCGACGGACGGGTTCTCCTTCGACTCGGTCGCCTCAGCCTCCCGGAACTGGACATCGTGGGCGATCACCTCGATGCGGCTTCTCCGACCGTCGTCGCTCGACCAGAAGCGCCGCTGCACGGATCCGGCGATCCATACCCCTTGACCCGGCCCGTATGCAGACTCGATGGCTTCTTCATCGGGGTCCCACCACGTGACCGGGACGACGTCGACCCGCCGACGCGGGGCGCTCGATCGGACGGTCACCAAGAGTCGGAGGAGGTGACTCCCCGATGCGAACGTCCGGTGCTCGGGTACTGCGGCGAGATGGCCACCGAGAATCGTGAGGTTGAGATCCACAACGTTCTCCTTTCACGGAGAAGTGCGGGTGAACCCAACGTACCGCGGCGGTACGACAGGATCGAAAGGCTTGCCTCAGGGGGCGAGCGTGCCCGCAAAGACCTGCCAGGCCAGGGCTGACTTGGCCAGGAGACTGAGCAGGATGTAGGTCCGCTCCCCGGTCAGGTAGTTCTTCCATCGACCGATCTGGCGGTACTGGAGCCACTGCGTGATCGCAAAGCAGTTGAAGAACACGAATAGCGAGAAGAAGATCGCGTAGACGAACCCTGGGGGTGCCGCATCGCTCCCCGGTGAGAACAGGTAGATCCCGATCGCAAGCCATGGTGCAGCGCCGAGGACGGTCCCGAGCCAGAACGGCCACATCGACCCACCGGGCCTCTCGTAACGCTCTTGGACGGACCCCATCATGATCATCCCGGCGTTCACGAAGAACAGTGCAAGCAGCGCAGCGGCGTCGTAGATGCCCGGGAGCATCGCGATCAGCACGATCATCAACGATGAAGAGAGCGAGTACTCGACCCACCGGAACTGGTTCTGTCCCTGCGTCAGCTGTTTGCGGTAGCGACCACTGCCGACCGAAGCGACGATGAGATGGAAGAGAGCACTGAGGAAGAAGAAGATCGCCACACCCCACGCGAGCGAGACATCGAAGAGCACAACATTCTCGGCGCCCTCTGTGCCGGGAGGACCAGTCAGATAGGAGGCGGTCACGGGGAGCGTGAAGTCGGTCGCCAAGAGGACGATCAGGACTCCCTGGATGAGGTGGAGACCACCCATCACCGCGTTGTACGACCGAAGCCGCGAAAACGTACTGTCAGACACTTCGACATCGTGCGCCATGTGAAATCCTCCTTGTTCAACCATCGTACGGGACGAACGAGGAGGACGGATGTACTGCGGGTCGCACGTCAGTCGGCGAGGGCAGCGATCTCCGACTCGAGTTGTTCCCAGCCGGGGAACGAGGGGTCGGTCAGGACGATGGTGTCGGAGAACCTCTTCGCTGTCTCCCGATCGCCGCTTGCCGCCGCCACACGCCCGGCCACGTAGTAGAGCCGGAGGTGTGCCTCGTTGGGCTTGTCCACGATCCTGCCGGGGTCCACGACGTCCCATGCTTCCTCGACGCGGCCCTTGTCGAGCAGCCACGAGCCGTACACGACCCGGCCTTCGTTCATCACGAGCCCGTGGCCACCCTTGGCGTTGAGTTCTTTCCATGCCTTCTCGACATCGTTGTCACGGCCCATCGCTCGGAGCACGTCCATCTCGACCGGGATATGGGTCGTCTCACCGGCCATACGCCGATAGGCACGGAGCTCGTTGAGGGCCATCGACCAATCACCGACGCGGTACGCGGCCAGACCGATCGTCTCGCGTGTTGTCGGATCGTTCGGTGCGAGCGCTTTGGCGCGGAGACCGTGCTTGACCGCAGATTGGAAGTTGCCGTCACCGAGTGCCTCAGAGGCTGCACCGAGCGCTTCGAGCGCTGGAGCGACACGGTCCTTCGGCGTCACACGTTCGAGACCTTCGATGACCCAGTTGGGGAGGTTGACCGCCGCACCAGTGAGGTCGCGGCGGCGCTTCTTCTTGTCGGCCCACTCCGCCCGCTTCTTTGCCTCCACGCTGCGCGTCGTGGCAGAATATTGCTTCTTCTTCGGTTTCCCGTTGGACGACCCGGATCCGGACTGATACGACTTTCGACCCGAGGAACCCTTGCCCGAGCCTTTCGATCCCCCATACCCGGACTTCTTCGAGGATCCTGGACGCCCACCCTTGGAGCCCTTGGAGTAGCCCCCTTTGGAGCTGTTCCCCTTGCCACGCTTGCCAGAGCGCGGGTTGTTCGACTGTTGTGCCATCGATGATCCTCTCAGACATCCGACGTATTCGGATGGGCGGTAGCCGGATGGTACCGGTCGGGGTGCGGCAGTGACGACGAACCTTCGCCGCGACCATCGACCCGTGGAGCGAGAAAAGGGCCGCACCGCTTGCGCAGTACGACCCTTTGTCTCTTGAAACGTTTGGCAACGACCTACTCTCCCGGAGCCCCTCGGCTCAAGTACCATCGGCGCTGGCGGTCTTAACTTCCGTGTTCGGAATGGGAACGGGTGGATCCCCGCCGCTATGGTCACCAAAACTATGTGAATGCTCTCTGAGCACTCCATAGCGA
>JAUIIM010000015.1 GCA_030431785.1 Acidimicrobiia bacterium | reverse complement strand
CATGAATGATCTCGAGACTTCCCGTGACAGTGACATCGAGTTTCTTCTCCACGAGTGGGAGGAGACGATCGCGTTCGAGCACGGTAGCCCGAATGTCGTCGTCGCGCTAGAGCGTTCGCTGGAGTCCAACGGTCGGAGCTAACCCAGAATGTCCGTGGCCGATCAAACCTCTGACGGCTGGCGCATCTGTTGCGAAGACAAGAACGCCAAACGCTATGTCAATGCCGACGGTCGCAGGAAAAAGGAATATGAGAAGGCCGCTGGCGTGATCATCGCGGACCCGTGCAACAAGAATCAGCATCGGCAGCGAATCCGGCTTCGCACGAAGAGGTTTCGACGGCTGGGATCAGTATGGAAGTACCGGGTCAACTCTGGTTGGCGGTTCGTCTACAGGATCGACCCCGACTCGAAGTGCATCGACGTTCTATACGCAGGTCCGCACGACGATGCCAACGACTACGCCCACTCCTAGAAATCTGTTGCCATGACCGGCTCGGCGCTCGTGAGCCGTGATCATCGATCGCGAGCGATCTCCTCTCGGCGTGACCGGGAATGCGTGAGATATTGCTCGTGAGACAGCTCTGCATGATCCGTCAGCGCCCACCTGTCAGTGAATCTCAGCGCTGCGTGAGCGGCCCCGCGCCGACTGCGCAGGCAACGGCTCCCTTGCACCTCGTTCCGGCTTCGATTTTGCCGCCTGCGCCCAGATTGCGCCCGCCATTGCACCCGCAGCGGCCTTCGACCCCTCTACGCCGAACGCCCGTCGGGAGTTATCCCAACGGGCGCTTGCGTTTCTTAGGTGGAGCTGAGGGGATTTGAACCCCTGACCCCTTGTCTGCCAGACAAGTGCTCTGCCAGGCTGAGCTACAGCCCCAAGAAGCCGGAAGTGTAGCAACGCCGGTCTTCAAGCAATTGCCGCAAATGTTGGGCAGAAGTACGGAATCTGTCACATGCGCTTGATACGTTGGATCGATGAAGACACTGTTCTCTGGACCATCCGTTGCGGACATCGAAGAGCGCCTCAAGGTGATCGAGCGCCTCATCGGTGATTTGCGGGCGGAGCAAGCGGTCCTCGTCAACGAACTCGACAAGGTGCATGCGCATCGGGCGGACGCCTCCCGGACGCTCGGGGAGTGGTTGCAATCGAGGCTCGACGTCTCGAAGCAGACCGCTCGTGCTCTGGTGACCGCCGGTCGTGGATGCGTGCAGAACCAGGGCGTCCAGCGCGATCTTGCGAACTCCGTGACCTTCGACCGGGCGGTGGCGACCCATCGACTCATCGAAACAGGGGTTGACGAGGGCGAAGCCCGCCGGACCATTGATCAGAACCTCGAGGACATCCGAAAGCTGACGGTGCGCCGGAAACGTCTCAACCGTGTCGACGAGCAGACAGCGTTCAAACAGCGCTACTTCGGGCTCCAACCGACCCTCGACGAATCCGCATGGACCGTCTCCGGCCGCCTCCCCGGTCTCATGGGGCGGACCGTCGAGAAGGCCATCGCCCAGCGAGCCGATGAACTGCGCCAGCTCCCGGGTGGTGACGGCATGACCCGTGCGCAACGACAGGCGGATGCGTTGGTCGCGATCCTCCAGGACTGCCTCGATGTCGAGGGCGATCAGGACGTCAAGGTGGGCCGTTCGGCGGTGGCGACCGTGTTCGTCGATGCTCGCGGAGACCGCGCCACGTCGACCGACAACGGTGACCGGGCACATGGGGACGGAGCGCCCGTCGCAACGGTTCCCTTCGGGCCACGTGTGGGCCCGGAGGCATTGGCGGCGATGCTGTGCGGGGCACGGATCCGGCTCGTGGGGCTCGATGGTGACGAGCCATCGGTCTGGTCTGATGCGACCCATGCGATCCGACCTGCGGTGCGAGATGCCGTGCTCTTCCGAGACGACGGATGTGTGATCGACGGGTGCCAGAGCCGCTACCGGCTCGAACCACATCACATCCTCGAACGCTCCAGGAACGGTGGAAACGAACCGGAGAACCTCGCAACACTCTGCTGGTTCCACCATCACGTCGCCATCCATGGCGAAGGGTTCGTGTTGGACCCGGAGAGTCCTCCCAAACGGCGGAAACTGATTCGATCTCCTGACGATCCGTAGGTTCTGCGGCAGGTCGCGTTTACCGTGGCGTGCAACGCTGGTGGCATCTCAGGTGTGGATGGGGTGAATGGACGACTCCGAGATCTACGAATCAATCAGGAGGGACCTCATGCGCTATGCCACCGCGCTCGCCGGACCCGATGCGGCCGACGATGTCGTGTCCACCGTCGTGACCCGGGTGATCGCCAAACCGGGTGGACTGTCCGGGCTACGTGAACCCAAGCAATACCTGATGCGGTCGATCCTCAACGAGGTCCGTAACCGACATCGAGCGACGAAGCGCCGAGCGACCGTCCCGGTGGGCGTGCCGGAGGGGCCGGGCCAGGACGCAGCCGGATCGGTTGACCACATCGTCGATGCGATCCTTGCACTACCGGCGAGACAACGAGCCGCCGCCTACCTGGTGTTCTACGAGGGGTACTCGCCGAGCGAAGCCGCCAAATCGATGGGATGCCGCCCGGGCACCGTTCGTCGGTATCTGCACCTCGCTCGCAAGAAGCTGGGGGAGGCCCTCGATGGATGACCGATTCAGGGAAGGCTTCGAGCGAGTCGTCGCCGATGCGCCCGAAGGGCCGTCGCTGGCCGACCTCAGGGCGGGAAACGCCCAAGAACCAGTGCCACCGGTGCCGCCACGGCGCCGGCCACGAGCATGGTTGGTCGCTGTCGCGTCGTTCGCCGTCACGGTCCTGATCGTCGGTGGTGTGGCACTGATGGTTGCCCGCGGCGGTGGGTCGCCTGCCGCTCTGGACACAACGACGACCGCGGCCGGCACGATGCTGTTGGACGAAGCCGAGCAGATGCAAACCATGACGTGGGTGAACCAGCTGGGGCTCAAACAGTTCGACCCCGCGGTCTGGCGTGTCCGCTATGACGAGATGTGCGAGCTCGGTGCGTGGCAGACACCGGTCGCTCTGGAGCTCGCAGAGCGGTACATCGCCGAGGACGTGGCTGCCGGTGTATCGGTGCGGGATTCCTCGAGCGGTGATCCGACGGCGGAGCAGGGAGCGCAGACGTTGTGGCTCATGACCGTCAACGTGTGCCGCGACCGCGTCCCAGAAGCAGCGATCCAGGCGGGACCGCCGTTCATGGATGACACGCCACCCGTCGAACCACCGACGATGCTGGACACGGTGTGCGGACCGGTCCATCTCGGAAACGATGGGACGCCCGCGTTCCCGTCGACCCCCCTCACGCCCGACGCTGAAGAAGCGCTGGCCGGAACGGGTGCACTGGGCGAGGAAGGAACCTTCTTCAACGTCTACAACTGGGTCGTCGCCGATGACAACAGCGGTCTGGTGCTCTTCGGTACGCCGATCGACCTGGATCGTGACGACGCTCAATACGCCTACGCCGTGTTTGAGCAACGAGATGGTGAATGGCGCGCCAGTGGATGGGGCGGTTGCCATGTCGAGGTCATCGCCGAAGGGCGGGGGAGTGCCGACTGGGTGATCGATCCCGACCGGACGGTCGACGTCGCCGGTGGCGCGATCCCGATCCTGCTCCGAGAACGCAACTGTGCAAGCGGTCAGGCTCCCGTGGATCGCGAGATCCTTCCCGTGGTCGTCCGAGAGGCGTCACGTATCGTGGTCACGGTGCTGGTCGAGCCCGTCCGGGGAGACGCCTCATGCCAAGGGAACCCGTGGCACCCGTACACCCTCACGGTTGATGGTGGATTCGCGGGAATCGATCTCTACGACGGCCGAGAAGTCCCCTACGTCCCCGTCTGGCTCGACGGCGAACCCGTCGCCACCCCCGACGACAGGTGACGAGCCAGGAGCCAGGAGCGAGCAGCCAGGAGCGCCCGAAGGCCCTCAATCCTCGTTGGGGAAGGCTCCCGTCGCAACGAACGTGATGTCCTCGGCGATGTTCACGCCGTGGTCGGCGATGCGCTCGAAGAATCGACCCATGCGGAACAGCGCGACGGACGTCTCGAGCCCGAGCGATTCCTGACGCTCGGTCACGAGTCTGTACAGGTCAGCGGTGAGGTCGTCGGTCTCTTCGTCGGCGGCCTCCGCACCGATGCCGATCTCCGGATCCATCGTTGCGATCGCCTCGACACCCAACGCGAAGGTCTTCGCAGCGCTCTGTGAGAGCTGCGCCAACATGGATCGGATCTGCTGATCGGAGGGAAGACCGTCGAGTCGATCAAGCTGCTTCACGAGGTTTACGGCGAGGTCGCCGGAACGTTCGAGTTCGTACAGGATGCGGGTTGACGCGACCAGGAACCGCAGATCACGGGCAACCGGCTGTTGGAGCGCGAGGATCTCGAACACCTTCGTCTCCAGCGCCTTGTAGCGCGCGTTGATCGGCTTGTCGGCCTGCCGGACGTCGTCGATCTGATCGAGGATGCTCTCCGTGACGACCTCGCCCGCATGACGCACGTTCGTGAGCACCATGGTGCCGAACTCGACGAGCTCGGTACGGATCTCTTCGAGTTCGTCGTCGTAGTGGTGGCGGAGATCGGTCTGAATATTGTTGTGCTGGGGCAAGTCGTGCGTGTCGACCATCAGCCGAACCTCCCGGTGATGTAGTCCTCGGTCTCCTGCTCAGCGGGGTCGGTGAACAGCTTTGCGGTCTCGGTGAACTCCACCAAACGGCCGGTTCTCTTGCCTTCGTTGACGTCGACGGAGAAGAACGCCGTGCGGTCGGAGACGCGTGCGGCCTGTTGCATGTTGTGCGTCACGATGATGATCGTGTACTCCTGCTTGAGCTCGTACATCAGGTCTTCGATACGCAGCGTGGCGATCGGATCGAGCGCTGAGGCCGGCTCATCCATGAGCAGGACGTCAGGGGAGGTGGCGATCGCCCGTGCGATGCACAGACGCTGCTGCTGACCACCCGAAAGGGCAAAGGCGCTCTCGTCGAGCTTGTCCTTCACCTCGTCCCACAGAGCGGCGCGCTGGAGGGAACTCTCGACGAGATCGTCCATGTCGCCCTTGAACCCTGCGATCTTTGGGCCGAACGCGATGTTGTCGTAGATCGACTTCGGGAACGGATTGGGCTTCTGGAACACCATTCCGATGTGGCGTCGCACCTCTACAGGGTCGACGCCGGATCCGTACAAATCGACACCGTGATAGGCGATCCGTCCTTCGACTCGTGCAGATTCGATGAGATCGTTCATCCGGTTGATCGAGCGGAGTACCGTCGACTTTCCACAGCCGGACGGGCCGATGAAGGCGGTGATCTCCTTCTCCCGAACCGGGATCGTCACTGAATCGACCGCGTGGAAGTCGCCGTAGTACACGTCGACGTTGTCGAGCTCGATGATGACATCGTGGGCGTCGTCCGGGGTACCACCGGTGACGCGCTTGCGTTCAGCGCGGATTTCGGCAGCGAGCTCAGCTTGCTCGGCCCCTGGGCGAGGGGCAAGCTGTTCGTCGGTCGTCGGTTCTTCCGTCATGGTCTGCTCCAGATCTGGGGGAGCGGTGTCAAGGCTATCTGGCATGGGGTCACCACCTGTTCTCGGTCTTGTTCCGCAGCCAGATGGCTGCCCCGTTGAGGACGAAGAGGACGACGAGCAGCACGATGATCGCCGCGGGAGCGAGCGTGTCGGCGAACTCGGCCTGGGTCTGTCGGGACCACGAGAACACGATCACGGGCAGCGCCGTGTAGGAACCGGTGATTTGGTCGACGAAGGTTGCGTCACCAGGGGGAGCGAAGTAGCCGGTCGCGACACCGATGACGAGCAGCGGTGCGGTCTCGCCGATCGCACGGGCGAGCGTCAGGACGGTTCCCGTGAGGATCCCCGGCAACGCCGATGGCATCACATGGCTCCGGACGACTTCCCATTTGGTCGCACCGACTCCGTAGCCCGCTTCGCGGATCGAGTCAGGGACGGCCCTGATCGCTTCGGACGCTGTGATGATCACGATCGGAAGCACGAGTGCAGACATCGTGATCCCCGCGGCGATCACGTTCTTGCCATCCGTCGACCCACCGAGGAGCCCGTACACGATCGAGGGCACACCGGCGAGATTGCGAACTGTCGTGTCGAGGAACCGACTGAGTCGGGTGTCCGGCGCATACTCCTCGAGGTAGATCGCGGACGAAACGCCGATCGGGAACGCAAGGAGGATCACGATCACAGCGATCGCAATCGAGCCCATGATTCCGGTGAACACCCCTGCGGTTTCGGGGTTCAAGCTGAGACCATCAGTGACGAACGACACTCCCCGTTCGGCAAACGTTGGCCACGCTTTGATCATGATGTCCGCAAGGAGGACAAGCAGGATCACGAGCGTGGTCAGCAGGAGGAGGAGCAGCCCTGCATGAAAGAGTGTCGAACGCCACTGAATACCTGACCGCTGGATGGCCTTTGCGACATCCGCTTGCGTCGCCTCCTGGCGTCGGGTGATCGAAGTCGTCATCAGTACTGCTCCCGATACTTGCGGACGAACCGGTTCGAAAGACTGTTGAGTGCGAGCGTGATGAGGAACAGCAACAGCCCGACGAAGAACAGCGATTGGAACGTGAGTCCTTGCCCGGCGACCTGATCCGAACCCGTTGCCAGGGCCGCGATCGCTGCCGTCATGGTCTGTCCCGGGTCGAGCGGGTTGAACGTGCGGAGGGCACCGCCGACTGCACCGGCCGCCATGAAGACGATCATTGTCTCCCCGATCGCTCGGGAGAGCGCAAGGATCATCGATGCCACGATTCCCGAAAGAGCGGCAGGGAACACGACTTTGCGAACGGTGACGGCACGGTCGGCACCGAGGCCGTACGACGCCTCGCGGAGCGACATCGGGACCGCCTTCATCGCATCTTCCGAAACGGTTGCGACGAGGGGAGTGATGAGGACGCCGACACCGAGACCGGCCGCCATCATCGTGAACGGTTTCGCAGAAGAGAAGATCCGCGCCACGACTTCCGGACTGATGAAGGTGAGTGCCCAGAAGCCGAGGACGACCGAGGGGATCCCGGCCAGGATTTCAACGGTGGGCTTGAGCCACCGCCGAGCCCGCGGGGAGGCATATTCCGCGAGATAGGCGGCGGCGCCAAGACCGAGCGGTATCGCGACGAGCATGCCGATACCGGCGATGATCGTCGTCGCGATGATGAGGGTGGGGATGTCGTACAGCCCACGGCGTGGGAACCATCCGACGGTCCAGAGGCTCGACAGGTCGACCTGGCTGATGAAGCTCCAGGCCTCACCGGCGAGCGAGAGAATGATGAGGATGCTGACGGCGATGCTGACGAGGCCGGCAGCGACGAAGAGCACCTTGACGCGTCGTTCGCGGTTGCGACGTTTTGCGTCGCCTGCGAGGTCTTCGAGTGTGAGTTGCTGTGTCATGGTGCACCGAGGCTAGTTGCTTGTTCCAAGCCGAATACTTCGGAGAGAGTGGCTGGGAGCCGGGGGCCGGCTTGAACAACCCCCGGCTCCGCAAGAGCCTGTTGGTTAGAGGTCTGCTGCCCCGGTGGTCCGGGTCTCCCAGACCTCACGGACCGGTCCGTAGTCAGCGAGACGTACGTAGCCGGCCTGGTCGACAGAGTTGAGTCCCTCGTCCGACAGGTAGTAGTCGACGTACGACACGAGCGCTTCGCTCTCCTCAGCCTTCGCCTTGTTCACGTAGATGAACAAGGGACGGGCGATCGGGTAGGTGCCGTCGGCGATCGTCTCAGGCGTAGGACCGACGCAGCCGTCGCCACCGTCGACTTCGAGTGCCGAGACCTTGTCCTGATTGGCGAGGAAGAAGGCGTAGCCCACCCAGCCCAGGGACGTGTCGGAACCGGAGATTCCCTCGATGATGACGTTGTCGTTGGCCGAAGCCGTGTAGTCAGGGCGGGTTGCCGCATCCTGGCCACGCTCGTCGGCGATGTCCTCGAGGACGATCTCGACGAACGAGTCGTACGTTCCGGATTCCTCACCCGGGGCCGTCACCACAAGGTCTGCGTCCGGGTACGGAGCGTTCGTACCGTCGAGCTCGCCAGCAAGGCCGTCCGCATCAGACCAGCTCGTGAAGCCGGTGGACTCCGGGCCGAGGAGCGCATACAGGTCGGAGAAGCTCACGCACGAGACAGCATCGTTGTTCGTAGAGGTGAGCACGGACAGACCGTCGATTGCGAACAGGAGCTCGATGAACTCGATCCCATTGGCCTCGCAGTCAGCTGCTTCCTCTTCCTTGATCGCACGGGATGCGTCGGAGATGTCGGTCTCACCGGCGCAGAACTTTGCGAATCCGTCGCCAGTACCGGGTCCTTCGACCGTCACACCGACTTCAGGGTGGATCGCACGCCACGCCTCGGCGTTCAGTGCGGATACCGGCTCCACCGTGGACGAGCCAGAGATGAGCAGCGAACCGGTCAGGCCACCGTCGCCGCCGCTTGCCTCGGTCGTCGTGGTGGTGTCGTCAGACGACGAGCTACACGCCGCGACGAACAGCGAAAGCGCTGCCGCCAGGACGACGATCTTCGTCAGTTTCTTCATTGTTTCCTTCCTTGGTCATCTCCTGGGCACGCGGTAGTCGGCGCCCGGTATGGAGTACGAGCGGGACGCTACGAAGGCAAGGTGACGCCGACCGCACCCTGAGGTGAACTGGAAGTGAACTCTGTTTCCGGTCCGTTCGCACGGGCGAAGCGGGTGGCTGATGGGTCCTATGCTGCGCGTCATGTACTGGGTCCTGTCGGCCATCGTCATCGCCCTCGTCGGGGCCTGCGTCCTGTTGTTTCGGAAGCAGCAGGAGGTCGTGGCGACGATCGAACGTGTCCGAGCCGTCGTAGGTGCAGATGCGGAATCGGACATCGTCGAAGAGGTGCGTACTCTCGCCGCGGCGTCGGGTGAACAACAGCGTCACCTCGAGGTCGCTCGGCGGGCGGTCGCCCACGCTCCTTCGGGGATCGTCGTCGTCGACAGTGAAGGTTCGATTCGCTTTGCGAACGACGCAGCGTCTCGACTCTTGGACGAGGCGACGGATGCGGCCATCCTCAAGACTCGGATCTCGAACCTCGCTCGCCGTTCGATCTCGACGGTAGCCCCCGAGAAGGTCGAGGTGGACATGCACGACCCGGCGCGCGTCGTGCTCGCATTGACGGCATATCCCGAGCTCGAATCAGATCCTGTCGGTGGCCCGGTTGTCGTGTTCATCGAGGACTTGTCTGCCCGCCGGCGGGTCGATGCGATGCGGTCTGACTTCGTCGCAAACGCTTCACACGAGTTGAAGACACCGGTCGGGGCGATCTCGCTCCTCGCCGAAGCTCTGGCCCGAACGGATGACGAAGAGAAGCGGACAGCGCTTGCGGCCAGGCTGACTTCCGAGGCGAATCGGATGTCGAAGGTCGTCGACGACATCCTCACACTGGCGCGATCTGAGTCCGTGACGGTTGCGCACGAACGTGTCGACCTGTCCGAGCTCCTGGACGAGATCGCGGCTGGGCTCACCCCGCTCGCATCCAAGAACGACATCGTGATCAGCCGAGGAACGATGACCGCCGCTGAGGTCGTCGGCGATCCGGTTCAACTGACCGCCGTATTCCACAACCTCATCCTCAACGCCATCACCTACACGGCCGTCAAGGATGGAGAAGGAACAGTGACCTACCGCACCCGGATCGAGGACGGCAACGTCTGCGTCGAGGTCGAAGACACCGGGATCGGGATCCCCGCCAAGTACCTGCGCCGGATCTTCGAGCGCTTCTTCCGTGTCGATCAAGCCAGATCGAGGGAATCGGGCGGCACCGGACTCGGGTTGTCGATCGTCAAAAACGTCGCCGCGTCACACGGTGGCACTGCCTATGCCACATCCGAGGTCGGTGTCGGGACCACCTTCATCGTCTGTCTACCGCTCGCCCCGGAGGGTTCCACGTGAACGTCCTGATCGTCGAAGACGAGGTCGCCTACGTGGAGGCCCTCCGCGTCGCACTCGATGCAGAGGGGATCGACTCCGACGCCGTGTTCGACGGGCGTGCCGCGATCCGCCAGTTCCGGGAGGGCAACTACGACGCCGTGCTGCTCGATCTGATGCTCCCCGCGGTCGGCGGGCTCGATGTCCTGAGAGCGATACGACAGGACGGTCCGGTCCCGGTGATCATCGTCTCGGCGAAGGACGCCGAGGCGGATGTGGTGGCTGCCCTCGAACTCGGTGCAGACGACTACCTCACGAAGCCGTATTCGGTCCGCGAACTCGTGGCCAGACTCCGTGCGGTGATCAGACGATCGACCCTTCTGCCGGAGACCGACGTGTGGACGTTCGGATCACTCAGCATCGACCAGTCGACGTACCAGCTCACGGTCGGCGATGAAGAGTTCGACATGCCGCGCAAGGAGTTCGAATTGATGTCGATGCTGATCGAGGGCGCGGGAAGGATCGTCACCCGCGACCGACTCCTCGATGAGGTGTGGGGGATCAACTGGGGAGACACCAAGAGCCTCGACCAGCACATCCGTCGGATCAGACGCAAACTGGAAGTCGATCCCAACGGCCCGAGGATCGACACGATCCGTGGCGTCGGCTATCGCCTCGACGAACAAGCCGAGTAGCCGACTCAGTAGGTGAGCACCGCGTTGAGGGGTCCGTCGAACTTCGCACGACCACCGAGGAACGTCAGCTCGATGAGCATCGTCGCTCCGAGCACCGTACCGCCCGCCTTCTCGACGAGCTCTTTGCATGCGGCGAGCGTTCCACCGGTTGCGAGGACGTCATCGACGATGAGCACGTTCGCACCGTGCTCGAACGCGTCGGCATGGATCTCGAGCGAATCGGTCCCGTACTCGAGGTCGTAGGTGACCGAAACGGTCTCACGGGGCAGCTTGCCCGGCTTGCGGACCAGACCGACACCGGCACCGATACGTTCAGCGATCGATCCGGCGACGAGGAACCCGCGGGATTCAATCCCCACGACGATGTCGATGCCCTTGTCGGCGAACGGGGCGGCCATCTGCTCCACCGCCTGGAGAAAGGCATCGGCATTTGCGAGCAGCGGAGTGATGTCCTTGAAGACGATGCCTGGTTCCGGGTAGTCGGGGACGTCGGCGACGAACGAATAGAGATCGAGCATGTGCGGATGCTACCCATTCCTCGGTCCCGGTCGGCGGACTGCGAAGGTTCGAATCTCGTGCTCCCGTTCTGTTCTACGCTGACCCCATGGTCGATTCGTTGAAGTCTCTGACGCCAGGAATGGCGATTCCGTACGGCGGGACGAAGGTGACGCACGTCCCCGACGACCTCGCCGCTGCGTTCTCCGAGGGCGATGCTCTGATCGTCCTTCAGGACACCGGTGAACTCATCCATGTCGAGCGATCCGCACGCGACGTCGCGGAGTCGGCGGTCACGGCTGCCGTCGATGCCTTCGGGGAGATGGGCTCCGTCTCCGATGCGCAGATCACCGAGTTCTACGAGGAGTTCGCTGCCCGCCTGGACGACGACGCCGTCTTCGCTTCGATCGCAGCAGCGAACGAGTCCGATGTCACCGATGCTCGAGGCAGGGGTCGATCGGTCACCCGGCTGATTCTCGACGAGCGGATGCGCAAGGACATGATCGCGGGTCTCGAGGGCTGGGCGAACACGCCGAGCGTCCGGGGACAGGTCATCGACAGATTGGAACACAGCGGTTGGGATCTCGACCTTGTGCGCGATGGGCTCGGGGTCATCGGGTTCGTGTTCGAGGGGCGTCCGAACGTGTTCGCCGACGCAACGGGAGTGCTCCGTGGCGGGAACACGGTCGTGTTCCGCATCGGATCCGATGCGCTCGGTACGGCGGAAGCGATCATGGAACACGCGCTCGAGCCTGCTCTCCGCACGAGCGGGCTACCGGAGGGAGCAGCGTCGCTCGTGGCGAGTCCTTCCAGGGCCGCAGGTATCGCGATGATGAGTGACCCGCGGCTCGGTCTCGCCGTCGCTCGAGGCTCAGGGCCCGCCACCGCACGTCTCGGTGCCGTCGCCCGACAAGCGGGCAACGCCGTCAGTCTCCACGGCACCGGTGGTGCGTGGATCGTGGCAGGGGAAGCCGCCGACGCCCCCACCTTCGGAGCAGCGGTCTATCACTCGCTCGATCGGAAGGTGTGCAACACCCTCAACACGGCATGTATCCCCGTGTCGCGGGTCGACGATCTCCTCCCGGCGTTCCTCCACGCGTTTGAGCGCGCAGGGGAGCGGCGGGGCACGAACCCGAAGCTGCACGTGCTCGACAGCTCGGTGGCATCCGTGCCGGGCGAATGGTTCGAGAGGGTCGTGCCGATCGCTCGTGCAACGGGCGACGTTGACGAACCGCAGGCGGAATCGATCTCGGAAGACCGTCTGGGGGAGGAGTGGGAGTGGGAGGACAGCCCCGAGGTCACATTGGCGGTCGTCGACGACGTGGATCATGCGGTCGCATGGTTCAACCGATACAGCCCACGATTCGTGGCATCGATGGTCACTGAGGACGACGCCGAGTTCGCCAGTTTCTTCAGCGCTGTCGATGCGCCGTTCGTCGGCAACGGGTTCACACGCTGGGTCGATGGGCAATACGCGTTGAATCGGCCCGAGCTGGGGCTCTCCAACTGGGAGAACGGCCGGCTCTTCGGGAGGGGTGCGATCCTCTCGGGGGATTCTGCATTCACCGTCCGCATGCGTGTCCGGCAATCGGACCCCGAGGTCGGTCGATAGCCTTGAATTCGCAGTCGCGTTTGAGCGCGTTACGCTTGCGGCTTCACGAGGAGAACGATGGCGTCGTACGACTTCCGAGATATTGAACAGCGTTGGCAGCAGGAATGGGCTGACAACGATGTCTATCGCGTCGCCAATCCCGGCGAGCCTGATTTCGACGGATCGAGGCCGAAGCTTTACGTCCTCGACATGTTCCCGTATCCGTCGGGTTCCGGCCTCCACGTAGGGCACCCGCTTGGGTATCTGGGGACCGACATCTTCTCGAGATACCACCGCATGAAGGGTGCGAACGTCCTGCATCCGATGGGGTTCGATGCGTTCGGTCTCCCGGCTGAGCAGTACGCCGTCGAGACCGGAGTACATCCTCGGACGACGACGGAACAGAACATCAAGACGTACCGGCGTCAGCTCGAGCAGTTCGGGTTCTCTTACGACTGGTCGCGGTCGTTTGCGACGACGGATCCCGACTACTACAAGTGGACGCAATGGATCTTCCTCAAGCTGTTCGACTCCTGGTTCGACGCTGATCGGCAGAAGGCTCGTCCGATCTCTGAACTCGTGGCGGAGCTGGAAGCGGGGGAGCGTGACGCCGACGGCGTAGCGTGGATGAACCTCGAGGACCCGGACCGCGCCCGCTACCTGGACAGTCAGCGACTTGCATACATCGATGAGGTTCCGGTCAACTGGTGTCCGGGTCTCGGGACGGTGCTGGCGAACGAGGAGGTCACCGCAGAGGGTCGGTCAGAGCGCGGCGACTTCCCCGTGTACCGACGCCCTCTTCGCCAATGGATGCTCAGGATCACCGCCTACGCCGACCGCTTGATCGACGATCTCGACGAAGTCGAATGGCCCGAGAGCGTTGTCACCATGCAGCGCAACTGGATCGGCCGGTCCGAAGGCGCGGAGATCATCTTCGACATCGAAGACCATGTGACACCGCTCAGGGTGTTCACCACCCGACCCGACACCGTGTTCGGGGCGACCTACATGGTGATGGCACCCGAACACCCGATGGTCGATGAGATCGTGCCTGGTTCCTGGCCGGACGGGACGAACCCGAAATGGACGCTCGGCATCGACGATCCGAAGACCGCCGTCGAGGCATACCGGCTCGCAGCCTCGCGGAAGTCAGACATCGAGCGTCAGCTGGACGACCGTGAGAAGACGGGCGTCTTCACCGGTGCATTCGCCATCAACCCGCTCAACGGTGAACGGATCCCTGTTTTCATCGCCGACTACGTGCTGATGGGATACGGAACCGGGGCCATCATGGCTGTCCCGGGTCAGGATGAACGGGACTGGGAGTTCGCCGAGGTCTACGACCTCCCCATCATCCGCACCGTGCAGCCGCCCTCCGACTTCGACGGCGATGCGTACCTCGGTGAAGGTCCAGCGATGAACAGCGGGTTCCTCGACGGTCTGGAGATCGACGAGGCGAAGGCTCGCATCATCAACTGGCTCGAGATCAACGGTGCCGGGAAGGGCACCATCACGTACAAGCTCCGTGATTGGCTCTTCTCCCGACAGCGGTACTGGGGCGAGCCCATCCCGATCCTCCACGGCCCGGATGGTGAACTGGTTCCTGTTCCAGAGGATCAGTTGCCGCTGCGCCTGCCCGAGATCAACGACTATCGGCCGAACTCGTCGACCGACGAGAACGCCGAACCGACGCCGACTCTTGCCAATGCTCCCGACGAGTGGAAATACGTCGAGCTCGACGGTGTCCGATACCGTCGTGAGCTCAACACCATGCCCCAGTGGGCAGGTTCGTGCTGGTACTACCTGCGGTATCTCGACCCTCACAACGATGAACAGTTCGTGGGGGACGCCGCCGAGCGGTACTGGATGGGCGACAACGGCGTCGATCTGTACGTCGGCGGTGTCGAACACGCGGTCCTGCATCTCCTGTACGCACGGTTCTGGCACAAGGTGCTCAACGATCTCGGCTACGTGGGGACGATCGAACCGTTCGGCAAGCTCTTCAACCAGGGGTACATCCTGGCCGACGCCTTCCAGGACGAGCGCGGTGTGTACGTGCCTGCAGGGGAGGTCATCGAAGGAGAAGACGGCCCAACCTACGACGGGGCTCCGGTCACGCGACTGCACGGCAAGATGGGGAAATCCTTGAAGAACACCGTGAACCCGGATGACATCTTCGAGGAGTACGGGGTCGACACGCTTCGACTGTACGAGATGTTCATGGGCCCCCTCGACACCTCCCGACCGTGGTCGACACGGGACATCGTGGGGGTCTACCGGTTCCTGCAACGACTGTGGCGCAACCTCGTCGCCGAAGATGGGACGCTCTTGGTCGATGACCAGCATTCCGAAGGTGAGCTCCAATCGTTGCTCCACAGGACGATCGAGTCGGTGACCCGAGACATGGAGAACCTGCACTTCAACACCGCTGTCGCCCGATTGTTCGAGCTGAACAACGCCCTTGTCCCGCTCGACCGAGTTCCTGTCGACGTGGCCGACGCCATCGTGCGATTGCTCGCACCACTCGCCCCCCATGTCAGCGAAGAGCTCTGGCACCTGATGGGGAACGAGGGATACGTCGTCGACGCCGATTGGCCAGAGTTCGACGAGTCGTTGACCGTCGTGGACACGGTCACGATGGTCGTACAGGTCAACGGCAAGGTGAGGGATCGGATCGAGGTCCCCGTCGGGATCACCGAAGATCAGGCCGTCGCCCTTGCTCTCAGCTCGGAGCGGGTGACGGCCCACACGGGCGGAGCTGAGCCGCGGAAGGTCATCGCCAAGCTCCCGAACGTCGTCAGCCTCGTGGTCTGATGCTTCCTGCCGATACGGTCGTCGTCGCCAGCGGCATCCACATCGATCCCGTTCTCTCGTCAGGTGCCCGTTTCCGTCCGATGCCCGCAGCGGTTGCTTGCGTGATGCACCCGTTCGCCGAAGCAGTGACGATCGGTGGCCTCGTACTCATCGATCCGTCGCGTTGGGATGACGTTGCGAGTGGTCGACGACCGGCGTTGGTCGCCCACGAGATACGACATGTCGAGCAGTGGCGTCAAGATGGCCCGGCATTCCTCGTCCGGTACCTCCTCGAATATTTGGCGCACCGGATCGCTGGCTTGCCACATGGCGCGGCGTATGCGGCGATCTCCTATGAAGCCGACGCCCGCCGCTATTCGGCGCATGTGACCGGTTCACCGGTATGACCGACCCGACCCGACCTGTCGCGCCACCGCCCCCTTCGGGCTATCTGCCGGTGCCCACAGCGATGGTCCCTGCGAGGGCGATGCTCGGTTGGATGATCGGTGTGTTCGTCGCAGGTATCGCAGGAGCGAACGTCGGTGCGATCGCTGTTGTGGCGCTCGGTGCTGATCTTGGCGATCCGATCCCGTTTGCGTCGGTCTTTGCGTGCCAGGTCGTCGGATCGCTCCTCGTGATCATCGCGTATTCGCGACGGTCGTCGGGCTCGTTGAGTGCCGATACCGGCCTGATCCTGGCAGGCAAGGACTGGTGGGGGATCCTCGCCGGTATGGGACTCCAGATCGGTGTAGCCATCGTGACCCTGCCACTCGTCGAGTTGTTGTTTCCCGACGGGGCGCCTTCCCAGGGCGTGGCGGACATCGCCGAGGACAGTGAGACGACCGTGGAGATCATTGCGATCTTCGTGTCCGTCGGTGTCCTCGCCCCGATCATCGAAGAGGTCCTCTACCGCGGAATGCTCCTCTCGTGGCTCCGACGATTCATGTCGAAATGGCCAGCGATCATCGTCAGCGCCGCGGTGTTCTCCGGAGTCCACCTTCTCGACTGGAACGCGCGAGCGGCCGTTCCCGGGCTGTTCCTGATCGGCGTGGTATTGGGTTGGGCGGCGCTCCGACGTGGCGACCTCTCGCTCGCCATCCCACTGCACGCCGGCGTGAACCTCCTCGCCGCCTTTCTCATCGTGTGGGGCCCGGAGATCATCGAATGGCTCGAAGAGCAGGTCGAAGAACTGGAGACGGCGCTCGGTGTGGTGCGCGCCATCCTCGGTATGTGACACACGTTCAACAGCTCGCCGAGAGTGGAATGGCGATGTCGCCGTTCTCGGCGGTTGCGAGAACGTGATCGGCGATCGCCGCCAGAATCTCGACGATCTCAGGATGCGGGTGCCCGTACCGGTTCGGACCGTACGAGAGCACAGCGACTTCGGGGTCCAACCCGCCGAGCCAGCGTCGATCGGTCGAGCCTGAACCGTGGTGCGGAGCGATGAGTACATCGGGATCGACGGGCGGTAGATCGCGGAGCGCCACCGCTTCAGCGTCCCCGGGCAGCAGTGCGGACCGAGGACCATCGATGTAGGTGACGACGGAACCGTCGTTGTCCGACAGGTAGCGGCGGGCCGGCGAGAGAACAAGGAGTCGGATGCCGCCGACTGTGATCTGATCTCCAGCCGAGACCGGGGTGACGACGATCCCTGAATCCCGAGCCACCTCGGCGATGGGGAGATCAGTAGAGAACTCGCTGACGAAGACCTGATCGGTCTCCAAGATGAGATCCGCGAGACCCCCGACATGGTCATTGTCTCCATGGGTGACCAGGACGGCCGAAGGGATCGGTACGCCGGTGCGACGCAATGCCCGGTCGAGTCGACGTGGGTCCGCACCACCATCGACGAGCAGTGATGCACCGCTCGGGTCCTGGATGAGGATGGCATCACCTTGTCCGATGTCCAGCACCGTGAGGAAGGGGCACGGCGGCCATCCGACGGGGTCGACTCCGAGGACTCCCACGATGCAGAGGACACCGACTACGAGACCCAGGGGCCGGGTGACACGGTGGAGGGCAAGACCGATGAGAACGCCGGTCACCGCCAGACCAATCCACCCGAGGTGAGGGCCCCCGTCGAAGAGATCGGCGATCTCGAGTACAACGGAAGCACCGAGGCGGGCAAGTGGTCGTAGCGCAGGTATCGCCACACCGAGTGCCCCCACGACCGTCGTGGCGGCGACGATCGGTGCCGCAAAGAGGTTGGCAATCGGAGCGAGGAGCGGAACTGACCCAAAGGTGACGAGAAGCAACGGTGCCACAGCAGTCTGTGCGCCAAGGGTGGTGGTGAGCGGTATGACGATCCAGCGCGGCCCCCGCATGCCCTTGGCGAACGCAAGCCCGATCAGCACTCCGGCCGTAGCTAGCACGGAGAGTTGGAAGCCGAGTTCCAATGCGAGATGCGCCGAGACGAGGAGCAGGACTGTCACCGCCGTGCCCAACGCCATCCACGGATCGACGGGGATGCTCAGCCACCCGCCGACGAGTGGAACCGCCGCCATCACTGCGGCCCGCACCACGGAGGCCTCCCATCGAGTGACGATCGTGAACAGCCAGAGCCCGACCATGCCGACCACAACTCGGAGGCGGCGATGGATCGACAACGGAGCCGTGACGAACCACCACAGGACGAGGAACAGTGCGACGTTCGACCCGGATACCGCCGTGAAGTGGGAGAGCCCCGACAGCCGCATGTTCTCGACGTCGCGGGTGGGCATCTCATCGGTGTAGCCGATGAGGAACCCGCTGATGAGGGCGTTGGCTCGGTGGTCGCCGGGATAAGCACCGATCACGGTCCGACGGACGGCGTTGCCCGCAGCCACGATCAGGTGGCGGGTCGCGTGGGTGTCGTACTCGTCGGTCATATGGAGCGTCACAGGGACGACCTCCCCGGCGACGGCTCTGACGCCCATGCGGATGTCGGCGGGGCCGACGACATGTGTCCCAATGGTCGTCGTGTCGACACCAGCGACAGCAGCACGTACTCCGATGACCGGTTCGCCGTCGATGGCGTCCACCGCTGCGATCGCGAGACCGAAGCTTCGTCGCGTCGGTTCCTCCGCGATCGTGAACGCGACGTCGTGCGTTCCCGACGGCCAACCGGTCAGCTCTGGCGCGCTGCCTCGGTGGAGCGCGAACATGCCACTGATGCCGCCGAGCACGACGAAGAGCCCGACGAGCCACCATGTGCGTGTCGAGCGCACCGCGACGATGCAGCCGGCGACGCACAGCGTGAGCGCGGCGATCCGGGTCGGCCCCGTCGTCTGGGCACTGATCGCCCCAGCCCATGTCGATGCGCCGATGGCGAGGCACCACCGTGCGGGCAGCCCGATTGGTGTTCCGGCACGCGTGCGACCGCGGCTCACGGGACGTTCAGGGCGACTCGGATCTCCGACAACTTCGATTCCCCGATACCCGGAACGTCGAGGAGGTCTTCGAGGGATTCGAACGGTCCGTGCTCATCGCGGTATGCCACGATCCGTTGTGCGAGGACCGGGCCGATGCCGGGCAGCGTCTCGTACGCCGCTGCATCGGCACCGTTGAGGTCGAAGCGGTCGGCGGCGGATGCCGGTTGGGGTCCCGAGCCGAACGCTGGGATGAGAACCGTGCTCCCGTCCTTCACCGTGCGGGCGAGGTCGACATTGTCGAGGTCCGCGTCCAGCTGGGCACCGCCCGCGGCCACGATGGCATCGACCACACGTGCACCGTCTGGCAGGGAGACGACACCGGGACGCACCACGGCACCGGCCACGTGCACGATCATCGACCGATCCACGACGGTCCCTACCGGGGTGACCTCGCCGGTCAGGGGCGCTGTCGGCGTGGATCCAATGTCGAGACCGAACCAGATCGCCGCTCCGATCAAGATCAGCGCGGCGAGTCCCGCAACGGTTGCTGAGAGGTTCTTGGCTGTCGAATCCATGGCGTTGCCGCTGCCACTGGCTCATCTTCCGACACGGATGTGTGGGAGTAAAGAGTTGCGGATCGCGTCGACGCTGATGCAGCGGTATCGTGACGCCATGGCATGGTTGGCGATCGTCGGGCCGAAAGAGGCTGGAGCGGGGGACCGCGAGCGAATGCTCGCATTGGCGGCGGAAGCCTTTGCGGAAGCCGGGGTGGAGGATCCTGCGCGTATCGACGTCCCAGCCAAGGGATCAGGATCGAGCGACGACGGGTCGAATCTTCGCGACGATGTGCTTGCGATCGTCCCGGCATTGCAGAGCGGCTCGTTGTTCGGTGGAGCGACCGGTGTGCTCGTGATGGACGCACAGAACCTGCTCAAAGGTGAGATCAACGCGATCGTGGATCTCCTCGCTACGGCGGATCCGGATCAGGCGGTGGCAGTGTTTGCGTCGTCGGGGACGATGCCAGCTGCGCTCAAGAAGGCGGTCAACGCCAACGGCTCGACGGTCGACGTCCAGCCGATGCGCTCGCGTGATGCGATGCAGTGGATCACCGACTACGCAAAGGACCAGTCGCTCCAGATCGACCAGGATGCGCGGTCCGAGCTCGTGAAGCACTTCGGGACGGATCACGCTTCGATGAAGCAGGCGATCGACCGTCTTGCAGTCACGAGCGATGTGATCACGGCAAGCGACATCGATAGCACCGTCGACAACCGGCCGGACGAACCGATGTGGTTCCTCGGTGATGCGATCATGGCGGGCAAACCCGACGATGCGCTGCGGCGCCTCGCCGATTTCCTCCAACACAACCATCCGCTCGTGCTCCTGTCGTATCTGGACAACGAGGTGCGGAAGCGGTCGCTTGCCGCGGTTGCGCCCGACTACGACACGTTTGCGAAGTGGGCGAAGGCCAACCCGCGTTCGTATGCAACGAAGAAGGTCTGGGAGTCCCGAACGAGAGCCAACGGGGGAGCGCTTGCGAACTGTGTGCGGGCCTTGGCGAAGGCTGACCTGACCCTCAAGACGCAACCGGAGGCCACACACCGAGTGACGATGGAGCGACTCACCGTGGCCATGTCGAGATGGATGTCACGCTGAGCGAAGCTCAGCGAGTACACAGAACAAAGTACACAGTACAAAGAGCGGGTCTGTGTACTTTGTACTGGGTACTGAGTACTCGGCGACGCTAGTCGCCGGTGTAGACGCGGACGCTCTTGACCTTGTAGGTAAACGTGCCACCGGGTGCTTCATAGGTGGCATCTTCACCCGGCTTCTTGCCGAGCAACGCGGCGCCCAGCGGTGAGTCCGGTGAGGCGAGAAGCGTTCCGGGAACCTTGTTCTCCGATGGTGCGACGAAGATGTCCATCTCGTCACCGTCGTCGTCGATCACCGTTGCGATCGTCCCCACCTCGACGGTGCCAGAGTCGGCGACCTCACTTACGATCGCGTTCTCGATGAGCTCGCGGAGCTGCCGGATCCGAGCCTCCATGAGACCCTGATCGTTCTTGGCGGTGTCGTACTCGCTGTTCTCCTTGAGGTCGCCGTGGTCACGGGCCTCAGAGATACGTTGTACGACTTCTTCCCGCCCCTTGGTGGTGAGATAGTCGTATTCCTCCTGCAGCTTCTGCAAAGCAGCAGGGGTCATCCATTTTCCGTCGGGCATGATCTGTAGCGCTACGAGAGGCGCGTGCGAACCTGTGCCGTGAGCCGGGACTTGCGACGGGCAGCGGTCTTGGCGTGGAGCACGCCACCGGAGACTGCCTTGTCGTACTTGCGTTGCGCCTGCTGGAGGAGTGCCTCAGCTTCGGCCGCTTCGCCAGCATCGGCGGCAGCGAGTGCCTTCTTGGACGCGGTCTTCAGATCGGAGCGGATCGCCTGGTTGCGGTCGTGCCGCTTCTCGTTCTGGCGGTTGCGCTTGATCTGGGATTTGATGTTGGCCATAGAAAAAAGAACCTCACGAGGTGGTGGGAACGACCGCAGGATAGCAGCAGTGCCCCCTAACGGTACAATCATCTCGTTCGCTCCCGTAATGTCGGGACCCCTTGGAGACACGGCATGGACCAGTCGCGCATCCGCAACTTCAGCATCATCGCTCACATCGACCACGGCAAGTCCACGCTCGCCGATCGGTTGTTGGAGCGCACGGGTGCGATCTCTGAACGCGACATGCGCGCACAGCTGCTCGACGAGATGGATCTCGAGCGGGAGCGGGGGATCACGATCAAGGCGAACGCCGTCAGGATCGACTACGCCGCACAATCCGGAGCCGTCTTCGAGTTGAACCTGATCGACACCCCGGGACACGTGGACTTCTCCTATGAGGTATCCCGGAGTCTCGAAGCATGCGAGGGAGCCCTTCTCCTCGTCGACGCCTCGCAGGGAGTCGAAGCCCAAACGTTGGCAAACGCATATCTCGCCATCGAAAGCGGACTCGAGATCATCCCGGTGGTGAACAAGATCGACCTCCCCGCAGCAGAGCCGGAACGTGTCGCTTCCGAACTTGCCAACATCCTCGGTGGGTCGCCGGATGAAGTGATCGCGGTCTCAGCAAAATCGGGGATCGGAATCGACGAACTCCTCGAGGCCATCGTCGACCGGCTGCCTCCGCCCGACGGCGATCCCGACGCCCCGCTTCGTGGTCTCGTCTTCGACTCGTACTACGACACCTACCGAGGTGTCGTGAGCCTCGTGCGCGTGGTCGACGGGCGGCTCGCCGAAGGCGATGCCATCCGGTTCATGGCGACCAGCGAAGACCTCGAAGCCGACGAGATCGGTGTCCGTCGACCCATGATCGAACCGACGGGTTCGCTCCGCGCCGGAGAGGCCGGCTATCTCATCACCGGGGTGAAGGACATCGATCTCATCCGCGTCGGCGACACGGTGACGCACGTCGATCGCCCAGCATCCGAGCCGCTCGCCGGCTACGAAGAGCCGAAACCCATGGTGTTCTCTGGCCTCTTCCCGACCGACGGGGACGACTTCGAGCGTCTCCGGGAAGCCCTCGACAAGCTCCGCTTGAACGACTCATCGCTGGTGTTCGAGGCCGAGACTTCGAGAGCGCTCGGGTTCGGATTCCGCTGTGGCTTCCTCGGGCTGCTCCACATGGAGATCGTTCGTGAGCGACTGGAGCGCGAGTACGACCTCGACCTCGTGGCCACAGCACCATCGGTGGAGTATGTGGCGCGACGCACGGATGGGACCGAGATGATCGTTCACAGCCCCCAGGACCTGCCGGACGCCGCCGAACTCGCATCGATCGAAGAGCCGTATGTCAAGGTGATGATCATCACCCCATCCGAGTACATCGGCACCGTGATGGAACTCGTCCAGGCCAAACGCGGCGAGATGGGGGACATGACCTATCTGAGTCCGGAACGGGTCGAGCTGCACTACACGGTTCCGCTGTCCGAGATCGTGTTCGACTTCTTCGACCAGCTCAAATCGAGGACGCGCGGCTACGCATCGCTCGACTACGAGCCGCTCGACTACCGGGCGTCGGATCTCGTCCGCGTCGACATCCTCCTGAACAGCCAACCGGTCGATGCGTTCTCGACGATCGTGCACAAAGAGAAGGCCTACACCTACGGACGAGCCATGGTGAAGCGCCTCAGGGAGCTGATTCCCCGGCAGATGTTCGACGTTCCTGTCCAGGCAGCCGTCGGAAGTCGGATCATCTCCCGGGAAACCATCAAAGCCCGACGGAAGGATGTGACCGCCAAGTGCTACGGCGGTGACATCACTCGGAAGCGCAAACTCCTCGAACGTCAGAAAGAGGGCAAGAAGCGCATGAAGATGGTCGGATCCGTCGAGGTCCCACAGGAAGCCTTCGTCGCCGCTCTGACCATCGGGGATGAGTGACCCGGGCCACTTGGGGCTGCAGCCGGACGATCCGGCGCTCGTAGAACACGCCCGTACGTGGCGGTCCGCCTACGTGCACATCCCGTTCTGCCGTCGCCGATGCCCGTACTGCGATTTTGCCATCGTCGATGAGTCCCAACGCGAGGTTTCCCAGACTGAACGCTACGTGGACGCCGTCGTCGCCGAGATCGGATTGGTCGAACAATCCATGGTCCTCGATGCGGTGAACTTCGGTGGAGGGACGCCTACCCGCGTGTCGGTTGCGGGATTGGCACGGATCGTCGAGTCGCTTTCTGATCGATTCGGCCTGGCCGACGAGGCGGAGATCTCGTTGGAGGGCAACCCCGAGGACTTGGACGAGGACGTCCTCGCCTCGTTGGTCGGAGCAGGGTTCAATCGTTTGTCCCTCGGCGTGCAGTCACTCGATGACGATGTTCTCGAACGACTCGGCCGGGTCCACACCGCTAGCGATGCCGAGGCTGTGGTCGTGGCAGCGCGAGAGGCTGGGTTTCGGTCGGTGTCCGTGGATCTGATCTTCGGGCACCCGTCCGAGTCCGATGAGAGCTGGCGTCGAACGGTCGAGCGTACATTGGCGATGGAGCCGGACCACGTGTCGACCTATGCACTCACCGTGGAAGCCGGTACGGCGTTGGCGCGAGAGATCGCCACCGGTGCGCCAGAGCCCGACGACGACGTCCAGGCATCCCGGTACGAGTTGTTTTGCGATGCCGCTTCGGACGCTGGCATCGTGCGATACGAGGTCTCGAACCATGCAGCCCACGGGCATCACTGTCGGTACAACCTCGGGACCTGGGCGAACGCCGACTACCTCGGATTCGGGATGGCGGCCCACGACCACGTCGACGGAGAACGGTCACGCAACGTCCAACGGCTCGACCACTATCTGGATCTCGTCGCACAGGGCGTTCGTCCGCGCGCCGCGACCGAGTCGTTGTCCTCGCACGATGAGGAGCGTGACGGTCTGATGCTCGGACTCCGATTGGCAGCAGGTGTGCCACTCGAGGGGCTTGCTGCCGTGTTCGCTGCGTCACCCATCGGCGTAGCGCTCCTCGATGCCGGGGTGCTGTCCGTCGATGGCGGTCAGCTACGTGCGGATCCGATGCGCTCGGACCTTGCCATCCGCGAGGCGTTATCAGTCTCCGATCCCGACTGCTAACTTCTTCCCATGCTCGACGATCGACCATCCCAGGTGCTCAAGGCTCTCGTGGAGGAGTACATCCGTAGTGGAGAGCCGGTGAGTTCGGCTGCCGTACTCGACCGCAGCGGGCTCGACGTGTCGTCGGCCACCATCCGCAACGACCTCGCAAAGCTCGAGTCGTATGGCTTCGTGGTCCAGCCGCACACGTCGGCAGGTCGGATCCCGACGCATCAGGGCTACCGCTTCTATGTCGACAACCTCGCACCGTCGCGCTTGAAGGGCGGTACTCGTGAGAAGATCGACGAGTTCTTCCTCGACGTCCACCGTCAGATCTCCGAGCTACTCCAAGCCACGTCCGTCTTCGTCAATGACATCACGACCTACCCATCCGTGGTGGTGGGGCCCTCCCCTGATGCGGACCGGGTGCGTGAGGTACGGCTGGTCCATCTCGGGGGTCAGGTCGTCCTCGCCGTCGCGGTGTGTGACACGGGTCGGGTGCATCAGGAATTCATCGACATCGGATTCGTTCCCGACGTGGAAGCGCTCGACGATGCCGAACGGGTCCTCGCATCGGCGTACGAGGGGCAGCTGCTTTCCGATGGCCCGGATGCGCTGTCGACGCGGGATCTCTCGGATGTCGTGCGACGGGTTGCCGACCCGATCGCGGCGGGTCTGGGGTCCGAGGACACCGAGTCCGTCGACGTGTACGTGAGTGGGCGGGCCCAGACGGCCTCTCTGTGGAACGACCTCACGATGGTCCAGCAGCTCCTCCGTCTCATCGACGAACAAGCAGCGTTGGTGGACCTCGTCACCGACGACGTCCCCGATACCCACGTCCGCTTCGGGCCCGATCTCGGGGGAGTGGACGACCTGGCAGTCGTGACGACGTCGTACCATCTCCCCTCGGGCGGCACCGGGCGCATCGGTGTGATCGGGCCGCTCCGCATGGACTACAAGCGGACGATCAGAGTCATCGACCGTGTTTCCGAGAACCTGGGCGATGCGGGGAGTGACCGTTGAAGGACTACTACGAGATTCTCGGTGTCAGCCGTGACGCCGACCCCGACACGATCAAGAAGGCGTTCCGGAAGCTCGCCAGGGACACCCATCCCGATGCCAACCCCGACGATCCCGAAGCCGAAGCACGGTTTCGCGAGATCGCCGAGGCATATGAGGTTCTCTCCGATCCGCAGAAACGGGCGCGGTACGACCGGGGCGAAACGATCGGGGGACAGGACTTGTTCTCCCAGTTCGGGGGGCTCGAGGACATCCTGAACCAGTTCTTCGGAGGGTCCGCGTTCGGAGGCTTCGGTGGCCAGCGTGGTCCGGCTCGGGGGAGGGACGTCGCCGTGCGGGTCGACTTGACGCTCGCGGAAGCCGCATTCGGCGTCGATCGAGAGGTCGAGTTCACGACGATGATCGAGTGCGATACCTGTGATGGCGTAGGGGCGGAGAAGGCCACCGACGTGATCACCTGTTCGACCTGCAACGGACAGGGCCGGGTCCAGGCCGCCCGTCAGACGATGCTCGGAACCATGATGACCGTCCAGGAGTGCCCCGATTGCGACGGAACAGGGAGTCGTATCAAGACGCCGTGTCCCGGATGTGCAGGAGAGGGACGTCTCCGTGGGCAACGGACGCTCACCGTCGAGGTACCTCCGGGCGTCGCAACCGGCACGCGGCTCCGCCTCAACGGCAAAGGTGCCGCCGGACAGCGAAGCGCCCCGGTGGGTGATGTCTACGTCGAGATCCGCGTGCTCGCCGACGAGCGTTTCCAGCGTGACGGTGACGACCTGCATCACCGCGTGCGCATCGGTGTCACCGAGGCGGTCTTCGGTACGACGGTGGATGTCCCGTTGATCGAGGACGGAACGGAACCGCTCGAGATTCCTGCCGGCACACAGCCGGAAACGGTGTTTCGCATCGGCAAGAAGGGTGTCCCTCGTCTTCAGCGTCGCGGGCGTGGCGATCTGCTCGTGCACGTCGAGGTCGTCATCCCTACGGACCTCGACGACGACCAGGAGCAGCTCCTGCGCGACTACGCGGACCGGCGCGGCGAGAAGCCGGCCGAGAAGAAGAAGGGCTTGTTCCGCCGCTGACCCCGCAGCGCCTGTCCCTTCATCCCTTCACGGGGTGGCGGGGGATGCGGAAGCTCGCTAGTCTTCGGATGACCGAGAGTGGTCATGGCTACGCTCTCGGTGGCAAAGGAAGGCATCGTGGATTACAACCGACTCGTCGGCGAACGGCTTCGTGCTATTCGCATCCAACGTTCGATGTCGCTTCAGGATGTCCAACGTGCGACTGACGGTGAGTTCAAGGCTGCGGTGCTCGGCGCATATGAACGAGGCGAGCGGAGCGTGTCCGTGTCCCGGCTCCACCGACTTGCGGAGTGCTACGAGGTCCCGACCGACCAGCTCCTTCCTGAGCTCGGCAACACATCGATTCCATCCCCGTCGGGCGACGGCGTGACCATCGATCTCGGGAAGATCGAGTCACTCGATCCCGCCATCGGCGCTGTCGTCGATCGCTTCCTGTCGAAGATCCAGATCCAACGGCAGGACTTCAACGGCAAGGTCCTCACGATCCGGGGATCCGACGTCGCCATGCTCGCCATGCTGCTCGACGTATCCGACCAAGAACTGGTGGCATCGCTCGTACGCGGCTGAAACCGCCGCGGCACGCCATTCTCCTTCGGTTCTGGGACTCCGTCCCTATACTTTCCGGACGCCGCCACGCGTTCCGTTTCTGCCAGGAGATTGGATTCCAGGCTTGACCTATCCACCGGATACCGACGCTCGGGTACGCGTTCCGTCCAACCATCTCATGATCGAGCTGTTGGGCAATCGGGACGTGCACTTCAAGCGTGTCCAAGACGCCTTCCCGAAGGCGCGTCTTGTCGCGCGCGGAAACGAGATCGAAATCGCAGGGGATGACCGCGAATCCGGACAGGCGCACACCGTCATCACCGAACTCCTCGTCCTCGTCCAGGAGGGCCAATCGCTCGATGCTGACCGCGTTCAGCGGGTGATCGACATGGTGCAATCCGAGGTCCCGAAACCGTCGGATGTCTTCACCGATACCATCGCCGTCGGACGTGGGCGCGTCGTGCGGGCCAAGACGCTCGGTCAGAAGCACTACGTCGACTCCATCCGCCAGAACACGATGGTGTTCGGCGTCGGCCCGGCGGGTACCGGCAAGACCTACCTCGCCATGGCATGTGCCGTCGAAGCCCTCGTCAGCGGCTCGGTACGACGCATCATCCTCTCCCGTCCGGCCGTCGAGGCCGGTGAACGACTCGGATTCCTACCGGGCGACCTGGCGGCGAAGGTCGATCCGTATCTCCGACCTCTGTATGACGCGTTGTACGAGATGCTCGGGCCGGAGGAGACTTCGCGTCTGATGGACCAGGGGACGATCGAAATCGCCCCACTTGCGTACATGCGCGGTCGCACGCTCAACGATGCGTTCGTCGTCCTCGACGAAGCGCAGAACACCACCCCGGAACAGATGAAGATGTTCCTGACCCGCCTCGGCTTCAATTCAAAGATGATCGTGACCGGCGACGTGACCCAGATGGATCTCCCGAACGGACGACCCTCCGGGTTGAGCGTCGTCCGCAGGGTCTTGCGACGCGTCGATGGTGTCGGATTTGTCGAACTCACCGGAGACGACGTCGTCCGCCACCGCATCGTGGCAGCGATCGTGGATGCCTACGCCGCCTACGAAGCTGAACTCGGACGATCATCATGAACGAGTTCATCGAGAAGAATCGGACGCTGGTGAGCGTCGGGCTGCTCGTGCTCACCCTGCTGTTGACCGCCGGCATCCTGACCGTCGGGTACGACCAACAGAACGCCGTACCGCCGGAGATCGCAGTCGGGGAGCCATCGCCTGAACGTTTCGTGGCCAATGCCACGACGTCTCCCATCCCCGATCCCGTCAAGACCGAAGACGAGCGGGAACTGGCCGCGAACAACGTTCCCGCACCGTACGTGATCAACCAGACCACCTCGCAGGACGTCCTGAACGGCATCACCGTCTTCTTCTCCGACCTCGCGGACGAGGCATTCCTCCCGTCCCCGCCGACGACGACCACCACGGAGCCGGCACCCACGACCACGGAAGCGACGGAGGAGACGACGACGTCGACCTCATCGACGACGACGGTGCCCCCGGAGACCACCACCACCACGCTGCCACGTCGTGACCTCGAAGACCAGGTCGACAACCTGATGGCGGACTATGCGTTCTTGACTCGCGAGACCATCACTCAGTTCGTCGAACTCCAGGACAAGGACCTCGACCGTGTCGCCGAAGGCGACGCCTCCGTGTTCCCCGAAATGCAACAGACCGCACTCGGATGGGCCGAGGAGGAGCTGTCGAACGGGATCAGGACGAACGACATCGATGCGATCCAGAATTCGTACCTCAATGAAGCAAATCGGCCCACGCTCCTGATCGTCGGAATCCCCGAAGAGGACATCGAGGTGACGCACGATGCGCTCGCCGCCCTGGTCGCTCGTCGTCTCCAGGTCAACGAGTCGATCGATGACGGACAGTGGGAGCGGGATCGTCAGGCTGCACGCGACGCCGTACCGGTCCAGACGACGACGTATTCCTTCGGTGACGTGATCGCCCAGGAAGGCGACATCCTCACCAGCGTCCAGGTCTCGGCGATCGACGAGCTCGGCCTCTATGACCCGGTCGTCCAACCCGGTGTCTCACCGTGGGCAATGGCGCTCTTCGGTGTCATCAGTGTCCTGCTGTCGGCATTCCTGTTGTGGCGCATCGCTCCGAAGCACTTCGACCGACCACGGGAGCTTGCACTGCTGTCCGTGATCGTGATCCTCACCGCGATCGTCTCACGGGTCCCCGACCTGGTGACGAGCGGAGACAATCACGCAATCGGATATGTCATGCCGGCGGTGGCCGTCGGTGTGATGGTTGCGATCCTCTTCGACCAGCGCACGGCACTGCTCCTGTCGATCCCCATGGCGGGTTTCACCGCGGTCTCGACGGGGGACCTCGCGTTCACCGTGTACGCCGGGGTCGCAGCAGCGATCCCTGTTGCGTTCGTCTCAGCGGTATCGACGAGAAGTCAGCTCCGGTTGTCCGTCATCGGGTCCGCCGCTGCTGCTGCTCCGGTCGCTCTGGCCGCCGAGTTGCTCTTCACCAGTGGAGCGACGGCGCGCGACGCGGGGGAGGCGTTCTTGTGGGCGCTCGGTGGAGCGATCATCGGTGGATTCCTCGGCCAAGGGCTTGTCTCATTCCTCGAAACGGCGTTCGGTGTCACCACGACGATGTCGCTGCTCGACTTGCTCGATCGCAACCACCCGGCGCTGCAAGTCTTGGAGGAGAAGGCACCAGGCACGTTCAACCACTCGATGCTCGTCGGTTCTCTGGCCGGCAAGGCGGCACGGGCGATCAATGCGGATCCGCTGCTCGCCCAGGCAGCAGCCTGGTACCACGACCTCGGAAAGACGGAGAACCCGCAGTACTTCGTCGAGAACCAGCTGGGCTACAACCCGCATGACGAGCTCTCTCCCGAGGAGTCGGTTGCGATCATCCGTCAACATGTGACCGACGGACTCGATCTTGCCAATCAGTACCGCATCCCCGAAGACGTTGCCAACGGCATCCGGATGCATCATGGAACGAGCCTGATCCGGTACTTCTATCACGAAGCTCTTTCGGAATCGGAAGATGTCAACCCCGACGACTTCCGGCACTCTGGAGAGAAGCCGACCGGGCGTGAGATGGCGATCGTCATGATCTCAGATGCGTGCGAAGCGGCGACCCGCGCGTATGCGCAATCGGAGCAACCGACCGTCGAGGGCTTGCGGAAACTCGTCGACGCGATCGTGTCTGAGAAGCTCGAGGATGGTCAGTTCGAGGAGTGCTCGCTGACGTTCGGTGAGTTGACCACGATCAAGGCCGAGATCGTCTCCGCTCTCTCCGCCTACTACCACGCCAGAGTCGAGTACCCCGACTTCCCGGAACCGAAGGGGACTCCGGCCGGATGAACGTGTCCGTGTCCGTGTCCGCAGACGACACAGTTCCGATCGACTCCGCTGCGATCGCCTCGTTTGCGACGTCCGTGCTGGAAGGGGAAGGGCTCGACGATGACAGCTCGGTGGCGATCTCCTTCGTCGCCCCTGCGGCCATCGCAGACTTGAACCAGGAGCACATGGGGAAGCAGGGTCCGACGGATGTCCTGTCGTTCCCGATCGAGGACGCCGTGCCGGGTCAGCCCCCCAGACGCAGCCCGGGTGGCCCCCCGGTCCATTTGGGCGATATATTCATAGCTACCGATGTTGTCAGAACACATGCAGCCGAGTACCAGGTGTCGTTCGAGAGCGAGCTCCACCTGATGATCGTCCACGGGATCCTCCACCTGCTCGGGTGGGATCACATGACCGACGAAGAAGCAACAGCGATGGAGGCACGCGAAGGGCAGTATCTCGCCACCGTCGGTCTGGAGCGTCGATGACGGATCAGATCGGGCTTCTCGCCGGGCTCATCGTTTCGCTCACGCTCGTACTCGTCGCCGCAACGATCAGGGCAGGGGGTGCGAGCCTTGTCCGGACGGCACGTGCCGATGCCCTCCATGACGTCAGCGACGGCGTCATGGGTGCCGAGGCGGTGGCCGCGCTCCTCGAGGAGCGGAACCGGCTCCAACCAGCCCTCGGTACCGCAGTCACATTCCTCATCGTGTTGGCCGTCGTCCCGCTCACGTGGGCCATCACGGACTCACTCGAAGGCATCACGCTTGCCCTCGCACTCGTAGGGATGGCTGTCGTGCTCCTGATGATCGTCGACATCATCCCGCGCAGGATCGGCCGAAGCCGCCCGGGGAGTCTTGCCTATCGGCTTGCAACTCCACTCACGCTCGCGGCTCGATTCGGCTTCATGGCCGGAGACCTCATCTCGGACCTTGATGAGCACGATGAGATCGTCGAGGAGCACGACCCGAGTGATGAGGAAGAGCGTCAGCTCATCAGATCGGTGCTCGAGTTCACGGACACGATCGTGCGCGAGGTCATGGTGCCGCGCACCGACATGATCACGATCGCTGGCGCTGCCTCGACCGACGACGCCGTCGATCTGGTACTCGAGTCGGGTCGCTCGCGGATTCCGGTGACGGGGGAGAGCGTGGACAATGTCATCGGGGTGCTGTACTCGCGGGATCTGCTCCAACTGTTCGACCAGGAAGCCGACCCTGGACCGGCGAGCGGCGTGTGCCGACCCCCCTACTTCGTCCCTGAGACGAAGCCCATTCTCGAACTCCTTCGCGAGATGCAAAAGAACCAACAGCACATGGCGATCGTCATCGACGAGTTCGGCGGGACCGCCGGGATCGTCACAATCGAAGATCTGGTCGAGGAGATCGTCGGCGAGATCGCCGATGAGTTCGACGAGGAGGAGCCGCTCGTGACCGTCGTGGACGGGGCGTACCTCGTCGACGCCCGACTTGACGTGGACGACCTTGCCGAGTTGATCGGGATCGATCTGCCAGCGGATGAGTGGGACACCGTCGGCGGCCTCATCCTCGAACTGGCTGGCCGAGTGCCGGAAGAAGGGGAGTCGTTCGATCACGAGGGCATCAGGTTCACGGCGACGTCGGTGCAGGGTCGTCGCGTCGCCAAGGTCCGGGTCGGGCGTACGGCTTGACCGATACCACCTCGTCCGGATTCATCTCCGTCGTCGGGCGTCCGAACGTCGGAAAGTCGACTCTCGTGAACGCACTCGTCGGTACGAAGGTTGCCATCACGTCCGCACGCCCCCAGACGACACGCAACTCGATCCGGGGTGTGCTGACCGTCGATGATCCTCCATCCCAGATCGTGTTCGTGGACACCCCTGGTATCCACAAGCCGCGTACCGCGCTCGGTGAACGGCTCAATTCATTGGTCTATGCGACCCTCGGGGACAGCGACGGCGCCCTCTTCGTCCTCGACGCAACCCAGCCGATCGGCCCAGGGGATCGGTTGATCGCAGAACGCCTGCTCGAATCCGGGACCACCACGGTCGTGGTGGTCAACAAAGTCGACCGCGCCGATCCCGCACAGATCGGTGAACAGTTGGCGGAAGCAGCGATCTGGGACTTCGATGCGTATGCGCCGGTGTCGGCCCAGAAGCGTGATGGCACGGATCTCATCGTGGCGGAGATCGTCGCACGCCTGGACCCAGGGCCGTTCTTCTTCCCGCCGGATGCGGTGACGGATCAACCCGATGAGTTTCTCGCTGCCGAGTTGATCCGAGAGAAGTACCTGTCTCGCCTTCGTCAGGAACTCCCGCATTCGTTGACAGTCGTCGTTCATGGCATCGAGGTCGGCGACAAGGGGATCACCAGGGTCGATGCAACGGCGTACGTCGAACGAGAATCGCAGAAGGGGATCGCCATCGGGAAGGGTGGCTCGATGATCCGGGAAGTGGGTGCCTCCGCTCGGTACGACCTCGAACGCCTCTTCGGGACGAAGGTCTTCCTCGATCTGGACGTCAAGGTCGAACCCGATTGGCAAACGACGGAAGAGATGCTCGACCGGCTCGGTTTCTGACAGGCGCTGTACCTGCAAGGAGGGGCCGTGGCCACGAGTTGGGCAATACTCGTGGCCACGGCCGTTCCGGCGTCGTCAGCCGCCGAGTCCCGGGGTGATGTCGAGATCGAGTTCGATCGTCGGGAGACACAGAAGGCATCCGATCGAGCTCTCTTCGCCGCCGGAGCCAGCGTCGGACTCATTGCCGGTGGTCGTGGTCGTCTCCGTGGTCGTCTCGGTCGTGGTGACGGTCTCGGTCGTCGTCACGTACCCGGTTGTCGTGGTGTCGGTCGAGGACTCTGTCGTGGTCGAAGTCGTGGCGCCAGCGCCACCCGTGCCAGCATTCCCGACTTCGCCGCCACCAGAGCGGACACCGGCGTTGTCGGCCACTGCCCATGTCGTGGTTTCCGTGGACGTCGTCGTGGTCGTCGTGGTTCGGTTGCCCACGACGGTCACGGTCGTCTCGTCGGTCGATGTCTCGCAGGTCGCCACGGTCTCGGAGATCCACGTGCCAGCGGCGAGATCGACATCGACACTTGTGTCGAGATCAACGTCGGCACCGATCGACGAAGCCACATCAGTGGCGGCACTCACCATCGCATCGACGTCCGCTTCCAGGTCGACATCGACCAGCGACCCGATCTGGGCATCGACCTCGCCGACGACGGAAGTTCCGAGCCCGATCAGGCCCAGGGCTTGAGCGGAAAGGTCGACAGCGGCGTCGGCATCGACATCGAGATCCACGAGTGCCTGAGCGTTCCCAACGGCCCCGACGACAGCGTCGGCGTCCACATCGACGGCGATGTCGTTGCCCACGGACGCATCGACATCAGATATCGCAGTGACGACCGGAGACGCAACGAATCGTTTGACGATTCGG
>JAUIIM010000111.1 GCA_030431785.1 Acidimicrobiia bacterium | reverse complement strand
CTGCTCGGCGAGCTCGCGGACCTTGCTCTTGGTTGCTTCCACGCCACCATCGATGCCATCGAGGACGACGTTCACCCCTCCGACGTCGGGATGTTCCTTGAATCGTCCTTTGCCGCGCCCACCTGCGTGAATCTGAGACTTGACGACGACGACTGGGTTACCGGTCTCTGCGACGAGGGATGCCGCAGCGTCCACCGCCTCATCGGGCGTCGTAGCGACGATGCCGGAGGGAACGGGGATGCCCGCTTCCTTCATCAGCGCCTTGGCCTGGTACTCGTGGATCTTCACATGCCCTCCTCGGCAGTGTCGAATATGTATGTAGTTGAACTAGTCGTCGAACGTCTCGGTGACCCACGTTTGGATCGTCTCGAGCGAAGTCCCGGGTCCGAAGATCCGGTCGATGCCCGCAGCCTGCAACTCCGGGATGTCCTCGTCCGGGATGATGCCCCCGCCGAACACGACGATGTCACCGGCATCTCTCTCCTTCAGCGCATCGACCACGGCCGGGAACAGGGTCATGTGGGCTCCAGAGAGCGCAGACAGACCGACGGCACGGACGTCCTCTTGGACGGCGGTCGATGCGATGTCGTCCGGCGTCTGGTGCAGACCGGTGTAGATCACCTCACAACCGGCGTCACGAAGCGCACGAGCGACGACCTTTGCGCCGCGATCGTGTCCGTCGAGGCCCGGTTTGGCGATGAGGATCCGAATCGGCATCGCACCCGATGGTAGAGACTTGACGAAGTGAGGTGTCTGTACAGGAGCTCCTGGCTCCTCGCTCCTGGCTCCTCGCTCCTGGCTCCTGGCGTGGAGGCGTGTTGGCGTGTTGGCGTGTTGGTGTTTGGGCGTGGAGGCGTGGATCGATCATCGATGCTCGATCATCGATCCGCCGCCAGTCGGAAGTTGGGAGCTGGGCCCAGACCTCTGACAACCCGATGTCCGATGATCCGGCAATCCGACAATCGAGCCGCCGTGAGCTGTGCTCCGTAGTCTGTCCCTCATGCTCGACTTCAATCCGGTACTGGTCATCGCCGCCTCCCTGTCACTGATCGGCATCGCGGTCGTCGTATCGATGGTCCTCAGGATCGGAGCCGAGCGTTCGATCATCTGGGCATCGATCCGAGCCACGATCCAGCTCGGCGCCGTTGGGCTGCTCCTCACGCTGATCATCGACACCGAGTGGGAGATGGCCCTCGCCGTGGTCTGGGTCGTCGCCATGGTCGGGATCGCCGCCGTGGTCACCACCCGAAGAGCGAACGACCGTGCGATCTTCTGGCCGGCAGCGCTCGCCGTGGGACTGTCCACCGCCCTCTCGCTCATCGTGATCTTCGGATTCCGGGTACTCCCGTTCGAGCCGGTGCAGCTCATCGTCGTGGCGGGGATCACCATCGGCAACACGCTCCCGGCGACGGTCGCCGCAGCCGATCAGGTCGTACGACAGGCGTCCGAACATCGCCTCCGGATCGAGGGTCTGCTCGCCTTGGGCCTCACGGCCACGCAGGCGTCACGGTTCATCGTACGAGAGGCCGCACGGGTGGCCCTCCTCCCCCAGATCGAACGAACCAAGGTCGTCGGCCTCGTCGCTCTGCCTGGTGCGATGACGGGCCTCCTCATCGCAGGCGTCGACCCGATCGATGCCGTCGTCATACAACTCATCGTGATGTTCCTCGTCCTCGGAACGGTGGCACTCTCCACGACCGTCATCGCGGTCGTCACCGCCCGCACCCTCTTCACCGAGGACCAACGGGTCGCGGTGGCCGAAGCCAGCGAGTAGCAAGAAGCAAGCAGCCCGGCTCACCCTTGACACCTAGCATTCCTTGGTATAGTATTGCTAGGTATGAGAGGACAAGCGCTGAAAGGGCATCTCGATCTGCTGCTGCTGGCCATCCTTGCCGATGGTGCGAAGCATGGATACGCGGTCATCGACGAACTCCGGACACGGAGCGATGAGACCTTCGATCTCCCCGAGGGGACCGTCTACCCAGCCTTGCATCGACTTGACAAGGCAGGCCTGCTGGCCAGTGAATGGACCGTGGTGCAAGGAAGACGGAGACGTACCTACCGACTGACCGACAGGGGTCGAGGTGCGCTCGGCGAACAGCGCCATGCATGGCAAGTGTTCACGGGAGCCGTCCAGAGCGTGCTTGGAGGGGTCTCGTGGCCCGATACGCCCTGATCGACGGCTACCTCGAAGCCATGCGAGACGGACTCTCGTGGCGACGCGATCTTGATGACGTCGTCTCCGAGATGGAGGACCACCTCTACTCAACCGTCGAACACATCTGTTCATCGGGTAAGCAACCAGCTGATGCCCAGCGCATCGCGCTCGACCGGTTTGGTGATCCCACAACCGTGGCGACGGTCTACGCCTCCACCAACACTGGAGGTTTGGCAATGCCAACCGAATTCACACGGCGTGCCGGAACGGCCGCCATCATCGCTGCCGGGCTGCTCACGCTCTTCGGCATGTACTGGATCATCTGGAGTGAGCTTCTGGAGCCACGCTTCGAATGGGAGACAACCGGGTCGATTGTCTACATGGTCATGAGCTTTCTGGGACTCACCGGCGCCTTCGCCCTGATGACCGTCACGACGGTTGCGATCATCCAAAGAACCGGCACAAGAGGGTTCTTCGCTATCGGGGCCATCACACTCATGGGTCTTGGTGCGGTAGCAACACTCGGTGCCTGGTTCATCGGCGGCTGGATGCTCTTTGGGGGTCTGGGCGCCCTCACGGGTTCGATCATGTTGCTGCGATCAGGAGTCGCACCGAACGGGCCGAGCCTCCTGTACGGGCTCGGCCTACTCGCTGGCCTCTGCGTGTTCGTGGTGCTCTCGACACTCGAGTTCGGAGGAGTCGACCAATGGGGCGACTATCCGGTGGCGAACGAGATCGGTGTCGGCATCGGATGCTTCCTCACCGCCGTCGGGCTGGCCGGGGTCGGTCGCTGGCTCCACAGTGAAGAGCCGGCCGACATCGAACACACTCCCATTACCGCATAGTTCAGCGCCGCCACTCATGCGACTCCGGTTCCCGGTTCACCCCGGGAACCACGTCGCGCCCATTGCTGTGTACTGCGTACTTCGTACTGTGTACTCGGCGGCCCCGCCGCCGCTCACACCTTCTCCAACGGCGCCCAAGCGAGCAGCAACCGCTTGGTGCCCGGCCCATCGAACACGACGACCGCCTCCGCTCGATCCCCCGCACCGACGATGTCGCGGACGACGCCTTCGCCCCAATGGGAGTGCCGGACGCGGTCGCCGGTCTCGATGTCGGCATCGGACACCGTACTCACCGGATCTCGTCGTTCCATCGTCGCACTGCGGCGCACACGTTTCGTCTTCGTGACGAGGTGATCGGGGATCTCCGCAAGGAACCGGCTCGCCGAGTTGTAGTTGTTCTGTCCCCACAGGTTGCGGCTCCAGGCTCGTGTGAGATAGAGCCGGTGTTCGGCACGAGTCAGACCGACGTAGCAAAGGCGGCGCTCCTCTTCGAGCTCCTTCGGATCTCCGAGGGCGCGCATGTGCGGGAACACACCGTCCTCGAGTCCGGTGACGAATACGGCAGGAAACTCAAGTCCCTTTGCGTTGTGCATCGTCATCAAGGTCACGTTCGACGTTTCGATCTCCGCATCTGCGTCGGCGACGAGCGAGATCGCCTCGAGGAACATCTCCAGCTTCCCGGTTCCGTCGAGCTTCTCCCAGTCCGCCGGTCCCATCGATGCAGGACCCGCCTCCTCGAACTCGGCGGCGGCGGTGAGCAGCTCCTTCAGGTTCTCCTCGCGGCCCATCGCCTCGATCGACTTCTCGGCCCGCACGGAGTCGAGAAGTCCCGTGTCGTGGAGGACGGCGTCGATCGCCGCCTCCGGACCATTGGCAGCCTTGACGGAGACGAGATCGAGGAGGGAGACGAACTCGAGGATCGCCTTCTGCGCACGCTTTTGGAGTGCATCGATCTCGTCGGCCCGTCGGAGGGCGTCGAGGAAGCCGATGCCGTTTGCCTCGGCGAATCGATCGACATGGGCGACGCTGGTGTCACCGATCGACCGCTTGGGCACGTTGATGATTCGCTTGAGTGCCACCTGGTCGTCCGGGTTCACGACCGCACGCACATAGGCGAGGGCGTCTTTGACTTCGCGCCGGTCGTAGTACTTCAGCCCACCGACCACCTGATAGTGGACACCGAAGCGGACGAACAGCTCCTCGATCACGCGGGACTGTGCGTTCGTGCGATAGAACACGGCGATGTCGCTGAGCGCCATCCCATCGTCCTGGAGTCGAGCGATCTCCTCGGCGATGAAGGCCGCTTCGTCGTGCTCGTCCTCCCCTTCGTAGAGCACGATGCGCTCACCTTGGCCCTCGTCGGTCCACAATCGCTTGACCTGGCGCGACGGGTTGTTAGCGATCACCGCATTCGCCGCATCGAGGATCGTCTGGGTCGATCGATAGTTCTGTTCGAGCAGGACGATGCGGGCATCGGGATAGTCCTTCTCGAACGCGAGGATGTTTCGGAGGTCGGCGCCACGGAAGGCATAGATCGACTGATCCGAATCACCGACGACACACAGGTTGCGGTGCTGCTCTGCGAGCATCTTGACCAGGATGTATTGGGCGTGGTTCGTGTCCTGGTACTCGTCGACGAGGACGTACCGGAACCGCCGTTGCCAACGCTCGAGCGACTCCGGGAACGCCTGCAGGATCTCCACGGTGAGCTTGAGGATGTCGTCGAAGTCCACCGCCGACGCTTCCACGAGGCGCTGCTGATAGAGCCGATAGATATCCGCGACCTTCTCGTGGAAATAGCCGGAGTCCCGTGCGGCGAACGTCTCGTAGTCGACGAGCTCGTTCTTGGCTTTCGAGATCGCCGCCTTGATCTGTCGAGGCGGGAACCGCTTCGAGTCGATGTCGAGGTCCTTGATGCACATGGTGATCAGCCGGGTCGAATCCGCCTCGTCGTAGATGCTGAACGAGCTGCGGTACCCGAGCCTGTGGATCTCCTGACGGAGGATCCGCACACATGCCGAGTGGAAGGTGGACACCCACATGTTGTGGGCGACGGGACCGACGAGCTGGGCGACACGCTCCTTCATCTCCTTGGCGGCCTTGTTGGTGAAGGTGATCGCCAGGATCTCGTACGGTGACACATCGAGGTCCCGGACCAAATGAGCGATTCGATACGTGAGGACACGCGTCTTCCCCGACCCTGCTCCGGCGACCACGAGCACGGGACCCTCGGTGGCGGCGACGGCCTCACGTTGGGTCGGGTTGAGTTCTTGGAACAGCGGCGACTCGGTCATGTCAGCCGATTGTACCGAGCCACCCCGACGGAACTACAAGCGTGTGGTTACGGCCCTTCGGGCCGAGTACTCAGTACACAGATGTCAGTACTCAGACCGGCGATTCGGTCGCTGTGTACTGTGTACTGGAATCTGTGTACTCGGCGGCGGCGTCAGCCGTCCGCCGCAGCGGCCGCCGACGCGATCAGTTCGCCGAGGCGTTCGACGAGCGCTCCCTTGGCGAAGTCAGCCTTGTCGAAGAAGGCATCGGCACCGGCGCGTTCGGCACGGAGTCGATCGTCCTCGTTTGCGACACCGGAGAGCATGACGACCGGGATGTCGCCGTAGCGCTGTCGCACGAGATGGATGAGGGCCACACCGTCGGCTCGCGGCATCGAGAAGTCGACGACGAGCGCATCCACCTCGTTCTCACCGAGCACACCGAGAGCGTCGGCGACGGATCCTGCCGTGATCGTGGCAAAACCGTGGGCGGCGAGCACACCGGAGACGACTTGGCGCACTCCTTGGCTGTCGTCGA
>JAUIIM010000110.1 GCA_030431785.1 Acidimicrobiia bacterium | reverse complement strand
GCGACCTGCTCTGCGGCTTCGTTCGTGTTGATATCGAGTTGCTGCGCTCTGGTGAGGATCTCGGTGACGTTCGGTCGGATCTCATCGATCATCGCTGAGGCTTTCTCGGGGGTGTACCCGCCCTTCTCAGCTGCGATGTTGATGATGCCTCCGGCATTTGCGACGAAGTCCGGTGTGTACGTGACGCCGACTGCCTTGAGGCGTTCACCGTCGGCATCGGTGGCGAGCTGGTTGTTCGCTGAGCCCACCACCGCCGCGCAGCCGAGTTCCGGGATGGTGTATTCGTTGAGCCCCGCTCCGAGCGCACACGGAGCGTAGATGTCGCACTCGAGTCGGTGAATCGCATCCACCGACTCCACCGTCGCACCCAGTGCCTTGGCCCGCTGAAGGGCGCCGTTGTCGATATCGGCGACCACGACCTCGGATCCGGCAGAGATCAGCCGTTCTGCCAGAGACATCCCCACCTTGCCGACGCCCTTGATCGCAACACGTCGTCCACGCAGGTCATCGGATCCCCACACATGCATCGCGGTCGCTTCCATCGCCCGGACGACGCCGCGGGCAGTCGCCGGTGACGGGTCTCCCGAACCGCCACGCTCGCGTGGGAGCCCGGACACGAAGTCGGTCTCCATGTCGACGATGGCCATGTTGGCGACGGTCGTCCCGACGTCCTCGGCGGTGATGTAGGTGCCGCCCAGCGAGTCGACGAACCGTCCATACGCATGGAAGAGTTTGTCGGTGCTGACGAGATCCGGGTCACCGATGATGACGGCTTTGCCGCCACCGAACGACAGGCCTGCGCATGCAGCCTTGTAGGTCATGCCCTTGGAGAGTCTGAGTACGTCGATCAGCGCAGCGGTCTCGTCCGGATACGGAAAGAAACGGGTCCCGCCGAGAGCGGGACCGAGTGCGGTGGAGTGGATGGCGATGATGGAGCGGAGACCAGTCTCATGGTCTACGCCGAAATGTACGGACTCGTGTTCTTCGGACCCGATCAGATCGAAGACACCCACATGCACTCCTCGGGGTTGCTCCTGCGGTACCCGAGAGTCTACAGCGATAGCCGGGTGGGCGCCGGGGCCAGCGCGGGCAGTCGATGGTTGGATTGTCGGATTATCGGATTGTCGGAGCCAGCACCAAGCCTCTGGCTCCGGCTCAAGGCGCACGGCTGAAGGCTCACGGCCGGGTACAGCTACCAGCCAGCCTCCGGCTCAAGGCTCACGGCTCATGGCCGGTCCAGGAGCCAGCAGCCAGGAGCCAGTAGCCAGCTCAAGGCTCAATTCGAATAGGTATACGCCTGGAGTGTTGACCACCGGCGCACCACGCGCTCGTAGTGGGTGCTCGAGTCCTCGAACTCGCCGGATTCGAGGGCGAGGAGGCTGTTGCGGACGTCGAGTGCGCTCTCGTCGAACACGAGATCAGCCTCGGGGAACAGGGTTGCGACCCGTCCGTAGTCGAGTTCGAGCATGCAGTCTGCAGTGAACTCGGCCAACCAGGCCGCCAGTTGGCGTACATGCTCGATGGCCTCCTCGGCGAATCCTGCAGCCTCAAGGACGTTCTCGGCCCAGCGAACGCGATCGATGGCAGCCCCGAGATTCGTCCGGTAGCGGATCGAAACCACGTCCGAGTCGTTGTAGATCTCCCGCTCCGACGGGTGGAATGCCGAGAACCACCGCAGGGGGATGTGCCATGCGTTCGTGAGGATGTGGGAGCGTCCGAGCTTCGTCGCCCGACGGAGCCGATCGAGTTCGACGACCGAAGCGCGACGTTCGTCGTCGGCGACGAGTGGGGACCCCCAATCCGTTCGCGAAAGAGCGACGATCCCCTCGAGCATGCGAAGACGCGTGTTGCGAGGGCACGCAAATTGCAATCCGTTCCATTCCGTGTAGATCGCATCGTCAGCAGTCGGCTCGGTCCACATGAAGTCGCCGTCGTACTGGACACCGCGCCGTGCGTTGATCCCGCGGTGGGGCGGAAGCCCAGCGACGCGGACCGAAGGGAGGTAGACACGCAAGTAGGCCGTGACGATCATGTACCTAGCGTAGACCTCCGCCACGGGACGAGATCCGACCACCAATCACTCGATCATCGATCCGAGGAGCCAGGAGCCAGGAGCTAGGAGCGTGGTGCCTCTGCGCCTATACGCCTCCACGCCTACCCGCCTCCACACCTCTACCGTCCAACCATGCCTTCCCTCTCCCGTACCAAGGCGATTGGCCTGCTCGTGGTCTGGATCATCACGGCGGGAGCGATCGCGGTCACGCTTGCCGTCATCGTGACCGAGGTGCTGTGGCTCCTGGGATTCGTCGACCCGTCGAGCAGCGGCTACGAGTGGTCGCTGCGGATCGTGACCTTTGTCGGTTGGCTTCTGCTCGCCGCCGTCCCATACTTCTTTCGAGACAGATTCGTCCACGACCCGGAGCAAGACGAATGAGCCTGCCGATCGGCCTGACGTGGCGCCCTGCCGAACCATCCGATGCCCCATCGATCGTGGCCCTCCAGGACGCGTGCTTCGAGGTCGACGGCGGGTACCGCGAGGTCGAGGACGAGATCCTCGAGAGATTCGACTCGCCGATGCTCGACCCGACCGGGGACACGCTGCTCGGAGTCGATGCGGATGGTGCCGTGGTGGTGTCGATCTGGAACTACATGAATCCGGAACCCGATGCGATGTGGAAGGTCTACGACGACACGTACGTCCGTCCCGACTATCGATCGACTCAGGTCCGGGACGCCGTCCTCGAATGGTGGATGCAGCGAGCGCGCACTCGTGTCTCGGCTTCTGATCGGAAACTTCCTATCGAGTTCCACCAACACGTGTACCCGGAGAGTCAGCAGGAGGAGATCGCCTTCCTCGAGGATCGGGGCTTCACACCGGCCATCTACTTCGATGAGTTGCGGCGGGACCTATCGGTGGAGATCCCCGAGACGTCCCTTCCGGACGACCTCCGTCTCGTTGCGTTCGACGAGGTACCGGATGAGGATGCGCTTGCGGCCAGAAACGCGGCGTTCGCCGATCACCGGGGGTCCCAACCGTGGACCCTGGAGATGTGGAAGTCGCGCCGTGACTCCTCGTCGAACGTCCCCGCCGCATCGTTCGCGATCCTCGACGGCGATCAGCCCGTCTCCTATGTGTTGTGCGGTCAGTATCCCCACGACTGGGAGGACCGCGGCTATTCGGAGGGCTGGATCGAGGGAGTCGGCACGATTCGATCACATCGTGGCCGTGGACTCGCATCCGTCTTGATCTGTGCAGCGATGCGGGTGTTTGTAGATATGGACCTGGAGTACGCAACACTCGAAGTGGACTCGGAGAACCCGACGGGTGCCGCCGGGTTGTATGCGAAACTCGGTTTCGAGCGGGTCAGGGGTTTCATCGACTACACACGAGTGGAAGAGACGGGAGGCTGAGCGGGGATGGGTGAGCTTTCGATCGAGCGCGACGAGGTGTTCCGCATCAGGACGGAACGTGTCCCTGGTCTCCTCGCCAAGGCGCTCGCCGCAGCGGGTGAACACGGTGCAAACATCGGTGAGATCGAGACGGTGCACATCGGCGCTGACCACAACATCCGCGAGGTCGCGATCATCGCACCCGATGATGAAAGCCTGCGACTGATCGCCGATGCGATGGCCCGGATCGAAGGTGTCGAGCTCCTGCCCGGCCAGGTCGACAAGGTGTGGGAGCAACACAAGGACGGCAAGATCCGCATCGTCCCGAATGCAACGGTCAGGACACTCCAGGACATCCGTGAGGTCTACACGCCCGGCGTCGCACGAGTGGTGTCGGCGTTGGTAGACGATCCGTCCCTTGCCCAGGACCTCACATGGAAGGGCAACACGATCGCGGTCGTCACGAACGGAAGCAGGGTTCTCGGTCTCGGTGATGTCGGTCCACTGGCGTCGCTCCCCGTGATGGAGGGCAAGGCACTCTTCTACGCCGAGATGGTCGACGTCAATGCCGTCCCGCTCGTCGTCGAGGCGACCGACCCCGACGAGCTGGTCGGCGTCATCCAACGTATCGCAGACGGTTTCGGAGGTATCCACCTCGAAGACATCGCCACACCCGGCGTCTATGAAGTCGAACGACGGCTTGAAGCCGATCTCCCCATCCCCGTGTTCCACGACGACCAACACGGCACCGCGGTCGTCGTAGCGGCTGCCATCATCTCAGCAACCCGGCGCACGGGTCAGGACATCGAGAGCCTCACGTTCGGTCAGGTCGGTCTCGGTGCCGCCGGTAGCGCGATCGCCGGTTTGGCTTCTGGTCTCGGCTTCCGGCGGGTGCTCGCCTTCGACCCGTTCCAAGGTGGCGTCGACCGACTCCACGAGGTCGCTGACCCGGCCGCAGAGATCGACGCGTCGACCTCCGAGGCACAATTCGACCGTGTGATCGCGGAGGCTGACGTCCTCGTCTTGACCACCGGTCGTGCAGGACTCCTGGAACCGAGCAGGGTGAAGGAGGGGCAAATCATCATGGCACTCACGAACCCGTTGCCCGAGATCACACCCAACCAGGCACGCGAAGCGGGCGCCGCCGTCGCTGCGGACGGGTCAATCGTGAACAACGTGCTCTCGTTCCCTGGCATATTCCGGGGCGCCCTCGATGCACGTGCAACGTCCGTAACGCTCAAGATGAAGCGCGCTGCCGCATTTGCTCTCGCCGAGGCAACGCCCGAGGGCGAACTCCTCCCCGAGCCTCTGGACGCCTCGGTCCACCACGCCGTCGCCGCAGCAGTTGCGTCTGCCTGGACAGATTCGGCCTAGCGCGACGTCACCGGCTCCGATGCGGGGGGCTACCATCCGCCCCGTCAAGGGAGAGTCCGTGGTCAAGCTGACAGAAACGCGTCTACCCGGTGTCGGGCAACGCATCGAGTTCATCACCGAGGACGGCCGCCGCGTCGGTGTCGTCCACATGCATGGCGGGCGACGGGAGCTGTTCCTGTGCTCACCCGAAGACCCGGATGCGGTGACATCGAACCTTCGACTGTCCGATGATGAGAGCCACGCACTCGCAGATGCGCTTGGCGGTACCTCAGTTGTCGAGCGCCTCGAGGGACTCGGTCAGCAGGTCGAAGGTCTTGCGATCGACTGGCTTGTCGTCGACGGAGGATCAGGAGTCGTTGGCTCCACGATCGGCGCCGAACAGATCCGAACGAGGACCGGCGTCTCGGTCGTCGCGGTCATCCGTGACGGCGACGCTCATCCGGCGCCGGAGCCCGACTTCGAGATCGCCGCCGGAGACGTCTTCGTCGTGGTCGGTACGAGCGACGGAGTCGCTTCCCTCGTCGACATCCTCAGCGGGTAGCCATGGATCACCGGGCACAGCTGCTGGTTGAGCTCGGCGCGGTCATCCTCGGTCTCGGGATCCTGTCCCGCATCGGGGGAAGGCTCGGTATTTCGCCGATTCCGCTCTACCTGCTTGCCGGGCTGGCACTTGGCGACGGAGGCATCGTCCCGATCGTCACATCCGAAGAGTTCATCGAAGTCGGTGCGGAACTCGGGGTGATCTTTCTCCTCTTGATGCTCGGTCTCGAGTATTCGGCCACGGAGCTCGTGCAAGGCATGAAGTCGGTGGCACCGGCAGGGTTGGCCGACATCGTCCTGAACTTCACGCCGGGGTTCCTCGCTGGCCTGCTCCTCGGATGGGGCCCCGTGGTTTCGCTCTTCCTCGGTGGCGTCACCTACATCTCTTCTTCCGGGGTGATCGCCAAACTCATCGGCGACCTCGGATGGACGGGTAACCGGGAGACGCCGGTGGTCCTCTCGATCCTCGTCTTCGAGGACATGGCGATGGCAGTCCTGCTCCCGATCCTCGGTGTCTTGGCGCTCGGCTCGGGCGCATCGACCGCGATCA
>JAUIIM010000109.1 GCA_030431785.1 Acidimicrobiia bacterium | reverse complement strand
TGTGACCGCCCACGAGGTCGATGGATGGGACGATCATGTGCGCACCACTATCTGAGATCGACGCATTGCGTCCTTGAGGTCACCGACGGTGTTGTCGCCGTCGTGGAGTAGCGAGGCGACCAGAACGGCAGCCGCTCCAGCATCGACTGCGGGAGCGAGATCCTCCGGGCTCCCGGCACCACCGGAGGCGATGACCGGGATGGTCACGGCCGCACTCACGACGGCGAGCAGGTCTGTGTCGTAGCCGCGACGTGTTCCGTCGTTGTCGAAACTGGTCAGAAGGAGCTCTCCCGCACCTTTCGATTCGGCATCACGAGCCCACTGGACCGCATCGATACCCGTGTTGCGTGTCCCCGCGTTGGTCATGACGTTCCATCCGGTCGACGATTGGGCAGCATCGATGGCGACGACGGTGCACTGGACCCCGAACTCGTTGGCGATCTCGGTGATGAGGTCGGGGGAGGCCACTGCTGCTGTGTTGATCGCAACACGATCGGCTCCGCGGGTGAGGAGGACGCGAGCGTTCTCGACGGATCGCACACCGCCACCTACGGTGAGGGGGATGGACAACACCGCCCGCACCGCGGCAACCGTGTCGAGCGCGGTCGCACGGGCTTGCTCGGTGGCGGAGACGTCGAGGATCACGATCTCGTCGGCCCCCTGCGCCTCGTAGGCCGCGGCGGCGGAGACAGGATCACCCGCATCTCGGAGGTCCTTGAACTTCACGCCTTTCACGACGCGTCCACCGTCGACGTCGAGGCAGGCGATGAGACGGGTTCCGAGCGTCATGAGACCTCCATTTCCTGGTTGAGCCATCGACGCAACACCTCGGCACCCCATGGACCGGACAGTTCGGGATGGAACTGGCAACCGAGTGTCGCACCCCTTTCGATCGCTGCGACGAAAGGGGAACCGTGGTCGCTGAGTGAGCTGATCCAACCGGCAGGGGGGCTCTGGATTCGGTACGAGTTTGCGAAGTAGGCCCAGCCCGACCTGAGGAACCGTGCCTCTGGCGGAGCCGAGACCTCGTTCCATCCGAGCTGCGGGACCTGTATCGCGTCGCTGAAACGGCCCACAGTGTCGTCTATTGCGCCGATGCCTTCCACACCCGGGCTCTCGTCGCTCGATCGGGCGAGGACCTGGAAGCCGACGCAGATCGCCAGGGTGGGCTCGTCGTTGGCGATTCGCTTGGCGATCGTGTCGCTGAGCATCGAACGATCGATCTGCCCCATCGCTGCACCGAACGTGCCGACACCGGGGACGACGAGCCGACCGGCGGTCCTGACGACGTCGGGGTCGTCTGACAGGCGCGACTCCCACCCGAGTCGGTCGAACGCGGCGGCGATGGAAGCAAGGTTGGCCGTCCCTGTGGGAACGATGGTGACTGTGCTCATGCCAACGTCCCCTTCGTGCTCGGAATCGTCTGTGTGGTCACACGTACGGCATCGCGCAATGCGATGGCGGTCGCCTTGAAGGCGGCTTCGGCGATGTGGTGCGTGTTGTCCCCTCTGATCTGGTCGATGTGGAGTGCTGCCCGTGCTTCGATGGCAAACGAACGGAAGAAGTGGATGACGTTCTCAGTCGCGACATCGCCGACCGTCGGGCGTGGGAAGTCAAGGTGTATCTCCGGCCATGGGCGGCCGGACAGGTCGAGAACCGAACGGACGAGCGCCTCATCGAGCGGTGCGAATCCTGTCGCGAATCGCTCGATCCCGCGCCGGTCGCCCAACGCCTGGGCTACGGCCTGACCGATGACGATGGCGACGTCCTCGACGGTGTGGTGGTCGTCGACCTGTGTGTCCCCCTTTGCACGGAGCGTGAGATCGATCCGGCTGTGACGGACGAGTGCGTCGAGCATGTGGTCGAAGAAGCCGAGTCCGGTGGCTACGTCGGCGACGCCGGTCCCGTCGAGGTCGAGTGAGCCTTCGATCTGTGTCTCCGATGTGATCCGTTGGAAGTCGACGCGTCGTGATGCAGTGGTCATGGGACGATCTGCTCCAGGGTCGTGACGACGATGTCGGTTGCGCCCTTGGCCTTGAGGCTCGGTACGAGGGTCGGGAGTGAGGTGCGCGGCACGGCGGCCTTGACCGACAGTCCTTCTCCGCCGTAGAGAGACGCCATCGTCGGTTTCCGCATCGCTGGGAGCACCGCGATCAATTCGTCGACATCCTCGGTCGACACATTGAGTTCGATCATCACCCTGTTACGGGCCTCGAGTACCGAACGGATGCCCAGAACGAGACTCTCGATCGCGGTCTTCCGTGCCGGATCGTCCATCGCCGCCCGGCTGGCATAGAGACGGGTGGACGATTCCATCACGGTGTCGACGATCAGGAGCTGGTTCGCCGTGAGCGTCTCACCCGTTGCTGTGATGTCGACGATCATGTCGGCGTCCTCGGGGGGGAAGACCTCGGTCGCTCCGTAGGAGCGGACGATGGTGGCATCGATGCCCCGGCGCTCCAGCCAACGTTCGGTCAGACGTGGAAGTTCGGTCGCCACCACGAGTGGACGATCGGGGAGGGCGCCCTCGGCGTAGACAGTCGCAGGCGCCGCCACGACGACCTTCACCGGGTCGAACTCCGTGTCGAGCAACTCGACGAGATCGGCCCGCTTCTCCGCCACCCAATCGGCACCGGCGAATCCGACGTCGCGAGACCCGGCGTCGAGCATCTCGACGATGTTCTGCGGTTTGAGCAGCTTGACCTCGAGTCCTTCTACCGATGGGATCGGGCGATAGCCTCGCGGTCCGGAACGCAGACCGATGCCTGCGTCCGACAACAGTGCGCGCACTGCCTGTTCGGTCCGTCCTTTGGGGATGGCCAGGTGGAGAATCTGTTCTTGTCGTAGTGGGGCGGTCAAGACGGGGGTCCCTTCCCGCCTTCCGAACGGTCACCGCGCCTGACAAACAGAAACGCCGACCTCTCGGTCGGCGTGTGGTGTGCTTGTTGCCTAGCGACGCACCATCAACCGACCACCGATTGGTGGTGATGATGATGGACGTGCACGAGTGCGTTGTTCATTGGACACCGGACGGTAGGGGTGCATCGCGAGGAACGCAAATCGGAGATGAGCCGTGAGCCGTGAGCCGTGAGCCGTGCTCGGGCTGACCATCGGATATCGGATATCGGGCGATCGAGCAGCGTGCGTCGCTACGCACGCTGCTCCTGCAGTTGCTCGAGCGCGGAGTGGGGAACGACGAGGTCGCCGAAGCCCACTGCGATCCGGTTCTCCCTGGCCAGTTCACCGTGGTAGTCGGATCCACCGGTCGCTGCGATGCCGAGTTGTGATGCGAGTACGGCGATGTGTCGGCGAAGCTCGACGGGATGGCTCGGGTACCACGCCTCGATGCCGCCGAGTCCGACGTCGGTGAGTTCCCGGAGGATCGTCGGGAGTTCATCGCTGGTGAAACCCATCGTGTACGGGTGTGCGATCACGGGGACCCCGCCGTCGCTGCGGGCGAGCTCGATAGCTCGGGTAGCGCTCAGGCGGCGGCGCTCGACGTAGGCGGGGCCACCATCGTGGAGGAGCGTGGCGAAGACTTCATTGCGGTTCTTGAAGGCACCGAGCTCGATCAACGCATCGGCGATGTGTGGTCGACCGATGGACTGGCCTCCGGCCATCCGCTCGACATCTTCGATCGTGATCGCAAACCCGAGCTCGTTGAGGCGAGTGACGATCTCTCGGTTCCGTTCGTTCCGGCCCACACGGAGTTCGGGCAGCTGCTGGTCGAGGATTCCGCGACCCGGTTCTACGAAGTACACGAGCAAGTGCATCTTCCGGTTCTCGTGGTCCACCGAGAGCTCGGTTCCCGGGATGAGCTCGAGACCGGCTTGCGCAGCGGCGGCGTGTGCCTCCTCGATGCCGTCGAGGGTGTCGTGGTCGACAAGCGCCATCGTTTCCACGCCAGCCTCGGCTGCGAGCTCTACCAGTCGCGCAGGCGAATCGTGGCCGTCGGACGCGCTTGAATGGAGGTGAAGGTCAACCGACGGTCGACTCATCCGAAGAAGATCTTGAGGGCGACGAGGGCAGCGACGAACAGCAGGGTGTACGAGCCGTAGCGCTTGACGATGGCGATACGTTGCTGCTTCTTCGCCGCCTTCGCTTCCTCGGCCTCTTTCAGTGCCCGATTCTGCCGTTGGCGTTCGCGTTTCTCACTCGGCATATGCCAATGTTATCCGTCGACGGTGACCGACTCGATGTAGACGGTCTCCAGCGGTGTCGATGGCGACGGGTCAGGACTCGTCGGGGACAGTCCGAGTGGTACGGATGCGATCGCATCGAGCACCTCGATACCGTCGACGACCGATCCGAACACGGTGTAGTTCGGTGGAAGCCAGTCGACGCTCTCCATCATGATGAAGAACTGCGAACCGGTCGTGCCCGGACCTGCATTCGCCATCGCCAACATTCCCCGTTCGTAGAGGAAACCCTCGGACGGGTATTCGTCGGGGACGGAGTAACCGGGCCCACCTCGCCCGGTGCCCGTTGGATCGCCGGCCTGCATCATGAAACCGGGCACGACACGGTGGGAGACCGATCCGTCGAAGTACCCCTGTTCGGCGAGGAACACGAAGCTGTTGACCGTGGCCGGGGCCATCGACGGGAGCAGCTCGACAGTGATCTCCCCACAGGAAGTCGCGATCACGACCGTCGTTCCGTCGGCGACCCCCATGTCGTCGGGCGAGTCGAACTCCATGGATTCGATTGCCTCGGGTGCATCGGCGCCACAGGCCGTCGGTTGCGTGCGGAACTCTTCGTACGACGTCGGAACGGTCTGCTCGCCTCCGGCTTCCGTCGAAGTGGTGCTCGACGGGGCAGTCGGCGTCGTGGTGGTCGTGTCGGCAGTGTCGCTGCTACATGCCGCCGTAATCAGAGCGACGGCGAGAACGAGCAAGAGTGCGGAGTTTCGTGGCTTCATGTGTCGAGATGCTATTGATGTGCCGCGCTACTGCCGTCCGGGAACGATGTACGTTGTACTTGCTACTCGCTACTTGCTACTTGGTACTTGCCATTCAGACCATGCGCACCGTTTCTGGGATCACGACATATGAAGACGTGGTGAAGGGCAGCCGTTTCATCGCCCATTCCGCCCGGGTCGATTCCGTCGAGGAGACGACATCGTTCCTCGCCGAGGTAGCCGATCCTTCGGCCACACACAATTGCTGGGCGTGGCGGATCGATGAGCAGTATCGCTCGTCCGACGACGGCGAACCTGGTGGAACGGCTGGTCGCCCGATCCTCGCAACGCTGGACGGCCACCATCTGGACCATGTGATGGTCGTGGTGACCCGCTACTTCGGTGGAACGAAACTCGGGACGGGTGGTCTCGTCCGTGCGTATGGGGGTGTGGCCTCGAAGTGCCTGGACCGTGCCTCGATCATCGAGGAACAGGCGCTCATCTCCGTGTCCGTGTCCGTGGATTTTGCCCACGCAGGGGCCGTCCACCAGCTCGTGGGCGAGCACGGTGGCCGTGTCGAGACGGAGGATTTCGTCGCCGAGGGCGTCACGGCGACGGTCGCGATCCCCGAGCCCTCTGTCGATGCCTTCCGCACCGCACTCATGGACGCAACGTCCGGCCAGGCTCAGATCCTCGATCCGTTCCCGGAGCCCTGAGCCTTGAGCCTTGAGCCTTGAGCCTTGAGCCTTGAGCCAAGACGATCATCGATCTGCGCCCACACGCCTACGCGCCTCCACGCCTCTTCGGATTCTCGGACTATCGGACTGTCGGATTCTCGGATTGGCTAGGAGCAAGGAGCCAGGAGCCAAGACGATCATCGATCTGCGCCCACACGCCTACGCGCCTCCACGCCTCTTCGGATTCTCGGATTGTCGGATTCTCGGATTGTCGGATCAGCCAGCAGCTAGGAGCTAGGTGTACCCGGCCAGGACGTTGGTGACAGTTGCATAGGTGAAGACCTCCGTGTGGAGTGGTGATTGCCGTCAACACCCACAGGAGGTCTTCATGGGTCACC
>JAUIIM010000108.1 GCA_030431785.1 Acidimicrobiia bacterium | reverse complement strand
GTCCACGACGATCTTGTCGATCTGGTCGTCGAGAAGGCGGCTGGCCTCCCGATGGGTCCTGCAGTCGAGAACGCACCGGTCGGCCCTGTGATTTCCGCAGCCCAGCATCGTTCGATCCTGACGGAGATCGAGCGGGGCAAGGAAGAAGCGACGATCGTGATGGGGGGTCGCCCGGTGGATCTTGACGGCGGGTACTTCATCGAACCGACGGTGTTCGTCGACGTCGATCCCACCGCCCGCCTTGCACAGCATGAGATCTTCGGACCGGTCTTGTCGGTGTTGAAAGTCAGGGACTTCGACGAGGCCATCGAGGTCGCCAACGGGACTGAGTTCGGATTGACCGGGGGCGTGTATTCGAACGACCGTCAGCGCCTCGATCGTGCAAAGCGCGATTTCCACGCCGGCAACCTCTACCTCAACCGGAAGATCACGGGAGCCCTCGTCGGGGTCCAGCCCTTCGGCGGGTTCAACATGTCTGGCTCGAACGCCAAGGCGGGTGGACCCGACTATCTGCGTCTGTTCATGGAGATGAAGAGCGTGAGTGAGCGCGACATCGGTTAGGGCGTACTCTGGGATCTGGGATCTGGGATCTCGTACTCAGCCTTCGGCTGCATACGTGTGCCACACGACGGCGTTGCCGAGTGTGTCGAGGAGAATCGCCGTGTCCCCACCGTTGTTCCAGACGCCCTGGTCGGCGCACCACAGGAGTGCCCCCGTCGGTGCTCCCGAACACCCACTCGACACGGTGATCGATTCACCGACGCGCAGCGTGGTCCCGTCCGGGAACACGAACCGGTTGGACGATGACTCGTCACGGAGGGTCCATCCGCCCATCGGGACGTTCGAGTAGCCCTCGTTGACGATCGTGATGTACTCGCCGCCGAGATTGTCCGTATCGGCACCGGCAGGGTCGTACACCATCTCCGACACCCGTATCACGGGACGGTCAGCGTTCACGCCCTCGTCGTCGCCGCAGGCAAACGTACCCCACATCCCGTAGCCGGACTGGAACGCCCTCGCTTCATAGGACTTCATCGCACGTGATTCGTCCGATCCGTCCTGCAGGGTGAGGGCATTGCCGGTTTCGACCATCATCGCGTTCACGAAGACCGGATCGTCGTCGGACGGGAGGTACAGGTAGCGAAGGAGCCGGCCGAACGGGTCGACGTCCTCGGGCCCGGAAACGAGGAGCACGTCCCGGTCCTGGATCAACTGGGCGAGCGCCGACGTTGCTTCTGGCCCCCAGCACTCGTCGATCTCCGGTGCGTTGATCCCGAGCAGGCGGATCTCGACGCTCTGGCCGTCGACGGTGGCGCGCACCGTGTCGCCATCGGTGATCGACACGACGCGTCCGATGACCTGCTCTTCGACAGGTGGAAGCGTGACCGTGGTCGAGGACACTTGGCCTGCGGGGAGCGTCGTGCTCGTGGTGGTCGTCTCGTTGAAATCCGGTGGCGAGGGACGCGTGTCGCACGCGACGGCGAAGACCATGATGGCGGCGATCACGATGGTGGTGGCCTTTCGCATGACGCAACGCTACCCCCGACCTGCCGAAACTCAGGGAACTCGGTGGTGGAATTCAGGGAAGAGTACTCCCGGCCGCAGAGGGGGAGCCGCTACGATGCAACCCCTATCCGTCACCCCGTCGTCCGTCCACACCGAAAGGTCCACCATGACATCTTCTCTGTTCGATCTGTCCGACAAGTGCGTCGTCGTCACGGGTGGCAACAACGGCATCGGGAGGGGGATGGCGGAGGCGGTCGCCCGTGCTGGTGCGACCGTGGCGGTCTGGGGGCGCAATGAGGAGCGCAATGCGGAGACGCTCGCTTCGCTCGAATCGATCGGCAATCCGTCACTTGCACTCGGGGTAGACGTATCCGACGAGTCCGCTGTCGTCGATGCGTTCGCCGAGACCCTCGATGCATTCGGTCACATCGATGCCGTGTTCGCCAACGCCGGCGTGGGAGCTGGGGCGACACGATTCGAGGACATGTCCACCGAGGAGTGGCGCTGGATATTCGGTGTGAACATGGACGGCGTCTTCTGGACCTTCCGGGAGGCGGTCAAGCACATGAAGCCGCGGGGGAGTGGTTCGCTCGTGGTCACCTCATCGGTGTCTGCCGACTTCGGATTCCCGCGGGGCGAGCACTACGCCGCTTCGAAGGCCGGTGTGCGGGCCATGATCCAGGGCCTCGCCGTTGAGTACGGCCGGTACGGAATCCGGGCGAATGCGATCGCCCCGGGATGGGTGGTGACCGGCATGACCGACGGCTTCATCGAGGGTGACCGATTCGAACAGAACGTGAAGCCCCGCATCCCGACGGGCCGGTGGGGGACACCGGAGGACTTCGGTGGGATCGCCGTGTACCTCGCCTCGGATGCGAGCCAGTGGCACACCGGCGACACGATCACGATCGATGGGGGATATACCCAGTTCTGAGACTTCGTCTCAAGACTGGGAGACCGGTCGGCTTGCGCCTTCCTTTCGGATCGGTCGGCTTCGCCTTCCTTTCGGACCGGTCGGCTTCGCCTTCCTTTCGGGCCGGTCGGCTTGCGCCTTCCTTTCGGATCGGTCGGCTTCGCCTTCCTTTCGGACCGGTCGGCTTGCGCCTCCCTTTCGGAGTATCCGACATTCCGACAATCCGACAACTCTTTCTCCCTTTGTCCCTTTGTCCCTTTGTCCCTTTGTCCCTTTGTCCCTTCCTCCCTTCCTCCGGCCCCTGTCTATTCTTGTGAACGGCGACTAACACCGTGAGAGGAACTGCAGACATGATCACGTTCGATGAACAGGTGGCGATCGTCACCGGAGCCGGGCACGGCCTCGGCCGGTCACACGCCCTGGCGCTCGCCGAGCGCGGCGCGCGGGTGGTGGTGAACGACCTGGGCGGAGCCAGGGACGGAACCGGGGCCTCGCTGTCGGCAGCCGAGCAGGTGGTCGCCGAGATCGAAGCGGCCGGTGGGGAGGCGATGACCAACGGCGCCGACGTGACCGACATGGCAGCCGTCGAGGCGATGGTCAGCGATGCCGTGGAACGATGGGGTCGCGTCGACGTCCTGATCAACAATGCCGGCGTGTTGCGTGACAAGTCGTTTGCGAACATGACGATGGACGACTTCCGGTTCGTCGTCGACGTGCATTTGTTCGGAACCGCCAACTGCACCAAGGCGGTATGGGGTCACATGCGTGAACAGAACTACGGGCGGGTCGTCGTGACGTCATCGTCTTCGGGTCTCTATGGCAACTTCGGGCAGGCGAACTACGGAGCAGCAAAGCTCGGTGTCGTCGGCTTGATGAACACTCTCCGTGCCGAGGGCGCAAAGTACGACATCCGGGTGAATGCCCTCGCACCCGTCGCTCACACCCGGATGACGGATGATCTTCTCCCTGACGAGGCAAAGGCGCTCCTGAAACCCGAGGAAGTGACCCCGGGTGTGCTCTTTCTCACGTCAAAGGATGCACCGAACGGCGTCATCCTCGCCGCAGGCGCAGGTGGCTATGCGGTTGCGAAGATCTACGAGACACCCGGGATCCACATCCCCGCGGGGGAACGGACACCGGAGAGCATCGCTGCGCGTTTCGACGAGATCGTGGATCCCGAAGGGCAGCAGGAGCTGATGAGCGGCAACGAGCAGACCATGAAGTTCCTCACCGAGGCAATGGCTGCGACCAACGAGGAGCAAGCATGAGCGACGCAGTCATCGTTTCGGCAGCACGCACACCGATCGGTAAGGCCTACCGAGGCGCCTTCAACGACCTCGAGGCCCCGAGTCTCGCCGCTGCTCCGATCATGACTGCGGTGGAACGTGCCGGCGTCGACCCGGGAGAGGTCGACGACGTGATCATGGGTTGTGCGATGCCGCAGGGAACGCAGTTCCCCAACATCGGTCGACTCTCGGGTCTCGCCGCCGGTCTGCCGACCTCGGTTCCGGGCATGACGATCGACCGTCAGTGTTCATCCGGACTCATGGCCATTGCAACCGCCTCCAAGCAGGTCCTCGTCGACGGGATGGGCATCGTGGTCGCCGGTGGCGTGGAGTCGATCTCGCTCGCACAGAACGAGCACACGAACACCTTCCGGATGATCGATCGCAGGCTCGTCGAACGTCACCCGGCCGCGTACATGCCGATGCTCCAGACCGCCGAAGTCGTGGCCGACCGGTTCGGGATCAGTCGGGAGGCACAGGATGAGTACGGTCTCCAGTCGCAGGAACGCACGGCAGCAGGGCAGGAGTCGGGAGCCTTCGACGACGAGATCATCCCGATCACCGCGACCAAGAAGGTGCGTGACAAGGAAACGGGCGAAACATCGTCCGTCGAAGTGACTCTGTCGCAGGACGAGGGAAACCGACCGGGTACGACGCTTGAGGGTCTGCGTGGCCTTCCTCCGGTCAGTGGAGGCACCATCACCGCTGGCAACGCAAGCCAGTTGTCGGACGGTGCAGCTGCGACCGTGGTGATGTCGTCGGACGTGGCCAGAGAGCGCGAGCTCACACCGCTTGGTATCTACCGCGGCATGGCGGTCGCAGGCGTCGATCCCGACATCATGGGGATCGGTCCCGTGTTCGCGATCCCGAAGCTGCTCGACAACGCCGGTCTGACGATGGCCGACATCGGGTTGTGGGAGCTCAATGAGGCGTTCGCCGTCCAGGTCCTCTACTGCCGCGACGAACTCGGGATCCCGAACGACCGCCTCAACGTCAACGGCGGGGCGATCTCCATCGGTCATCCGTATGGCATGACCGGGGCACGCATGGCGATGCATGCCCTCATCGAGGGGCGGCGCCGCGGCGTGCGGTATGTGGTCGTGACGATGTGTGTCGGGGGAGGGCAGGGTGCTGCCGGCCTGTTCGAGGTCGTTTCGTGAGGTCCGTTCGCTGCAACGAACTCGGTGGTCCTGATCAGCTGACCGTCGAGGATGTCGAAGCTCCGGTGGCAGCTGCCGGCCAGGTGGTACTCGAAGTGCGAGCCGCGAGCGTGAATTTCCCGGACCTGCTGACGATCCGAGGGCTCTACCAGATCAAGGCCGAGCCGCCGTTCACCCCCGGCTTCGAAGCCGCCGGTGTGGTGACGCAGGTGGGTGAAGGCGTCACACGGTTGAAGTCCGGAGACAGAGTGGCAGCATTCGGCACCGTCGGTGCCTTCGCCGAACAGTGGGCAGTCGATGCAGGTGCTTGCGTCCGTCTCCCGGATGACGTGTCATTTGCGACCGGCTCGACGATGCTGGTCGCCTACGGAACCAGCTATCACGCCCTGAAACAGCGAGCCGAGCTGCGCCAGGGCGAGACGATCCTGGTGTTGGGAGCAGCCGGTGGCGTCGGGTCCGCCGCTGTCGAGATCGGCGCAGCCATGGGGGCCCGCGTGATCGCAGCAGCCGGGAGTGATGAGAAGCTGGACTTTTGCCGTTCGATCGGAGCGACGGACACGATCAATTACAAGACCGGTGACCTTCGGGGCGAGTTGAAGGAGCTGACCGATGGGAGGGGAGTGGACGTCGTGTACGACCCGATCGGCGGAGACATGTCCGAACTGGCGTTTCGGTCCCTCGCATGGGAAGGACGCCATCTGGTGATCGGGTTTGCGGCGGGAGACATCCCGTCGCTCCCGCTGAATCTTCCCCTACTCAAGGGGGCGTCCCTCGTGGGTGTGTTCTGGGGTGCGTTCACTCAGCATCAGCCTGCCGAGAACCGACGGAACGTCGCTGAGTTGTTCGACATGGTGAGCGCAGGAACCCTGGCACCACGGATCAGCGGTCGATTCGCGCTCGACGACTTCCGTGACGCCTACCGGATGATCGAAGAACGCACAGTGATGGGCAAAGTGGTTCTGGAACCGGCGCCCGGCTCCTAGCTGCTGGCTCCTGGCTCCTGGGTCGAGTCGGAACTCTCTGATGTGAATGATGCCTGGAGCTTCCGCATCCCACCGATCCAGCGTTCGTAGTCGGTCGCCTTGTTGAGGAAGTACTCGGCGACTTCAGGATGCGGGAGGATGAGGAAGCGCTCATGCTGCACTCCCTCGATGACCGCGTCAGCGACGGTCTCGGCACTGATTGCTCCGGACCGGACCCACTCGGCCATGTCAGGGATCTCGTCGTCGAAGATGTCCAGCATCGGCGTATCCACGAACTGGGGGCACAGCGCTGACACGCCGATGCCCTGCTCCCCGTAGGTGACCGCCAGCCACTCGGCGAGCGCGACGACGCCGTGTTTCGTGACTGCGTACGGTGC